>NZ_JBIVBY010000056.1:0-26513 GCF_044746405.1 Pseudomonas sp. NPDC086251
GGCATGAAAGACTCCAAAGTGATCGTTGCGATCAACAAGGACGAAGAAGCGCCGATCTTCCAGGTGGCCGATTACGGCCTGGTGGCGGACTTGTTTGACGCGATTCCAGAAATGGCCGCCCTGGCCTGATCACCGACCGACAGGAATGATGACGATGAGCACTTTCGATTTTTCAGCCTGGATTGGCCGTCGCCAGGAAAACCAGGACCGGATCAGTTTCACCTTGGTGAAGCGCATTGCCGCGACATTCAGCGAAGCGCCACCGTTGCCGGGCGAACCGCTACCGCCGCTGTGGCACTGGGCGTTCTTTCAAGAGCCGGTGGCCGCCAGCGAACTGGGCCCGGACGGTCACCCAGCGCTCGGCGGCTTCCTGCCGCCGGCCCACAACCGCAATCGCATGTGGGCCGGCAGCCGAATCGAGTTCTACCAGCCGTTGACGGTAGAGGCCGATGTCACCTGCGTATCGACCATTCTCAACGTCGAGGAAAAGCACGGCCGCACCGGATCGTTGCTGTTTGTCACGGTACGCCATGAGTATTTCCAGGACGGCCAGCGCGCACTGCTGGACGAGCAGGACATCGTCTACCGTGAACCGACACCGCCCAAACTGAACAGCAGCGACACAGTCCCTGAAGGCCAATGGCATGAACAGGTCGAACCCTCCCCGACCCTGCTGTTCCGCTATTCCGCCGTGACCTTCAATGGGCATCGGATTCACTATGACTGGCCTTACGTCACAGAGACCGAAGGCTACCCGGGGCTGGTGGTGCATGGCCCATTGATCGCCACGCTGAACCTGCGTGCCTTTACCCGTGCGCACCCGACTGCGCGACTGCAGCGTTTCACCTTCCGTGGCCTGCGGCCGCTGATTTCACCCCAACCTTTCGAGGTGGGCGGCCGTTTGACCGGTAGCGACAAGGCGCAGCTCTGGGCCGGCAATCAGCACGGCACCGCACAGATCGCCGAAGTCGAGTTCACCGAGGAAGAAACAGCATGAATACGTCGGTAGTTCGTTCCGCCCTGTTTGTGCCCGCCACGCGTCCCGAACGCATCCTCAAAGCCCTCGCCAGCGGCGCGGACCGGGTCATTGTCGACCTGGAAGATGCCGTGCAGGAAAACCAAAAGGAACACGCCAGGGATAACCTTGAGCGCTTTTTGAATGAACATCCGGATGCGCGGATTCTGGTGCGCGTCAATGCTGCGGATCACTGGGCACACGCCGCAGATCTGGATCTTTGCCGACGCCATGCCGGCGTGACCGCCCTTCTGCTGCCCAAAGCAGAAAGCGCGGTGCAGGTGTCCACCGCGAATAGCAGCGGCAAGCCTGTCTGGCCGATCATCGAGAGCGCCAAAGGCTTGGCGGCACTCGATTCGATCGCCAGCGCTCAAGGCGTTGAGCGTTTGTCATTTGGTAGCCTTGATTTGGGTCTGGACCTGAACCTGACCACCGGCAGTCGTGCCGCTGAAGAGTTCCTCAGTCACGCCCGCTACGCGGTATTGCTGTGGACGCGGGTGGCTGGCCTGGCCCCGGCGCTGGACGGGGTTTTCCCCTCAATCCAGGACACCCCCGGCCTGCACAATGCCGTCCAATTCGCCCGTGACATGGGCTTTGGCGGTGCACTTTGCATCCACCCCAGCCAAGTGGCAATCATTCATCAAGCGTTAAAGCCCAGCAATGAAGAGCTGCAGTGGGCACAGCGCATCATGGAAGCCGCGACCTCAGGTGAAGGCGTTTTTGTACTGGATGGGCAAATGGTCGACGCGCCGGTTATTGGCCGTGCGCAAGCCATTCTGCAGCGCGCGATTTGAGGCTGACAGCTCATCGGCTGCGTAAAAATCAAGCCCCGAAAACAACACGGGGCTTGATGTGAATCACACGGCATCAGGACTTACGTCCGCCGTCAGGGCCCTGGTCACCTCCTTTGCGCCCTGCATCAGACATTTTATCCTTGTCGGCCAAGTTACCGCCGCGACCGCTTCCCTGGCCGCCGCTGGTCGACTGATCCGCATCGGGGGATTGCCGGCCGCCCGAAGCCTGGCCGCCTTTCTGGCCTGGCTGCGAGGTTTTGTCGCTGTCATCGGTAAAGCTGCCTCCGCGTCCTGCGCCCTGACCGCCGCCGGACATACGGTCAGCGTCTTTGGACTGCTGTCCGCCTGAAGCCATGCCACCTTTTTGGCCCGCTTCAGAAGCCCGTTGTGGATCGTTGGCAAAATTGCCGCCTGATGCCTCCCCGCCTTTCTTGCCGGCTTGCGAGGCCTTGTCCCGGTCTTTGTCAAAGCCTCCGGGGTTGTTGTTTCCGGTGTTAGCCATTTTTGTTCACCTCGTTCTTTCTCAGGGACGAGCGCGTTGCTCGCCTACAATTACGAGGTCATGAAAAATCGAAAGTTTGAACGGAATTGCGCCTCTCAAGACGGGCGGAATAGGCCAGATAGTTCCCGGAAAATCTGCGCTGAGCGACTGACGGCCGGGGCACCGCCGATCACCCTGCGATTGGATTATTTTTCAAAAGAGTTCAGATTTTCACTAGGCTATAAAGGCGCTTGAATCCAGCGTGCATCGTGCAATGGGAGGTCAGTCGATGACCGAACACATCGTCCATTTTCACTGCCAGATCGATCAGGGCACGACCGAGCGTTTCAGGGATTGTTGTCTTGAAGCCATCGATCAAGGCGCTACGTCGTTGCTGTTGAATCTGTCGACGTGTGGTGGCAGCACCAATTTCGGCTTTACGCTCTACACCTTCCTGAAGTCATTGCCGGTGCCGCTGTGCGCGATCAATGCGGGCAACATCGAGTCAATGGGCATCATCATGTTTTTGGCCGCAAGCCGGCGCATCACCTCGCCTCACGCGCGCTTTTTGATTCACCCGATGAACTGGTATTTCAGTCAAAAATCGGTCGACCATCAACGCTTGCGCGAGTACCTGTCGAGCCTCGACAACGACCTCGCGCGCTATGTACAGATTTTCACCCTCGAGACCGCTGAGGCAGAAACCAAACTGGATATTTTCCATTGCCTGTCAGCGGAAGAGAAAGTCATCGCCGCCCACGAATCCCTGGCCTATGGCATCGCTCATGAGATGCAGCAAATGGTCTTCGCCGATGACGTCAAACACTGGAAAGTCAGCGGTGGATGAGCAAGGGCGCGGTTGCTGCTGAATCAGACGGCTCTTGCGCCGTTTCCATCAACAATTGGTCCACGACTTGCGTCAGAGCCGCAGGCACCTCCGCTCCGCCGCGCAGGGCTCGTCCGTAGGCGTGCCTCTGCCGCTCTGCACTGGTTCCGTCCCGGAGTATTTGGCGAGCGTGGGAAAAGACGTTTTCTACGCACAGTTTCTGCGCGGTTGCGCCCAGCATCTGCTGCGCCAGGAACAGCCACTGCTCGGCAGAGAATGGTCGGTCGTAACCTTCAACGATGAAAGAGGCATGGATGCCATATCGTTTGGCCCGCCAGCGATTTTCCTTGAGTATCCATTGGGACGCTTGCGAATAGGCCGATCCCGGCCGGGGTTGCTCCATGGCGTAGGCGACCAGCAATCGAAACAACGAGGCCATGCACAATGCGTCGTCCACGCGTGGGCAAGCGTCCGTCATGCGTAATTCCAGGGTCGGATACCGAGCGGCAGGCCGAACGCCCCACCAGCATTCGCTGGCCTGTTTGATCGTACCGGTACGGATCAACAAAGCGACGTAGGCGGCATAGGCCGCTTCGTCCTTGAAGAACTCCGGAATGCCCATCCTCGGCCACTCGTCACACACCGTCTGCCGGTAGCTCATAAAGCCGCTGTCGGCGCCGTCCCAGAAGGGTGAGGAGCTGCTGAGTGCCAGCAGCAATGGCGTCCATGGCAAGACTTCGTTCATCACCTGAATACGGTCCAGGTGCCCGGCGATTTCAACATGCACGTGCAAACCGGATAACAGGCTGCGCCGAGCCACGCACTGGTAGTCTTCAAACAGTTGAAGAAAATGATCCTGCTCTGTGGCCCGTTGCGTACGCCAGTCGGCCAACGGATGGCTCCCGGCACAGAGCAGCCCCAGGCCAAAAGATTCCAGTGCGCAGCGCAGTCTTTTGCGAGCCGTGACAAGGTACTCCTCGGCCTGCGCAAGGCTGGTGAAGATCGGGGAAGCCACTTCGATCTGCCCCTGGAACATCTCTTCAGCGAAACACTCGCCCATCACCTGCTTGCACGCTTCAATCGACGCGCCAGGAGGCTGCTCGGACATGCGTCGAGTGTCCAGATCAGTGATGAAGTATTCCTCTTCAATGCCGAACCTTAATGGCCTGTTTATCGAATTCATAGCAATGCAATCCCTGAGCTATTTCTGCTGGGTCAACAGGATTCGATGCAGGTTCACAAGCGCCGACAAGAGGTGCCAATCCGAAGGAAAAAAACACCCGATTCAAACGCTTCAAAGCGTCGTTTAAACACTTTGAATTTTTTTTGACGCGCTCACTCCTTTGTCTATGAGCAAAAGGAGGGGGACTCATGAACCGCACTGATCTCTTCGTCATCGAGTACAAACTTCATGGCGAGCCGAAGTCTTTCATCATCCGGGCCAAGGCGATGAGCAATGCAGATGCCTGGCACTGGGCGAGTTGTGATGCCGGATTAGCGCCTATTCCAAAACCGGGGAAGCCGCCGCTCAAAGTCGTCTCCAAACCTCAAGCGGAGAGGTACGGAGTCACGGAAGTGAAATGGCGCGAGTCTGCAATGCTGGACTGGACGGAGGTTTAGTCTTCATGGACGGTCAATGCGAAGCTGGTGTTCAGCCCAACGCGGTATCGAGAAACATCATGACCCCGAAGCCCAGCATCAGGCCCAACGTGGCGGGCGTTTCGTGGCCATTACGATGGGTTTCGGGAATGACTTCATGGGAAACGACAAAAATCATTGCGCCGGCGGCGAGGCCTAACGCAACGGGGTAACCCAGGGCGAAACTGGTGGATAGACCGAGGCCGATGACAGCGCCTAACGGCTCCATCAGCCCTGATCCGACGGCAATCAACGCTGCTCGCAGGGTCGAGATGCCGGTCACGCGCAGCGCCAGCGCGATGGCCAGTCCTTCGGGGATGTCCTGGATAGCGATGGCCGTGGTCAGCGGCAAACCCACCTGCATATCGCCAGTGGCAAAGCTGACGCCGATGGCCATGCCCTCGGGCAAGTTATGCAGTGTGATCGCCAGAACGAACAGCCAGACTCGATTGATGCGCTGGACATCCGGGCCTTTGCGTCCACTCTTCTGGTGCTCATGGGGGATAAAGCGATCCAGCCCAATCATCAGTGCCACGCCCAACACCAACCCCAGGACCACGACGCACGCCGCCAGTAGCTTGTTGCCGCAAATCGACTGCGCCGCCGCAATGCCGGGAAGGATCAGCGAAAAGGAGCTGGCGGCGAGCATCATGCCGGCGGCGAAGCCCAGCATGATGTCCTGGGTCCGGGCGGCGATGTCGCGCAACACCACCGCCACCACCGCACCGAGCGCGGTCGCGCCAAACCCCGAGAGGCCACCGAGGAACGCATACTGCAGGTTGACCCGGTTGGCCCCGGTGAAGGCGCTGTAGCCACTGATCAGCAAAAGAACGCAGACACCCACAACGGTTGACCAGAAAAACAGGCTCAGCCAGCTGCCGCTCTTGCCGATGTCAAACCAGGCGTGCCAGGGCGTTTTGACCGGTGAAGAATGCTCCGACATGAGAACACCTATTTTCCATTGGAGCGCTTATGCGTGGCTCGTGGGGCCAGCGTGTGAATTTGTCTGGACAGCCGTGAAGCGTCTCGCTCGAAGGCCATCGCGGTGGCACTGAACAGACGCGAAAAGCCCTCCACCGACTGCGCAGAAGAAATGCTTGTTTTAGAGATCATCAGGCTCACCTCAACACGTGGAAAAAATAAAGGAGCCGCACGCCTGAGCAGCGTGCGGTGATCCCGTCAGGCATTGGCTCTTTCCTGCATACCGGCCCCCAGATCTGCGCCGGTGATGGGATCGCTGTCCGGGTCAGACATCGTTCGTACTTTCATGTCCAGCAGCAGGCCTTCCTCCTCCTCACTCAGCTGAACGCTGGCGCTGCCGTCCCCGCCATCGACGGCGGGCATCGGCTCTTCCACGTACTCCCACTCCTCACCCTCGTTCCATGGACCGCGGGTGCTTCCTTCGCCCTGGGACAAGTTGAAGTAGACGTTGGTGAACTCAGGCATGCCGGGCAACTTGCCTTGGGGGAAGTTCGGCTGGATCGAGTGCAAGGCTTTTTCAAACGACAATTGGTGAGCGATTTCCCGGGTCATGAGAAATCCCAGCGCCTCTTTCACCCCTGGATCGTCGGTGATGTTCATCAGCCGCTCATAAACAATCTTGGCGCGTGCCTCGGCGGCAATGTTGGACCGCATATCGGCCGTCGGCTCGCCAATGGTGTCGACATAGGCGGCTGACCACGGCACGCCAGCGGAGTTGGTCAGTGGCGCACCCGCCCCGTAGAGCAGACTGGTGATGTGCGAGTCGTTACCGGCGCCATTGATCGCGCGATACAGTTCGCCTTCTTCTTCCACGCCTTCGGCCATGCGGCCCTTGGCGCCCTTGTTGAGCATCACAATGATCGAACCGACGATCTCAAGGTGGCTGAGCTCCTCGGTTGCAATGTCCATCAGCAGGTCTTTTCTTCCCGGATCATCTTCAGCCAATGCTTGAGTGAAGTACCTGGACGCCGCTGCCAGCTCGCCCTGTGCTCCGCCGAATTGCTCAAGTAAAAGGTTCGCCAACCCCGGGTTGGGTTGAGCGACACGCACGGTGTATTGAAGTCGTTTGTTATGTAAGAACATGACGAATCTCCTCAGGCCTAAAAAAGACGGTGTCACTCATTCGACGTTTGGCCGAATGCGCCGCCCACAGACATCTGAAGCTGATGCGTCCGGGAAAATTTGATAAAGATCGGTCGCTCGCGACGGGCGGCATTGAGTGGCGTTAATGGTGGGGATTTACCACCAGTCGTCGGTCGTCGACCAATCGATTCAAACTTTTTTTTGCCTGTGATCTCAACCGCTGTCACTGCGATGAGCGTGAAAACGACGGATAAAAAAACGGGAGGTCAAGGCTGACCTCCCGTCTTTCATTCAGGCTTTTACGAAGTACCTAAGCCATGTGATAAATCGGCTGGCGAATCGGCGGCGGGTCGACGCTCGCCCTCCGGTTTGACGTCCATGTCCGAATGATCGGTGGTCTTTGTCACCGTATCGCGCACCGCCTCAAAACCCTCCCGTGCCTGTTGCTTGACCTTGTCGGTCAGGCCCGCGCTGGTCTTGCCAAGGTACCGTTGCTCGGTCGCCGTCGATGGCAATGCCGCCCCCAGCATGGCGCCCAGGGCGATGCCCGCAGCGGCAACCATCAAGGGTTGTTCCTTGAGCAAATGGCTGAATTGGTCAGTCATCACGTGGGTGCTGCGCACTAACCGGTCACTGGCGTCATGCACTGCGTGGCTGATGTTTTCGGTGGCGGCGCCCAGGTTATCCGTCAGGTTGGCAGCCTTGCCTTTGACGGCCAGGTAACCCTCCTTGAGCGAATCAGTGGTGTGGTGCAAATGCTCACGCGCACTGTCGATGCCATCCGCCAGGCCCTCGGCCCATTCGCCAACCCTGTCCTGATCGGGGCTTGTTGAATAAACCGGGCGTGGGGTCGGTGGACGGTTCTGACTCATCATCAGCCACAGCAACCCGACCGATGTCAGTACTGCAGGCACAGGGTTGTTACGCACGCTGGTGCCCAGATTGCTCAGGAACAGCGTGCCATTGCTCTGCATCATGCCCAGCGCCTGATCGAACATCTGACCCGGGGTGAATTTGCTTTCCAGCGCATCAACGATGTTGCCAATGCTGGCCCGCTGCGCATCGATTTCACGATCGATGGTTTCAGGACTTTTTTGCGATTCAAGTTCAAATTCACGGTTCATGAGACTTTCCTCCGCAGGGCTTCCTGGTCTTTATTCAAAGCGTCCAGTGTGCGATCCGGCTTGAAGTTGGACGGCTCGAATTGTTTTTTTCCTGACTGCAACATGGCGAACCCGATGATCATCACCACGACACCCACAATCAGCGCCGCCAACCAGGGCGCCATCACCATGCTCAGTCCGTAGACGGCCGACATCAACAAGATGATGAAGCCTGCCAGCAGCACAATCGCACCGCCCGCAACCGCGGCAAGGCCGGCCTTGAGCGTCGTAAGGCTGGCTTGAAGCTCGGCTTTGGCCAAGGCCAGTTCCTTGGTGAACAGCGCGGGCACTTCACGCGATAACTGGCGTAACAAGCCGACCACTGACGCGTCATGTTCAGTGGCGGACACCGGTCTGGTGCCGGGGAAATCTGAATCTTCTCTGTTCATCACAGTTCTCCTTTGAAGGCTGCCGAGCCGGGTGTGGAGGTCGTTGCGAAGTCCGAAGGATGGTCGTGTTCATTCGGCGATGCCGGCGTGATGCCCGTGGCCAGACCGGCGCCTGAATCGGTGCGCGGTGCAACGGACGTTTCATAAGGGCGTTGGGCGCCATAACCGCCTGACGGCGGCATTGAGTGGCCTGCTGCCGTGTCGCCGGCATCGGGGAAAGTCGCCGCGGGGGCGCTGCCGGCTTTCAGGAATCGCGACAGGCCAAAACCCAGCGCCACACTGCCGGCAATGAAAAGCGCAGGGTTGTTGCGCGCCAGGTTCGCCGCATCGTGCAGTAGCTGCTCGGCACTCTTTCCACGCAGGTTGCCCGCCAGGCCGCTCATGGACTCCGCCATGTCTGACAGGTAGTCGGACATACCCAGCGTGTCTTTGGCTTCAATCTCGGAAACGAAGGATTTCGCCCCCTGCGCCAGCGCCTCGATCTGGTCTGCTGCGGTGTCGCGGTATTGCCCAAACTGGGCGTCGGCCTGCTGTCTCGCACTGCCAAGCGTCTCTGTTACGTTCTCCTTCAAATGTTGAAAATCCTGCTCCGGTCTTCCGGAGCCGTTCTGGTCAGTGTGACCGTCCGTTCTGGTGTCTGAAGTATTCATGACTGCCCTCGCCCTCTGGATAAAAAAGCGTTATCGGGTTCGCCACGAAATGCCCGTAGCCCCCCTCATTCCAGATGACGGAGCAGGATTATGGGAGTTCCAACGAAATGATGAGCGATGCACTGGCAAAACCAGATCGGCAACAGTCAACGGCCAACCGAATGTTAGTTTTTCGATTTTACTCGCCTTCAAAATAACTTCTTACTTGATAACGACAATATAAAGGCGCCATTTAAGTGACTGGTACAGCGGTGATAATTCCGGCAAACTGGCGCCATTAAAGCAATACAGCGCGACCCAGATAAACAGCCAATAATTCCGACGCCCCGACAAACGGACAATAAAATAAAAATAACAATAAAATCACGACTTTAGCCACTTAAATAACGTTTATAACAACCCTTCAGAAAATCTCGAAAAACTAGAAAAGACCCGCGCCAAATACAAAAGTTTCAAACTTATTCACTTAAATAAAAAACGCATATAGCCCTTTGAAATAAGCGCATTCGATGCTAATAATCCCGGCCGGATGCGGGCTCCAGATGACGCACCACCCGACACAAGTGACTGCCTGCTCTCTCTGATTACCCGGTTTCTACTAACTCCAACTAACGCTAGCGAGTTCAAGTTTCAATAAAACTTGATCCGCTGTTGTGCTGCGCACTGACTGCGCAAGGAAGACATCATCGTTCACCCTCATTCAAGGATGAAAATCCTTTCGATCTTCGGTACCCGCCCGGAAGCCATCAAGATGGCCCCTTTGGTCAAGGCCCTCGCGGCGGAACCCGGCATTCATTCGCTGATATGCGTCACCGGCCAACATCAAAGCATGCTTAACCAGGTGCTGGATCTGTTCGACCTCAAGGCTGATTTCACCCTCGACGTCATGACGCCCCACCAGACGCTCAACTCGCTGACGGCGGCGCTTTACGCGGCGATTGATCCGGTGCTGGAACAGACCCGGCCGGACCGGGTGCTGGTGCATGGCGACACGACCTCGGCGATGGTCGCCGCGATGGCGGCGTTTCACCGACGGATCCCGGTCGGCCATGTCGAAGCCGGGTTGCGAACCGGTGATATCTACAGTCCGTGGCCGGAAGAAATGAACCGACGCTGCATCGATCTGGGCGCGGACATGCTCTTTGCGCCGACCCACGAATCGCGCAACAACCTGCTCGACGAGCGCCTTCAAGGTCGGTCCTTCGTGACCGGCAATACGGTGATCGACGCGTTGCAGATAACGGCGCGACGCATCGAGCAGGACGCCGGGTTGCGTGCAAGCCTGGACGAGCAATTCCTGTTCCTGCAACCCGGCCGCAAGGTGCTGCTGGTGACCGGGCACCGTCGGGAAAACTTCGGCGAAGGCTTCCTTGATATCTGCAAGGCGCTGAGCCACTTGGCTCGACGGGCTGATATCCAGATCGTCTATCCGGTGCACTTGAACCCGAATGTCATGGGCCCGGTCACCGAGCACTTGGGCGACCTGCCCAACGTGCACCTGATCAAGCCACTGGACTACCTGGCATTCGTGCGCCTGATGCAACGGGCGCATGTGATCCTCACCGACTCCGGAGGTGTACAGGAAGAAGCACCGTCCCTGGGCAAACCCGTGCTCGTCATGCGTGACGTGACCGAGCGCCCCGAAGCGGTCGCTGCGGGCACTGTGCGCCTGGTCGGCACGTCGCCGGACTCGATCATCGCCGGCGTCAACGCGCTGTTCGATGACGAGCTGCTGTGGCGTCGTTGCTCCCAGGCGGCCAACCCTTATGGCGACGGCAAGGCCAGTGCCCGCATCGTCGATGCCCTGATGGGGCGTCCGGTCGATGATTTTGTCGTGACACCGGTGCCATTACCCAAGTTCCTGCACCAACCGTCAGGGGCGCGTGTGCCCGAAAAAAATCACCCGGCTTTCACCTGAACCGCTCCTCCCCTTATCAGCTCGAGATCTGCCTGAATGAAGTCTTCCGTTGCCATCCATACGGGTGCGCTCAGCGCCCTTGCCTGTGGCGTGAGCCTGCTCGCGCTCATGCCGACCTTTGCCCTGGCCGCGGACAGCCCGCTCACCCAGGCGATCAACCGGCTCAACGCCGATACGCGCCAGGAGCGTGAAATCCGCTTGAGCGATCTGGGGATCGACGCCCCGATCATCCTCGGTTCCACCGATGCCCGACGCGAACTGTACCTGCCCGTGCCGGCGGGTGTGCCGCTGACGGACGCTACCCTGAATTTCGACGCCAGCTACCTGAATGGCGAAGGTGGCCGCAACACGCTGCTGCTGTCGCTGGACGGTTATCCGGTGCGTGCAGAAGGGCTTAGCGAAGCCCAGGGCGACGCCAGCGCCACGCTCGGCGTGGATAAGAAAGCGCGAGAAAACGGCTCGTTGCGCCTCGGCGTTGCCTGGTCCTCCATCGTGTCCCGTGTGCTGTGCGAAGACGAACGCGCCATCGGCAACGTATTGCGCATCGAACCGGACACCCGCCTCACTTACAGCTACGACGCCAACCAGTTGCAGGACGTCGGTGCTGCCTGGACGGCATTACCCGGCAAGCCGGGCATCATGGTCGCGCCGGGCACCTTGTCCGCCGAAAGCTACGACGCCGCCTGGCGCCTGGGTGTCGCGCTGGAGCGGATTGGCAAGCACAGCCGCATCCTGCCCTTCCCCGCCGTACAAGACAGCGTTGACCTGAGCGGTCTGCGCATTCCGGCTGAACTGCAAATGATTCCAGCCTTCGCCAGCCTCAACGTCAAAGGCCCGCACGTGCTGGCGAACCCGGCGGAAATCGGTGCGCTGTTGATGTTGGGACAGACGCCGAACGTTCAAGCGGACCTGGCCATCAACGATCCGCAACTGCTCAATGCCGTCAATCAATCCCTGGACGCGCTGCAGAGCCAGATTCAAGGCCTTGACGCCACGGCAGCCAGCGCCTTCACGCAATGGCGTGAACGGCATATCAATGCCGGCCTGGCCGCCGCCGGCACTGACAATGTGCGCCTGGCATTGCTCGGCACACGCCCGGTGCTGATGATCGCGCCACAGGCGACCGGTAAGGCGCTGGCCTTGTTCAGTTCGGCCTGGAACACCCTGGCACGCAGCCGTCAATTGACGATCAGCGAAGCACAGATGCCCTTGAGCGCCGACGGCCGTGTGGCCTTGTCGCGTTTGGGCGGCAACCCCGGCACCCTCGACGTGCTGGCCAAGTCCGACTGGAGCACCTCGTTCCCGCTGGGCAGCGTCGCCTACGACGGGCGCTTGCCGGTGAAGGCCGTGATCGATCTGTCTGCCGCCCCCGGCGCTTCGGATACCGCGCCGGTGGCCTCGCTGTTTCTCAACGATTACCTGATCGGCGCGCAACAGTTGGTGGCCGACGGTGAGAAGCAACGCATCGAAGCGCGAATCCCGCGTTACGCCCTGGGTTCGAAAAACGTGCTGCGCGTCTCTTTCCAGCGTCAGCCCGTCAGCGATCGTTGCCTGGAAACACCGCAGGCCTTCCCGGTCTCGGTGCTCCCGACCAGCCACATCGTGCTGGAAAAAACCGCGCTGGATGATGACTTCTCCGGCATGGCCGCGCGCTTTGCCATGGACACGCAAATCCTCGTGCCACAGGCCTACCTCGAGCATCCGGCGAGCAGCTTGCCGCAGGTGATTTCGGTCGCTGACGGCGCCGGCGTTTCACCGCTGCGTGCGCATTTGAGTGTCAGTGCCGATCCGAAAATGTCGGCGACGCCGGACAAAGCCTTCCTGGCGTTCGAGCTGCCGATCAAGGACAGCAAGGAATCGGTGCAGGTCGACGAGCAGGGTCGCTTGCGTATCAATCACAAGGATCAAGTGCTGCTGGACGTGCATCCCCTCAACCATCTGGCCTCGCTGCAAGTGGTGGATGCCGGCGGCCAGCACGGCCTGGTCTATCGCGCCCTGGGCAACAATGCGCCGCGCTTCGCCAAGCAGATTCTGCTGACCCGCGGCGACGTGGCCATCCTCGGTGACAACGGCACGCTGTCCACCTTCGATGCCAAGGATCCGAGTGGCAGCCAACTGATCGACAACGAAGAACCCAAGGGCCTGGACGCCTGGCGCACGCCGTCGCTGTTGTGGCTGATTCCGGGTGGCATTCTGTTGGTCCTCATCCTGATGCTGGCTGGCCGTAACGCCCGTCGCAATCGCCAGTAACGGAACCCTTCGATGACGTCGCTTTATTGGCCCTATTGGCTGGCCCACTACTACAGCTTCCTGGAGATCTCGACCATTGTGGTTGCGGTGCTGATTCTGATCTCCAGCCTGGACGACCTGTTTATTGACTTGTGGTACTGGTCTCGCCGGCTGTTTCGCAAGTTCACTGCGGATCGCCGCTACCGGCCGCTGACCGCCGAGCAATTGCTGGCCCGGGATGAACAGCCACTGGCAATCATGGTCCCGGCCTGGCTGGAATATGACGTCATCGCCCCGATGATCGAAAACATGGTGTCGACCCTGGATTACCAGAACTATGTGGTTTTCGTCGGTACCTACATCAACGACCAGCGCACCATCGATGAAGTGGAACGCATGCGTCGCCGTTACAAGCAGCTGCATCGCGTGGAAGTCCCGCATGCCGGGCCGACCTGCAAAGCCGACTGCCTGAACTGGGTGATCCAGGCCATCTTCCTGCACGAAAAAACCCACGGCATGACCTTCGCCGGTGTCGTCTTGCACGACAGCGAGGACGTGCTGCACCCGCTGGAATTGCGCCTGTTCAACTACTTGCTGCCGCGCAAGGACATGATCCAGTTGCCCGTGGTTTCGCTGGAGCGCAACTGGTACGAATGGGTCGCCGGTACGTACATGGACGAATTCGCCGAATGGCACGGCAAGGATCTGGTGGTGCGTGAAAGCATGACCGACACGGTGCCGTCGGCCGGGGTCGGCACCTGTTTCTCCCATCGTGCCCTGCGAGTGCTGGCCGGGGAAACCCAGAACCAGCCGTTCAACACTGACAGTCTCACCGAGGACTACGACGTCGGCGCACGCCTGGCCAAGGTCGGCATGAACGCGATCTTCGTGCGTTTCCCGGTGCAGTTTCGCGTGTTGCGCAAATCATGGTTTCGCAAGCCTTACGAATCGACCCTGCAGATGCCGTTGTGCGTACGTGAATTCTTTCCCGACACCTTCCGCACCGCATTCCGCCAGAAAGCCCGCTGGACACTCGGCATCGGCTTGCAAGGCTGGGAGCAAATGGGCTGGAGCGGCTCGCTGGCCAACCGATACCTGCTGTTCCGTGACCGCAAAGGTATCGTGACGGCGTTCATCAGCATCCTCGCCTACGTGATTCTGCTGCAGTTGGTGGGCTTGATTATCCTGCGCCAGAGTGGCCTGTGGGACGTGAGTTTCCCGACGCCGTTTGAAACCGGCGGCGTGATCAGCTACTTGTTGGTGGCCAACGGAATCGCGCTGGCCTGGCGTATCGCGCACCGCTGCTATTTCACCACCGTGCTGTACGGCTGGCAGCATGGTTTGCTGTCCATTCCGCGGATGGTCGTGGGCAACTTCGTCAACTTCATGGCCGCCTCACGGGCCTGGCGCATGTTCCTCGTCGGCAAGGTGCTGAACCGCAAGCTGGTGTGGGACAAGACCATGCACGACTTCCCGTCCACCGACCTCGTCGCGGCGGCACCGCGCAAGTTGGGTAGCGTGTTGCTGTCCTGGCAGGCGATCAACGACGCCGACCTGCAAAGCGCCCTCGCCGAACAGAAAACCCGGCACATGCCGTTGGGGCGGATATTGCTCAGTAACGGCTGGCTGGACGACGAGACGCTGGCGGAAGCCATCGCTTTCCAGAACGACTTGCCGCGTGTGTTCGATGTGGCGGCCATGGCCGAGGAATCCACCCAGACCCTGGACGATGAATTCGCCCTGCGCTGGCGTGTGGTGCCGCTCGGCTTGAATGCCGACGGCCGGGCGCAAGTCGCGGTGGCCAGCCCGCTGACGGCTGAAGGCCTGCAACAGATCAGCGATGAACTGGGCAGCGAACCGGTGCAGTTGATTGCCCGTGAAAGCGAAATCGTCGCGCAATTGCGTCAACTGAACGTGCGTGAAGGCCAATCGGTGCCGGATGCGCGAGCGCCGCTGCTGGGCGACCTGTTGATCGAAATGGGCCTGCTGGATCGCGACGTGTTCAGTCGCGCCATGTTGCAGTACCGCCCACAGCATCACGGCCGCATCGGCGACTACCTGGTCGACAGCGGCGTGCTGCCCCGCGCCACCATCGAAAAGGCCGTAGCACGTCAGCACAGCCACTACCCTGCGGAGCTTCCGGCATGAACCGTCCCTTCCTGACCCTCATGGCCACGGGACTGAGCCTGTTACCCGTCGTTGCGCATGCCCAGACGCTGCCATTGCCGTTGACCGGCCCGGCCTATGTCACGGCCAACGAGGCCTACAGCGCTTACGAACGCAAAGATTACGACCTGGCCATCGCCAAGGCCCGCGAAGCGTTGCGGCAGCGGGCCGATATCACCCGTTTGAACACGTTGATTACCCTGGCGCAGCGCGACAAGGACCTGCGTGATCATCCCAAGCGCTACCCGCAGTCACGCCAGGCCCCAGGCTTCGGCGCCGCGGCCCAGGCATTCAAGGCCTATGATCGTGATGACTTCGGCGCGGCCGCCCAGGCGGCACGCAAGGCGATCGCCCAGGCGCCAAAACGCATGGATTATCGACTGCTGCTGATCGAGTCCTTGCAGCGTCAACAACAGCTGCAAGCCGCTGATCAGGCCACCACCCAGGCACTCGCCATCTTCCCGGATGACGATACCTTGCTGATGCGTCGCGAAGCGATTCGTCGGCAACTGGCGGCGCCGCTGGCGGTCGAGGGTTATCACGCCCTGGAGCAAGGCAATGTCACCCTGGCCGTTGACCAGTCCAGGAAAGCCGTCGCCTGGGCGCCCGAGATCAGTGCCAATCAGCAATTGCTGATCAGTGCGTTGCTGGCTGGCAAGGATTACCCCGCCGCCGAACAGGCCGCGTCTGCCGCACTGGCACAGGACGATGGGGAGATCGCACCGTGGATTTTGCGCAGCTATGCCCTCGATCGCCAGGGCAAGACCCGGTTGGCCCAGGCTGATTTGAATCACGCACTGGCCATCGATGGCCTGCTGGAAGCGGAAACCCGCGACATTCGGTTTTTCGCCGCCGGCGCCGCACTGGCCCACGGTGAACCGCAACAGGCGCTCGATCATTTGCAGCCGCTGGCCGACGATGACAGCGGCGAAGTGGCTCGCCGACGCACTGCCGCGCAAATGGCGTTGCGGCAGAAAAACAACGGCTTCAACACTGTCGCCCTGTTTCCGGCCCCCGCCTTGAACTGTCAGGAAAGCGCCTTCGGCCTGGTCTGCGATATCTGGCCGGGCAACCTGCGCGATGCCGGCACCGACACGGCCACCCAGGCCTACGCGGCCTTGGCCCGCAAGGACGCCGAGACCGCCGTTGCCCTGGCGCAGGTAGCCATTGACCGCGCGCCGCAAAATCCGGCGTACCGACGTCTGTTGGTCAGCGCCCTGAGTGAGCAGAAACGTCTGCCCGAAGCCATTGCGGCCGCCAGCGACGGCCTCAAGATCAATGGCGATGACGCGCGGCTGTTGGCCCAGCGCGGTCGTCTGCGCCAGCAAACGGGTGACGACGCCGGGGCTCGCAAGGACTTCACCCAGGCCCTGGCACTGGGCAGCCTGCCCGCTTACGAGGAGGCCAGCCTGTACGCGGCCATCGGTCAGCGCCGAACGGCGCGCGAGCGCTTGCAGCAAGCGCGGGACACCGGCGAACTGGAATCGATGAGTGACCTGCAAATGGCCTATCTGTCGGTCCAGGCGGGTGATGATGAAGGCGCCCATACGTCGTTCCGCAAAGCCGATGCCGAAACCCGGCTCACGCCGACGGCGACGCAGGACGCGGCGTATAACGCGATGCGGGTCAATGACGACGAGCAAGCGGTCAGCTATTTCAAGCGTGTTATTGACGCCCAGAACGCCGGCGAGCTGGACATGCCCGCGCAGCAGCTGTTCGACACCCGTCGTGCGGTGGCGGATGTCTCGCGCACCTGGGGCTTGACCAGCACCACCAGTTATCGCGGCAACAATTCCAGCAGTGGCCTGAGTTCAGCCCCCAGCGGTGGCAGCACCAGCAATGACAGTTTGCAAAACAGCACCGAACTGTCCTGGCGTCCCTTGGGTTATCGCAACGCCCGCTTTGTCGAACTCTACGGACGCGTGACTGACACGCTGTGGAGCAAGAACGGCGATTCAGATACCGGTTTCGATGCGCTGCAAGGCGCGGTCGGCGTTCGGGTCAAACCGTTCACCTCGCTGAACGTGATGGCAGCGGTCGAGCGCACATTCCCCTTGGGATCGTCGGACGTCGACGGTGATTGGCTGGTACGTCTGGGTTATGGCGCGAGCGTCGGCACCGACCTGCGGGTCGATGCGGCCAGCTGGTGGACCTCGCAGCTGTTCGCCGAAGCCGGGCACTACATCAACGACTCGCGGGACTATTTCAACAGCGAATGGCAGGTGGGCCGCAGCTACGCCATCGGTGGCGCCGGCTCGCGCTGGGTGAGTTTCCCGCATGTGGTGGCCGCGTTCGACTACGACTCGAAAATGAACAGCGGGACCGATGCCGATGGCAACACCGACTCTTCATCCGGCAAGGCCGGTGGCGTGGGTGTCGGTAACAACGTCCGCTACTGGTTCCGCGAGGATGCCTACAACGCGCCCCGCTCCTACGTGGATTTTTCCCTGCAGTACCGCGTGAAGGTGCTGGGCGATGATCGCGCTCAAGGCGTGTTCGGCCGCCTGACCTACTCCTATTGAGGATTTGCATGAACGTTCGAGTTTTTTGCTGCCTGGGTCTTGCCCTGGTCCCGACGTGGGCGGCGCACGCCGCCCCTGAAATCGCCCAACTGTACCCGCCGAAATTGCCCGAAGGCTCGGCCTGGGTGCGGGTGGTCAATCCCGGCAACACCGCCGCGCAGGTTCGCATCGACCAAGGCGCGACCTTTGCCCTTTCCGCCCAAGCGACAGTGGCCAGTCCCTTTCAGGTGGTGGATTCGCGACAGCCGCTGCACGTGACCGTCAATGGTCGCGAGATAACCGGTCTCACCGCGCCAAAAAGCACGTGGGTCACGCTGATTCTCGACAGCGACCCGGCACGCGCCCCCCGCCTGGTCATCGACCCGCCACAACGCGGCAAAGACCTGCGCGCCGAGCTCAACGTGTACAACCTGGGCAGCGGTTGCGAATCGGCCGACATTAAATTGGCCAATGGCGCCGCGGTCTTCAGCCAGGTGCCGTTCAACGGACAAGCCCAACGCACGATCAACCCGGTGCAGGCGACGCTGGTTGCCAGCTGCAATGAGACCTCCAGCCTGCCGTTGAAGCTGGCCCCCTTCAAGGCCGGCGATCGTTACAGCCTGTTCCTGATCGGCTCGCGCAAGGCGCCGCGCCTGATTGGCCTGGTGGACGAGACCGCACCATGAACCGTCACTGCAAACCCGAACGCTTTTTCCGTCGATGGTCAGTGCCCGCGATGATCGCCGGACTGCTGGCGAGCCTGCCCGGCACTGGCGTCCAGGCAGCTTCGGCGGTGATCACCGGCGACGGCGGCTGGTTATTCCCGGCCTGGGAAAGCGTGAGCAAGGTCGATAATCCCGGCACGGCTCGCAACATTGCCCTGATCAAACAGATCCAGCAGGCACTTGAACACCAACACATCGGGTTGATCGTGCTGGTGGTGCCGATGAAAGCGCCGTTTTACACCCAGCGCCTGCCCGCCGATCAGCCCTTGAGCCCGGCTGTGATACAGCGCTATGACCACCTGCAAAACGATCTGACCCAGGCAGGCCTCGGCACGCTGAACATCAAGCCGATCCTGCAACGGACCGAGCAAGGCAACCAGACCGCGTTTTACCGCGCCGACTATCACTGGACGGCGTGGAGCGCGGAAAACACTGCCGACGCCACGGCGCAGCTCATCAACACGAGCTACCGCCTGCAAGGTGAACCCGGCGGTGGCGCGGCGCTGGGCCAGTGGTTCGACCGACGCGCGTTCGGCGACCTGGCGAGCAATTTCCTCCCGGCGATCAAGCGCAAGGCGATTGGTCGAGACATCTACACCGTTCGCCATCAAGCCGAGAAAGACTTGCTGATCGATGATGCGCCGGCGCCGGTCCAGGTGATCGGCAACAGCTTTGTCCAGCCTTACCTTGGCTTTACGCAGAAGCTGTCGAATGCCTTGGACCGTCCCGTTGCACTGACCTGGAATCCCGGCGACGTCGGGCCGTGGGCGACGCTGCTGCAATACCTGGAGTCTGCAGATTTTGCCCAGCACAAGCCGCAAGTGATCGTCTGGCAATTCAATGAGGGCCAGTTCCACCTCGGCCCTGACGCGGCGGCCAATTGGAACGCAAAAGGCGTCACCTCGCTGAGCCAGTGGCATCAACGCATCAAAAAGGCACTGCCGTGAACGTCTTCAACCACACCGTCAGTCGCGGGGCTGTTGTAGCGCTGCTGTTGGCCGTCACGCTCGCCGCAGCGACCGGCCTGCTCTACGTGACGCGCACCCAGGCTGTCGAACCGGACATCGTCGGCATCGTCTGGCAGCCGGACAACCAGACCGTTGGCATCAACGGGCACTGGGAAAAACTCGGCGCCCGTGAGTTGCTGGTGCAGTGGACGGTCGTCGACGATCAGGCGTTCATTCCCGGGACAGGCCTGCCCGGTGTGCCGGTGCTGCCCGATTGGGCGCGCATCGCCAAGGCGCCGTGGGCGCAGGATGTCATCCTTGGGCTGGCGGGTTACTTCAGCGAAAACCGCTCGCGGGACAACATCGAGCAACTGGCGGCGGTCTCGGAACGCATCGCCAAACTGCCGACGCCGTTACACGTCACCGGCTGGTATTTCCCCGCTGAAGTCGACCCGAGCTGGACCCGTGCCAAAGAGCTGCCCGCCCTGCTGGCCAAGTTACCGCGACCGTTGTGGATCAGCGTGTATGACGGCGCCAACATCGGCCCCGTCGCCACGGCCGAATGGCTCAAACAGTGGCTGCCGGATGACATTGGCGTGTTCTTCCAGGACGGCGTTGGTGTTTACGCCCGCAGCGCGCCGGTCGCCAGAACCTACGCCGACGCCTTGCGCCAGCGTCTGGGGGAAAACCGTGTGCGGATCATCGTCGAAGCCTTTCGCCCCAACTTCGGTGGCGGATTTCGTTCCGCGACGGCGCCCGAGCTGAAGACACAATTGGCGGCCTATGGCGGCTATCCGCTCTACCTGTTCGACGGGCCGCACTACGTGACGCCGGAGTTGGTGGAGCAATTGGTGCGCTAACGCTGCAACACCGATTCCCCCGCCTGCGGCGGCAGGCGCAGGTTGTCCAGCAAGGCGAGGCCGGCAATCACCGCCACACACAGGAACGTCAGCTGAAAGTCGACCGTCCCGGCCTGCCCTGTGGTGCCATGGATGTTCATCGCCAGGCGCAGCAGCAACGCGCCGATGGCCACGCCCATCGCCATGCTCAATTGGAAGAACATGCTGAACAAGGTGGACGCGTCGCTCATCTGCTCCTTGGGGATTTCGGCAAACGCTAGTGTGTTGAACACGGTGAACTGCATGGAGCGTGACAAGCCGCCGACGAAGAGGATGAACACGATCAGCGCCGGGCTCATGCGCTCGTCCAGCAACGCACACGCCGCGATCGCCAGTACACCCAGGACGCCGTTGACCATCAGCACCGGACGAAATCCCCAACGCTGCATCACCCAGGTGGTAAACGGTTTCATCGCCAGGTTGCCGGCAAATACCGCCAGGACCAGCAGCCCCGCATCGAACGCAGACAGACCGAAGGCCAGTTGAAACATCAGCGGCAAGAGGAACGGCAAGGTGCTGATCGCGATCCGGAACATCGAACCCCCGCACAGGCAGACGCTGAAGGTGCGAATACCGGTGACACCCAACGCCAACAAGGGTTGCGCATGCCGACGCATATGGCGCCAGGCAAACACACCGAGCACCACACCGGCACCGCTCAGCGCCAGCCCTTGCAGCCAATCGGCGCGGTTTTGCCCGAGCATCTCCACGCCATACAACAAGGCAGCGCTGGCGATGCCGACCAGCAGAAAACCACTGAAATCGAATGCCCTCGGGCTGGCATCGTCACGTTTGGGAATCAAGGCCAGCGCGGCAATCAGCGCCAGCACGCCCAAAGGCAGGTTGAGGTAGAAAATCCACGGCCAGGATGCGTGAGTGACGATGAAACCGCCCACGGGAGGCCCGAGTACCGGCGCCACCAGACCGGGCCAGGTGATGAATGAAATCGCCCGCACCAGGTCTTTTTTCTCGGTGGTACGCAGCACCGCCAGGCGCCCTACCGGGACCATCATTGCTCCGCTGATGCCCTGCAACACCCGCGCGGCGACAAAGGTTTGCAGGCTGTCACTCATGCCACACATCAACGAAGACAGGCTGAACAGCACGATCGCCGAACTGAACACAAGGCGCGAACCGAAGCGGTCCGCCAACCAGCCGCTGATCGGGATGAACACCGCCACGGCAAGCATGTAGGCGCTCATGCCGATGTTCAGGTCCACCGCCGCCACGCCAAACGTCCTGGCCATGTCCGGCAACGCGGTAGCAATCACGGTGGCGTCGAGGTTCTCCATAAAGAACGTGACGGCAACCAACAGCGCAATCCATGTCGAGCGGCGTTGAGACATCGGTCATTCCTGTTCGATACGTCGTTGCCCGACACTGTACGTCAGCCCGGCCGGAAAACGCATACCCGCTGGCCCTGTAGGAGCTGATCGGCCCTGTAGGAGCTGTCGAGCTTGCGAGGCTGCGATCGGCTGCGCAGCAGTCGTAAACCCTGAGCACGCGGTTTTCCTGACACACCGCGCTGCCTGATTTCACGACTGCTGCGCAGCCGATCGCAGCCTCGCAAGCTCGACAGCTCCTACAGGGTCGGCGGCATCACGGTGTGTCGTCGGGACTTACGAGCACACGTAATCAACCTGATGCCGCGCAATACGAGTATTCCCCAACTCGCCCCTCACCCGCAGATGTTCCGGGTGGGAGGCATAAGCATCCAGCGCTTCCTGGGAATCAAACTCGCTGTAGAGCACCACATCGCAGGCATAGTCGATTCGACTCAAATCCACGCCGACCTCAATCTTCAGCAGTCCAGGTATCAGCCCGGCCAGCCCTTCAAACCGTTCCTTGAGGAACAGGCACGCCTGCCTGTGCAACTCAGGCGTTTCACCCTCCAGGTTCCACATCACAATGTGCTTGATCATTGTTGCCTCCCTGCGGTGCCAGTCATGCCTGCCATATCAACCTTTGCTCTTCTGATACACGTCTACGAATACCGCCGCCAGCAACACAGCGCCTTTGATCATCTGCTGGTAATCGATGCCAATACCCATGATCGACATGCCGTTGTTGAGCACCCCCATGATGAAAGCGCCGATCACCACACCGACAACCTTGCCAACCCCACCGGACGCGGAGGCGCCACCGATGAACACCGCAGCGATCACATCCAGCTCGAACCCGGTGCCGCCGCGCGGTGTCGCGCTGTTGAGGCGAGCAACGAAAATCAGCCCGGCCACCGCCGCCAGCACGCCCATGTTGACGAAGGCGAAGAAGGTCACCCGCGAGGTGTTGATCCCCGACAGCCTGGCGGCCTTGAGGTTGCCACCCACCGCGTAGATCCAGCGGCCGATCACGGTGCGGTTCATGATGAAGGTGTACACCCCGATCAACACGCTCATGATCACCAGCACTGTAGGGATGCCGCGGTAGGTCGAGAGCAGGTAGCAGAAGTACACGATGAGCGCCGCGACCAGGCCATTTTTCAGCGCGAACAGGGTCATCGGGGCGACATTGCCGCCGCTCTTGAGGGTGCGTTTACGACTGCGATACTCAACCACCCAGAACGCCGCCGCAACGGCGATGCCCAGCAGCAACGAGGTAATGCGCAGGTTTTCACCGGCGAAGACGTCCGGGATAAAACCTGAGCTGATCGCCGAAAAAGCCGGCGGAAACGGCCCGATCGATTGCCCCTGGGAGATCGCGATGGTCGCGCCGCGAAAGATCAACATGCCGGCCAGGGTGACAATGAACGACGGCATGCCCCACACCGCCACCCAGTAACCCTGCGCCGCGCCAATCAGCGCGCCCGCCGCCAGGCAGATAATCGTTACAGTGAAGAAATCCATTCGATACTGGACCATCAGCACGGCAGCCAGCGCGCCGATCACGCCCACCACCGAACCGACCGAGAGGTCGATGTGGCCGCAGACGATCACCATCAGCATGCCCAGCGCCATGACCACGATGTAGCTGTTCTGCAACAACAGGTTGGTCAGGTTGAGCGGCTGCATCAGCGCCCCGCCGGTGGCCACCAGGAAGAACACCATGATGACGAACAACGAGGCCAGCAGACCGTATTCGCGCGCGCCGCGCTTGAATGACGTGAGCGCCGTTGGTTTGGATGTGAGAGGTACGCTGACTTCGCTCACTGGATCACCTCATTTTTCATGATTGCGTGCATGATTTTTTCCTGCGATGCCTCTGCGATGGGAAACTCGCCGACAAAGCGCCCTTCGTTCATCACATAGATTCGGTCACAGGTCCCCAGCAACTCGGGCATTTCCGAGGAAATCATCACGACGCCCCTGCCCTCGCTGACCACCTGATTGACCACTGCATAAATCTCGTACTTGGCCCCGACATCGATGCCGCGGGTGGGCTCGTCCAGGATCAAGACCTTGGGATCGGAAAACAGCCACTTACCCAGCACGACCTTCTGCTGGTTACCCCCCGAGAGCTTGTCCACCGTCTGCAAGACGTCCGGGCTGCGAATGCGCAGGCGCGTCTGGAAATCGACCGCCACCGCCGTCTCCGCCAGTTCGTTCATCACCCAGCGCCTGGACACGGCAGCGAGGTTGGCCATGCTGGTGTTGCGGGTGATGCTCTCGCCCAATACCAGGCCGGCGCCCTTGCGGTCTTCGGTGGCGTAGGCCAAACCGTGATCGATGGCCTTGCGCACGGTGCCAAGGTCGACTTCACGCCCTTCCAGACGCGCCTTGCCACGAATGTTCGAGCCATAGGAGCGGCCAAACACACTCATGGCGAATTCGGTACGGCCAGCCCCCATCAGCCCGGCAATGCCCACCACTTCACCCCGACGCACGTGGAAATTGATGTTGCGGATGCGGTCGCGTCCGGGGTGCTCCGGGTCGCCGACCGACCAGTCTTCAACTTCGAACAGGGTTCCGCCAATGGCGGGCACGCGCTTCGGATAACGGTCGGAGAGTTCGCGGCCGACCATCGAGCGAATCACCCGGCCTTCATCGATAGGCTCGGCACGACAGTCGATGACATCGACGGTACTGCCATCGCGGATCACCGTGATCTCGTCCGCCACCCGCCCAATTTCATTGAGCTTGTGCGAGATGATGATCGAGGTGATGCCACGCCCCTTGAGCTCGAGCATCAGCTTGAGCAAGGTGTCGCTGTCCTTTTCGTTGAGGCTCGCGGTCGGCTCGTCAAGAATCAGCAGACGCACGTCCTTGGCCAGTGCCTTGGCGATTTCCACCATCTGCTGCTGGCCGATACCGAGGTTGCCGACCAGGGTCTGCGGCCGGGCATCGAGGCCGACCCGCGCGAGTAACTCGCGGGCCCGCGGGTGCGCTTGATCCCAGTCGATCACGCCATGACGGGCGATCTCGTTACCGAGGAACAGGTTCTCGGTGATCGATAGCATGGGCACCAGGGCCAATTCCTGGTGAATGATGCAGATGCCCAGCGCCTCACTGTCGCGCAGCCCCTGGAACGTTCGCGGCGCGCCATCGAAGACGATTTCACCGGTGAAGCTGCCATGCGGATAGACGCCGCTGAGGATCTTCATCAGGGTCGATTTGCCAGCGCCATTCTCACCGCAGATCGCATGGATTTCGCCATCGCCGACCTTGAGGTTGACCCGGCTGAGTGCCTTTACCGGGCCGAAGCATTTCTGGATATCACGCATGTCGAGAATCGTTTTTGTCATTTTCTTTCTCCTGCCAGCACGCACCGATCGTGAACTGCCTCAGCGCAACTGCTCAGGCGTGTAGAACCTGGTGTCATCGACGAGGACTTTCTGCCAGTTGTTGCCATCGACCAGTTGCGGGGTCAGCAACTGGGTCGGCACGATCATCGAACCGTTGTCGTAGGACGTGGAGTCGTTGACCACGACGGTCTTGCCGCTCAAGGTCGCGTCCATCATCTGCGCGGCGGCTTCGGCGAGGGCGCGGGTGTCCTTGAAGATGGTCGAGGACTGGTCGCCGCGAAAGATCGACTTGATGCTGGAAATCTCGGCATCCTGGCCGGTCACGATCGGCATCGCTTGCTTGCCCGTGCCATAGCCCACACCCCGCAACGAAGACACCACGCCATTGGCGATCTGATCGTTCATGGCCAGTACCGCGTCCAGATGGGCGGTGCCGTAGAAAGCGCTGAGCAGGTTATCCATGCGCGCCTGGGCCTGGGCACCGTCCCAGTTCGGCGTGGCAACTTTGTCCAGGTCCTGCTGGCCGCTGCGAATCACCAGCTTGCCACTGTCGATGAAAGGCTTGAGCTGCGACATCACCCCCGCGTACACCACATGGGCGTTGTTGTCGTCCGTTGAGCCGGCGAAAATCTCCAGGTTGAACGGGCCTTTGCCCTGCTTGAGCTGCAGCTTGTCGACGATGGACTGGCCCTGCAGCACGCCGGTGCGGTAGTTATCGAAGGTGACGTAGTAGTCGAAGTCTTTGGTGTTGCGGATCAGACGATCATAGGAAATGACCTTGATGCCTTTCTCCTTGGCCTGCTTGAGCACATCGGCCATGGTCGTGCCATCGATCGGCGCGACAATGAGGCCCTTGATGCCCTTGACCATCATGTTTTCGATTTGCGACAGCTGGGTCGGCGCTTCGTACTGGGCGTATTGCAAGTCGGTGTCGTAACCGAGTTTTTTCAACGAGTCGACGATATTGCTACCGTCCGAGACCCAGCGCGCTTCGGTTTTCGAGGGCATGGCAATGCCAATCGTGCCCTTGGTGTTGGTTTCATTCTTCGAGCAGGCACTGATGGCCAGGCCCAACAGTATTGCCGCGGCAACCTTGATGATCGTGTGCATGGTGTCCTCTTCTTTTTGTTGTTGGCATTTCTCGGGGATGCAACTGCCCGTCCGGCTCTGTTGACAGAGCCGGCGGGGGCGTTTCGCCTACGGGATTACAAACTGCTAATTAACCAGGATGACTTCCTGGCCATTCAACTCAGCGGACTCGAACAGCGCTTCGAGGATCACGTTGATGTTATGCGCCTGACTGGCCGGCACCGTCGAAGGGCTGCCGGTGCGCAACGACTGGACGAAGGCAGCGGCTTCGCGATCGAAATACACCGGCTTACCGAACTCGGCGATTTCCGCGGAATAGACGGATTTGCGCACCGCCC
>NZ_JBIVBY010000057.1:0-21098 GCF_044746405.1 Pseudomonas sp. NPDC086251
ATGGCGGCGGGCCCACGGAGCAGGACCGGAGCGAGGGCATGCCGAGCCTTAGCGAGGCACCGAACGAAAGGGCAGAAGCGCTTTGGTTACTTTCGACTGGGCCGGCTTCCGGATTTTCGAAAGTGACTCGCCGTAAGGGCGAAACCAATATCAGCCGTCACCAAAAAAACGGATATGCCCCCAATCAAAACACTCAGGAGAAAAACAGCGCAGTGGCCTGCGCACGGCTGATGCCGCTACGGTGGATCTCGATCAATTCCTGATTGCTACCACTTTCACGCCAGTCAAAAGCACCGCCAAGCTTGCGTTGAGCGACGGTTTTCAGATGCGCAGCCGTGAATGACTCTCGCGGATCGGTAGCGTTGTCATAGTGAAAATGCGCATACCAAAGAACCTTTCTGGAGGGCTTGTCGAGAATTTCATACTCCGTCAAATAGTCCTTGCGCGGGCCTTTGAGCCGACGGCGTTCGGTGGCTCTACCTATCGTCACCTCACCTTTGCCAACCAGCCACTCAACCCGCGCGGCGGTCGGGGCCTGCTGTTTGGTCATGTCGATTCGAGTCGCACGGCCCTTGGCATACAGCGCAGTCGCTTCACGGTCGAGTTGCTGGCGCAGGGTTGTAGCCGATGCGCTCTTGCTCTCCGTATGGTTACCGACGGTCAGGGCCTGATCGATCCTGGCCATGGCCTCACGCAGGCGATTGGCATGCAGGTAGTAGATTTCCTCGATTTCCGTGGGATTACGCTGCGCCCGACGGATGTGTGCCTGAGTGCGCTGATTGAATGCCGGCAACTCGTCGAGCAGCGCCTGGCCGGCAGTGAGGCTTTTCGGCAGGTCGGGTTTTGCCTTGGGCGGTGCGGGCGGTTTTGCCGGGACCCTTTCAAGCCAGACCCCCGGCGATTTTTCGTGAAAGGTCGCGATCACCTTGCCCGTCAGCGGCGCCACCACATCGACCAGATCGCCTTCCTGCCCGCCATCACTGCGGCGCGGCTGGCCGACAAGCGTGCCCTTGTAACGGGTCTTGATGATTTTCCTGGCGGGCGTAGCCGGCGCTTTTGAGGGGCCGGCGACCGGCTCCAGCAGGCGTTGGTCGCGCAGCAGAGTCGACAGCTGTTGCACGGCGACCTGGTGGAATTCGGCCACGCGCTGGCGCACCTGCTCAAGGCGTTCACTGTTCAAGTACTGGGCAAACTCCGCGACAAGATCGAGGAATCGCTGGTCGATCACGTCGAACTGTTCCACCAGATTGTTCAGCGTCTCGACGCGTTCGCCGAGCTGACTCAGGCTTTCATCCGCGCCCAGGTCCAACGCGCTCTGTATGTTCAGCGACGCATCCTCGACCAGGCTTTCCAGCGCCTCCCGCGCCTGTTCACGGAACTCTCCAGGCTCAGCCTGGAGGCACAGTTCCTCGCCCAGGGTGATTTGCAGCAGCTTCAAATCCTGCAACGAGAACGGTGGAAGTTTGGCCTGGTATTGACGGCTGACCTCAGCGGCTTCCCGACCCAGCAGGCTGAGCTCCGCAAAGCGGGTTTGCGCGAACTCGATTTTGTCGATGATGCCCTGGGTCAAATCGGTCATTTTTTCAAAAGCCCCGGCGTGGTCAGTGACAACCTCGTTGTCCATCTTGTCGAGCAATTCCAGGGTGATCCGCAGACTCTCGCGAAATTCCGGGTAACGCTCGTCCACCCAGGACTGCATCAGAAACAGCTGCAAGGCAATCCGGTCGAGCATCGCGATGCGATAGTTGGGCACCGCTTCGAGGATGTTCAGGGCTTTCAGGTCTTCGAGGTGGCGGCTGTATTCCTGCACCTGTGATTCCAGGGTGTCGAGAAATTGCTGGCGTGCGCTAGCGGCCGTCTCCGACGTGGCTTCCAACATGGCGCGCCGCACGTTGACCAGTTGCAGGCGCTTACCTTGCAGTCCGGCATCGAACGTGGCGATGTCCTGCTTCTTTTGGCGCAACTGCGCCTCGTTCTGCTGTTGCAATTGCTTGCGCCGACTTTTCAGGCCGCCGCCGCGCAGGCGCAAGCGCAGATCGACAAACCATTCGCCACGGGCGTTGTTGACCAGTAGCGGCCCGCTACGCGGCGGTTGCTGGCGCGAGTCGATGATTTGCACATCGTCGTTGTCGTTGAGTTCGACCTCGAACCAGCGTTCACCGACCTGGGCGTACCATTTTTGCCCGTCGCCGCTCAGGTGTTGGTGCGGACCCTCGGCTTGCGACAGGACGAGTCCATCAGGTTCGCTGACTTTCAGGCTGTCGAGCACGTCGCCCAGCCCCGGTCGCGATCGCTCCAGTACGCCGAGGTTGTGCAGCGACAATTGATGGCTTTGCGGCAGTTCATGTTCGACGATGTCCGGTAAGCGGGTTGCGCCGATACTGGCTGGCGCCGTTATTTCCGTGTTCGATGGCGGCTTCTCCGGGGCGATGGCGGGCGACGTCCTTTGCGGTTTTATACGCACCGCCGCTCGGTGGGCGAGCACCATGGCGAGCGTCAGCAAGATGTCTGTCAGTGGCGTCCAGGGTTGTTGCTGTTGCTCCACGGCCTCTGCGGCTTCCTGCAGGTCATCCATGATTTGCCAGATCCACGCCGCCGTACCCACGCTGCGCCCCAGAAACGGCAGTGCCACGTTGAACAGCGCCCAACCGCCACGTTTGAGGGACGCCCAACGCGCCTCGGCATTGGACACCGATTGGCGATTCGCCTGGGTGATCAATGCCTCGGCATTGGCGTTGAACAAGGTGGGCAGCAGGTGGTTTTCAATCGTGCGGCTGCCCAGTGATACCAGGCCGGTCGAGTCCGGTGACAGTGAAGGATCGACCAGCAATTGCGGCACGGTCCACACCGAAGGCAGTGCACCGGGAAACACGTATTGCGAGTAGTGGAAGCGTACGTCGTCCGGCAACCAGGCGAGTATCGACTGGCGCAATGTCCTCGAGTGTTTGATGGCGTACAACAGGTTGGCTGGCGAAGGGTATTGCAGCAGTGGCGGATTGAGCAGTGGACGGTAGAGCAGGCACGGACCCGCGTCCGCCGTGCGTGGGCCGATCACGAACATGTTGACCACTTCGTCGGCAACACCGGTGGTGTGATTGCCGGTGATGAACGCGAGCGGGCGAATCACGATGTCCTGTTCGTCGACCTGTCGGGCCGCGGGCTCAGCTGCCAGCGCCGCCACCACATAACGATAGCCTTGCTCATCGATGCCGGCCTCGCCGCGGATCTTCTGTTGCAACGCCAGCAACGGCAATTCGACAGGCAGTTGGCGGCAGTAGAGCTGCTGCAGGTGTGAGGCTTGTTGACGGTCGTCGACCAGCCGATTCTGCAGCAACGCCGGATAGGTTTCACCGATATTGACCGCAGTCACCAGGTTCTCCAGGTACGCCGGGTCATCCATGGCGGCAGCGCAGCGTTGTCCCGATACCGAACCGACTGATTCCCCAGTGGCAGCGCCACCAGGTTTTGCAACGCCAGTTCGACCAGCGAAAGGGTCAGCTTTGCTTGATGTTCCGGCGGCACGAACGTGCCCCAGACCACCACGCTGGTCACGGTGATTTCAACCTCTTGCAGGTTGAAGCCATGTGCCGGCGCCTGGCTGATTTTCTTCTGCAACGCCTCCAGCGTGAATGCCTTGATGCCGGGCATTTCGCCTTGAAAGGTTTTACCGGCGTTTTGCTGCTGCACCGCGACCAGGTCCAGCAAATGCCGGCTGTAACGGGACTGGTCGGAAGGCGAGGCGTGTTCCAGCCACTGTGGCAGCGAATGTTCCATGTGCGTGTATTGGGCTGTTGGGCTCCCGGCCAGTGGCTGCTGCCTGTTGGTCGCAGCGAGTCGCGAAAGGAAAATCGAGTCGTCCGGGCGCTGAAAGTAATCGATGGCCCCTATCGCCTGGGCTTCCAGCGCAATCAGTGTGCACGCCTGATGATCGAAGAAGTTGCCCTCGGGTTCGAACAGGCGCCAGCGCACGTTGATCGCCGTGATCGCGCCTTCCACTGACCAGCGCAGCGACCGGCCGAGCTCATCGAATGAATCAAAGTGCTGATAACCGTCGGTGATCGAGTGCGTGAGGATCAGCGTGCGCTGCCCGAGTGTGCCCACCAATACCGCCGTGTCGAGAATGTTCAGGTGTTTACGAGCGGCGCCGTCACCGATGTCGAGGTCGATCAGGCACGCGCGCGTCTTGTAGGGGTCGGAGGTCAATCGCTGCGCCTTGTCCGGAGCATTGAACACGGCGTGCGCCATGGCCCGCTGGTCTGCGTCCCAGCCGTTGTGGTCGCTGACGTTCCAGAGCTGTTGCAAGGTTTGCGAGAGTTGGTGCCAACGCGGTTGTGAGGCGCTGGTGGAAGCGTTCCAGTAGTCGATCTGCTGTTCCTGGTAAGCGGTGAACAGTAATGGAGCGAGCTGGTTGAGGCGGGCGCCGATCGCCTCGATCTCTACCGGGAGCTGGGTTGGCGGTTCGAATCCGGGTTGTTCGGTGAGGAAGTGTTCGCCATCGATGTAGGCCACCGTGGCGCCGGACAACGCGAGACGAACCAGCACATCGGTGAGGGGTTCGAAGTCGCAGGGACCGGCCTCGATAGTTTTGTCGTCGATCACCCAGGTCGGTGTCGCGACCACGGTCAGGGCCGGGTTGATGTCCAGTCGCGGGTACAGCGTTGCGAGGACGGGGCGTAAGGCATTGGAGGCAACTTCGGTGAGTGAAGGGCCGGTGATCAGTTGAGTGAGTACATCAACTGAGCTGGGCGTGGAGGTTTCGGGCATGGCCATATCCTTGGCTGACGGTTGAGAGAATCAGGGCAAGGTAGTGCTCGGGCCATGGCGAATGGCGGTAGATAAATAGTGCAGGTAAAAAAGACCCGCAAGTGCGCGGGTCTTCGCTTTCAGTCGCTGATTCAGGTCCCGGATTTGATCTTGGTCCAGGCCCGGGTCCGCGCCCGTTCGGCATCACGCGGCAACGGTTGCAGGGTGTACAGCGTGGCCATGGCCGTGTCGGTCGGGTACAGGTTCGGGTTGTTGCGGATCGCCGGGTCGACCAATTCCGTGGCGTCCTTGTTCGGGTTTGGGTAGCCGACGAAATCGCTGACCGGCGCGATCACTTGTGGCTGCAGCAAGTAGTTGATGAAGGTGTAGGCGTCTTCCGGGTTTTTGGCGCCTTTAGGAATCGAGAGCATGTCGAACCAGATCGGTGCGCCTTCTTTTGGCAGGCGCATGTCGACGATCACGCCGTTCTTGGCTTCCTTGGCGCGGTTGGCCGCCTGGGAGAAGCTGCCGGAATAACCGACCGCGACGCAGATGTCACCGTTGGCAATGTCGGCCATGTACTTGGAGGAATGGAAGTAGGTGACGTACGGACGGATCTTCATCAGCAGCGCTTCAGCCTTTTCGTAGTCAGCCGGCTTCTTGCTGTTGGGGTCCAGGCCCAGGTGTTGCAGGGCCAGCGGCAGAATCTCCGAGGGCGAGTCGAGCAGCGCCACGCCGCACTGCTTGAGCTTGCTGATGTTCTCTTCCTTGAAGATCAGGTCCCAGCTGTCCACCGGCGCGTTGTCGCCCAGGGCGGCCTTGATCTTGTCCGGGTTGAAACCGATCAGGATGGTGCCGTACATGTACGGCACAGCGAATTTGTTGCCAGGGTCGTTGGCTTCGATCAGCTTCATCAGCTTCGGATCGAGGTGGTTCCAGTTCGGCAGTTTGCTGCGGTCCAGCGGCTGGAACACGCCGGCCTCGATCTGTTTGGCCAGGAACACGTTGGACGGCACCACCACGTCGTAACCGGAGTTGCCCGTCAGCAGCTTCGCCTCCAGTGCTTCGTTGGTGTCGAAAATGTCGTAGACCAGTTTGGTCTGGGTGTTCTGGGTCTTGAAGTCTTCCAGGGCTTTGGGGGTGATGTAGTCGAACCAGTTGTAGACACGCAACGTTCGCTCTTCAGCGTGAACGGCACCACTGAGCACCGTGGCGCACAGTGCTGGAGCGATAAAACGCTTGAGTCTGTTCATTGTTCTAATTCCTCATTGGGCGCTTTCAAAACCTTCGAGAACGTTCACGGCATTGATGCCGATTTCTTCTACCGCGTAGCCGCCTTCCATCACGAACAGCGTCGGTTTGCCGAGGCCCGCGATGCGTGCGCCCATGGCCAGGTAATCCGGGCTGTCGAGCTTGAACTGGGAGATCGGATCGTCCTTGAACGTGTCGACGCCCAGGGACACGACGACGATGTCTGCGCCGTAGTTTTCGATCTCTTTGCAGGCCTGTTCCAGCGCGGCGCTCCAGCTGTCCCAAGCGCTGCCGGCGGGCAAAGGGTAGTTGAAGTTGAAGCCTTCGCCCGCGCCTTCGCCGAGCTCATCTTCATAACCGAGGAAGAACGGGAATTCGGCTTCCGGGTGGCCGTGGATCGAAGTGAACAACACGTCGCTGCGTTCGTAGAAAATCGATTGGGTGCCGTTGCCGTGGTGGTAATCGACGTCGAGGATCGCGACCTTTTTGTGGCCCTGATCGAGGAAAGCCTGAGCGGCGATGGCTGCGTTGTTGAGGTAGCAATAACCGCCCATCAAATCGCTGGCGGCATGGTGTCCCGGTGGCCGGCACAAGGCGAAGGCACTGCGCGCGCCGCGCTGGATCACCGCTTGCGCGGTCAACGCCACTTGCGCCGCGCTGTACGCCGCTTGCCACGTGCCGGCGGTGATCGGTGCGCCACCGTCGAAGCTGTAATAGCCGAGTTGGCCATGCAGGCTGGTGGGCATGATTCGGCGCAGGGTGCGGGCGGGCCAGGTGTAGGGCAGCAAGTCGCCGTCGGTGTTGAATTCGGTCCAGCGCGCCCAGGCACCTTTGAAGAAATCGAGGTAGTCGCGGCTGTGGATGCGCGCGATCGGGTCGAGGCCGAAATCCTGTGGCGCTTCGACCGGACCGAGGTCGCGGTACTGCACGCGCTGCAGAACATGGTCGGCGCGCGACGGCATTTCGAAGCAGGGCATCAGTTGCCCGTCCATCAATTCACAACGGCCGTGGTGCAGGTGGTGATCGTCCGAGTAGATCGTCAGCATTTCTTGTTCTCCGCAGGCTGATTCGGTTGAACACAGTCTTGCGGCGGACGGGGTTTGGGAGAACGGCAGGAAAGGCCAAAAGGGGATAGATATGGCCAAAATAGCTGACCGAAATTCGCCCCTCGGGTGACAGACCTGTAGGAGCGAGGCTTGCCCGCGAAGGCGTCCTCAAGTGCGCCAAAAGCTTCGCGGGCAATCCTCGCTCCTACAGGTGACGTGACGGGGTTGTTTCAAGGGCGGAATTGGCTGGGCGCCACGCCACTCCAGCGCACAAACGCATGGCGGAAACTCGCGGTCTCGCTGAACCCCAGCGCCTCGGCAATCCGGTAGATCGGCAGTTGATCCTCGCACAGCAGGTGTTTGGCCTGCTCGAAGCGCAACTCGTCGAGCAATTCCTGATAGCTGCAGCCAAGGTCCTTGAGGTGTCGGCGCAATGTCCGTGCCGAACAGTTCATCTGCTCGGCCAGGCCTTCCAGGCCGGGTGCGGCGTTGAGTTGCGCGCTGAGCAGGTGGCGAATCCGCCCCAGCCACGCCTGGCGCCCGGTAAATTCGATGTTCTGCTTGCGGCACCGTTCGGCCATGGCCTGATGGGTGATGACATCGGCCAATGGCAATGGTTGATCAAGCCAGCGCTTGTCGAAAGCAAACGCGTTGTCCCGCGCGTCGAAGTGCAGCGGGCCATTGAAGTGTTCGGCGTAGGTCGCTTCATAATCGGGGGCGGCATGTTCGAAGCGTGCGGCCAGCAGTGGCAGCGGATGGCCGAGGAGGTCGTCGCAGATGACTTTCAACGACACCAGGCAGAACTCGGCGTTGAACACGGCCAGTGCCGGGTTTTCTCGGTAATCGGCGGCGACGAACCAGATGCGCTCGCCGTCCTCTTCCAGGCTCAACTCGAAAAGTGTTCCCAACAGCGCCGGATACCGAATCGCCAGGCGTAACGCGTCACCGAAGGTGGCACTGGTGAGCAGCGCATACCCGAGCATGCCGTAGGACGAAACGTGCATCCGTCGGCCCAGTTCCAGGCCGATATCGCGCTTGAGGGCGACGGCGTTGGCGCAAACCTGCATCTCTTGGTTGGTGGTGATGCGCGTGTCCGCCCGGCTCAGATCCGCCGCGCTGATGCCGCTGCCGGCCAAGAGCGCTGCGCTGGACAGGCCCTCGGCCTTGAACACATTGAGCACCAGCGAAACCGCATTGAGCGTGGTGAGATGGGAGTGGAGCATGGGGAGTTTCCAGCCTTGGGATGCCGGAATGGCAGCAAGTTGTATGCCGGGGCCCCCAACCCTGTAGGAGCGAGGCTTGCCCGCGAAGCTTTTGGCGTACTTGAGGACGCCTTCGCGGGCAAGCCTCGCTCCTACAGGGTTATGTGTTGTGTCAGCTGAGTTCGCCGCAGAGGTCGAGTTCTACGAGGCGCCGCACTTCAGCGGCTTCGAGTCCGGCGCCCAACAGCGCGTGCAACTTGCCGAACGCCGCTTCACGGGTCATGCCGCCACCCGAAAGCACGCCCGCTCCACGCAAGCGGCTACCGGCTTCGTACACGTCCAACTCCACACCGCCTTCGTGGCACTGAGTCACGGCGACAACCACAACGCCGTTGTCCCGCGCCCGCGCCAGGCTGGCGAGAAATTCCGGGTTATCGCTTGGCCCGGTACCGCTGCCGTAGCACTCCAGGACCAAACCTTGAATGCCGCTGTCGAGCAAGCCATCCAGAACGCCGGCGTCGATGCCGGGAAACAACGGCAGCACGCCGACTTTCGCCAGTTGCTTGCTCTGGTTGTAATTCAACTGCGCCGGCAACGAAGCGGCTTTCACGCCGCCGCCCTGACGCTCCAGTCGCTTGAACGGATGGCGCCCGAAACTGCGCACTTTCGCGCAACGGGTCGGGTCCAGCCGTTCGCCGTGGAAATACAAATGCACGCCAGGCGCCAGGCCTTGGCCGAGGGCAACCAGTGCGCCACTGAGGTTTTCCCAGGCGTCGCTGTCGGTCACGCCGGCCGGCAGCATCGAGCCGGTGAACACCACGCGGGCAGGCAGGCCGAGCAATTGAAAGCTCATGGCCGCCGCGCTGTAGGCCAGGGTGTCGGTGCCGTGCAGGATCAATACGCTGTCGCAGCCCTGGACATCAATGGCGTCGACCACGGCTTCACGCAGTTGCTGCCAGTAGGTCGGGGTCATGTTGGCGCTGTCGATCAGCGGCGACATCTCGCGAAAGCGCCACTGCGGCACCACCAGGTCAGGTTGGCCGTGCAGGTACTCGCGCATCCGCGCTTCAAAACCGGACGCCGGGGCAAGACCGTGGGCGCTGGCTTGCATTCCGATGGTGCCACCGGTGTAGAGCACCATGACGTGCTGGGCGGCAGGATAGGTCGAGGAATTCATGGAGACTCTCCGAAACGATGAGTTCCTGTGTGGGAGCGGGCTTGCTCGCGAAAGGGCCGACACATTCAACATCAATGTTGACTGGACGACCGCATTCGCGAGCAAGCCCGCTCCCACATGGGATTTGCGCACTTTAACCGATCAGCGTTGCGCCGCGGGTACGCCTTGCGGCTCAGCTGCGGCTTTAGGGGCGGCGGCTGGCGGGTTGGCTGGCCAGGCATTCAAGTCGAGGTCCAGGTCCGGGAATTTGCTCGAATCGAACACCGGCGTCTTGATCCCGGCGGCACGCTGGTCATCGTAGTCACGCAGGATGCGCATGCCGACCTTGAACAACAGGAACAACGCGATCAGGTTCACGAATGCCAACATCGTCATGGTGATGTCGGCGAAGGCGAACACGGTGCCGAGGTTTTCGATCGCCCCCCAGAAGATCAACACCAGCACCAGCGCGCGATAGCCGATCAGCGCCTTGCGGTTTTCACCGATCAGGAAGCGCAGGTTGCTCTCGCCGAGGTAGTAGTTGTAGAGGATCGAGGTGAACACGAACAACGCAAGTGCCACGGAGATGAACATCCGGCCCCAGTCACCGACCACGGCGGCCAGCGAGTTTTGGGTCAGGGCAATGCCGTCGCCTTCGAAGCCCGGGGTGTAGAAGCCCGAGAGCAAGATCAGCAACGCGGTGCAGGTGCAGATCACGAAGGTGTCGAGGAACACGCTGAACGCCTGCACCACGCCTTGTGCCACCGGGTGCTCGACCGATGCGACCGCAGCCACGTTAGGCGCACTGCCCAGGCCCGCTTCGTTGGCAAACACGCCACGTTTCACGCCCATGACGATGGCGCTGCCGATCAGGCCGCCGAACGCCTGGTCCAGACCGAAAGCGCTCTTGACGATGGTCATCAGCATGGCGGGGACGTGGTCGAATTGCAGCACGATCACGTAGATCGTCACGCCGATGTACACCAGGGTCTTCACCGGCACCAGCAGGTCGGCGACCTTGGCGATGCGCTTGATCCCGCCGATGAACACCAGGCCGAGCAACACCGCCAGGGCCAGCCCGGTCCAGGTGGTGTCGAGGCCGAACGCGTTGTTCAGCGAGTGCGTCACGGCGTGGGATTGCAGGCCGTTGAAGGCGAACCCGAAGGTCACCAGCAACAGGAACGCCATGATCATGCCCAACCAGCGTTTTTGCAGGCCGTGCTGGATGTAATAAGACGGACCGCCACGGAACGTGCCGTCGGAATCGCAGCGCTTGTAGAGCTGGCCGAGGGAGCATTCGAAGAAGCTGCTGGACATGCCGACCAGCGCGGTCACCCACATCCAGAACACCGCGCCTGGGCCGCCCAGGGTCACGGCGATGCCGACACCGGCAATGTTGCCCGCACCGACGCGGCCGGCGAGGCTGAGCATCAGGGCCTGGAACGAACTGAGTTGGCCGGCGCTGCTTTTGAGGCTGTCGCGGAACACCGCGAACATGTGGAAGAAGTGGCGCAATTGAACGAAACGCGAGCGGATCGTGAAGTAGCTACCGAGCCCGACAATGAGCACGATCAGTACTTTCCCTGAGAGGAAGTCGTTAATGACTTCGAGCATGGAGTATTCCTCGCTGTTTTTTGTGTAGGCAAATGCGGGCCGGATCGAAACATCGCGTTACACCGGTTGGCGCACGGCACAACAGGTGAGGCGAAGAGTCGTCCCGGTTTCATATCGCGGGTTTGTTATTAGTTCGGGTTTCGCCTGGGTGTAGGCCTCGTTACCGACGACCGCTCACGCGAAGAGGGGCGGCACTATACCGATGAGAGTGCCGTCCGTCTGCACGCTGGTTAATCTCTTGTAGGAGCGAGGCTTGCCCGCGAAGCTTTTGGCGCACTTGAGAACGCCTTCGCGGGCAAGCCTCGCTCCTACAGGTAATGCCTTCGTTTGCAGGATCTGCGGATAAAAAAAAGGGCCTGGGGAATAAATCCCCAAGCCCTCAAAAGGTGAGAGGTGTCTAGTCCCTCGACCTGGTGAGCGGTGCTACAAGTAACGCGTCGGATCAGGCTTTAAGCGGAACCAGACGCGGAGCAATCATGTTTTCCGGGCGCAGGATGTCGGCGAGCATGGCTTCGTCGAGCAAGCCTTCTTCGCGCACCAGTTCCAGCACGCCGCGGCCGCTTTCAAGGGCGATACGGGCGATGCGGGTGGCGTTTTCATAGCCGATGTACGGGTTCAGCGCGGTGACCAGGCCGATCGAGTGCTCGACCAGTTCGCGGCAGCGCTCTTCGTTGGCGGTGATGCCGACGATGCAGTGCTCGCGCAGCATGTCCATGGCGCGTTGCAACAGGCGGATCGAGTCGAAGATCTTGAACGCGATCAGCGGCTCCATCACGTTCAGTTGCAGCTGGCCGCCTTCGGCCGCGATGGTCAGGGCCAGGTCGTTGCCGATGATCTGGAACGCCACCTGGTTGACCGCTTCCGGGATTACCGGGTTGACCTTGCCAGGCATGATCGAGCTGCCTGGCTGACGCGCTGGCAGGTTGATTTCGTTGATGCCGGTGCGTGGGCCGCTGGACAGCAGGCGCAGGTCATTGCAGATCTTCGACAGCTTGACCGCGGTGCGCTTGAGCATGCCGGAGAACAGCACGAAGGCGCCCATGTCGGAAGTGGCTTCGATCAGGTCGGCGGCTGGAACCAGTGGTTGACCGCTGATCAATGCCAGACGCTGAACAGCCAGGTGCTGATAACGCGGGTCGGCGTTGATGCCGGTACCAATCGCGGTGCCGCCCAGGTTCACTTCGGTCAGCAGCTCGGGCGCCAGGGTTTTCAGGCGTGCCAGGTCTTCACCCAGCGTGGTGGCGAAGGCGCGGAATTCCTGGCCCAGGGTCATCGGCACGGCGTCTTGCAGCTGGGTGCGGCCCATCTTCAGGACGTGGCTGAATTCTTCACCTTTGGCGGCGAACGACTGGATCAGGCTGTCGAGGCTGGCCAGCAGCGCGTCGTGGCCCAACAGCAGACCCAGGCGGATCGCCGTCGGGTAAGCGTCGTTGGTCGACTGCGCCATGTTCACGTCGTTGTTCGGGTGCAGGTATTGGTACTCGCCCTTCTGGTGACCCATGGCCTCCAGCGCGATGTTGGCGATGACTTCGTTGGCATTCATGTTGGTTGAAGTGCCAGCGCCGCCTTGAATCATGTCAACCACGAACTCTTCGTGGAAATCGCCGCGGATCAGACGTGCGCAGGCTTCGCTGATGGCAGCGTGCTTGGCTTCGCTCAGGTGACCCAGCTCGCGGTTGGCGTCAGCGGCGGCCTGTTTGACCATGGCCAGACCGACCACCAGCTTCGGGTAATGCGAAATCGGAACGCCGGAGAGACGGAAGTTGTTCACCGCTCGCAGGGTCTGGATGCCGTAATACGCTTGAGCAGGTACTTCGAGTACGCCAAGCAGGTCTTTTTCTGTGCGGAAAGATGCAGCGGAGGACATGATAGAAATCATCTCGATATGGACCCGGTCTGTGCCGTAACACTGCAAATGCTAGGCTTGTAGAGAATTTAGAGCCAATGCTGTTAAACACTAGCCTATGCACATTCGGCATAATGCCCGTGTGACGCCGCGTTGGCGGCGAGCGTGTGACCTAAATTGGTGCGTGTCCGGGAGGACGTGATGAATCTGGAAAGTAAATGGCTCGAGGACTTCAGCGCCTTGGCCGCCACCCGCAGCTTCTCCCAGGCTGCGGAACGACGCTTCGTGACTCAGCCGGCGTTCAGCCGGCGGATCCGCAGCCTGGAAGCCGCATTGGGGCTGCAATTGGTCAATCGTTCGCGCACGCCAATCGAGCTGACGGCGGCGGGGCAATTGTTTCTGGTCACCGCGCGGACGGTTGTTGAGCAGCTCGGCGAAGTGCTGCGCCATCTTCATCATCTGGAGGGCGGGCAGGGCGAGGTGATGCAGGTCGCCGCCGCGCACTCGCTGGCCCTGGGTTTCTTCCCGCGCTGGATCGCGCAGTTGCGCAACGAAGGCTTGAACATCGCCACGCGGTTGGTCGCGACGAACGTTGGCGATGCGGTGCATGCGCTGCGTGAAGGCGGCTGCGACTTGATGCTGGCTTTCTACGACCCGGATGCGGCGATGCAGATGGACTCCGAAATTTTCCCGTCGCTGCACCTTGGCCAGACCGAGATGTTGCCGGTCTGCGCCGCTGATGCCGATGGCAAACCGCTGTTCGATCTGGAAGGCGAAGCCAGCGTGCCGCTGTTGGCCTACAGCGCCGGAGCGTTTCTCGGGCGCTCGGTGAACATGCTGCTGCGCCAGCGGGCGCTGCGTTTCACCACCATCTACGAAACCGCCATGGCCGACAGCTTGAAAAGCATGGCGCTGGAAGGCCTGGGCATTGCCTGGGTGCCACAACTCAGTGTGCGCGCCGAACTGGCGCGCGGTGAACTGGTGGTCTGCGGCGGCCCGCAATGGCATGTACCGCTGGAGATTCGCCTGTACCGCTGCGCGCTGGTGCGCAAGGCCAACGTGCGGTTGCTCTGGCGCAAACTCGAAGGTGGCGCGGCGAGCGCGGCCTCTTGATGCAAGCAAAAGAGTGAAAGCCAAGCGGGCTTTCACTCTTTTGAAGAGGAGGCTTCAGCGAATTTTTCAATCGAACTGTTCGAGGTAATCGCGGATGTTTTCTCTGTTCTTGTCGCTGAAGCGGTCGGCGTCGCCCCTGAGGGGAGAGAATCCGGTGCCTGGGGCCATAATGGTTTCGTTCCACCAACCGTTATAAAGAACTTCGTAATCGTCATGCCGTGCATCGAACATATGGCCCACTTCATGAGCGGGCGCCCGATGGTTGATTGATGCAATTGCATAGTGCCCCGTTGGCGCGGCGACACCTGCAGTACTGCCGTTGATGTTATGGCGTGTCAATAAAAGAAACTTATGAAGGTTGTCGTCATAGTGTAACGGTGATGATCTTTTATAGAGTTCAACCTCTTTGTACCACTCGTACAGCACCTGTGATGTATCACTGTCTTTGTAGTTAAAGCCGCTGATTTCCGGTGTGTCTGAGGAGGGTACAAAAACAAGGGTCATTTGGCGCCCAGAGATTTCTTCAATCTCGGTAACCATCCAGTCAAAATGCTCGCGCAGGTCTCGCATCGCGTAATCCGTTAGATCTTCGTGGATAAAAACAGTCAATAATAGTGAGCGTGGCATACGTTGATTCCTTAAAAATTTAATAAGGGTTAATGCAGAAGTCAGCAATAGTTAAAGTTGGAGGCTGACGTCCGTAGTTATATATTAATGACGGTTATAAACGCATCTTGAAGATGCTGCTCTTATATTTCTTTATATGTTTTAAGTGGTAAGTAATGAGGCGGTTTATTGCCTGCGGTGGCGGTCGGCATTCCTGATTTTCGAGTCAGTAAACGGCACGTTTCGAAGCAGGTGACAGTTGGTCGCAACGGGGGCTGTTTATCTGCCACATTGCGGTATACTGCGCGGCCTTCGGCCGGTTCGCCCGGCCATAATTCGTACAATCAAGCCACGCATTTTGCGTGGCTTGTTGTTTTTTGACGCGCCTGCGGGCGCCCAGAGAGAAGAGGCACGACGATGAGTGCACTGGTTGGCGTGATCATGGGCTCCAAGTCCGATTGGTCCACCCTTAGCCACACCGCCGATATGCTGGAAAAGCTCGGCATCCCTTACGAGGTGAAAGTGGTCTCTGCCCACCGCACCCCGGACCTGCTGTTCCAGTACGCTGAAGAAGCCGAGGCGCGTGGCATTGAGGTGATCATCGCCGGTGCCGGTGGCGCGGCCCACTTGCCAGGCATGTGTGCGGCCAAGACCCACCTGCCGGTACTGGGCGTACCGGTGCAGTCGTCGATGCTCTCGGGCGTCGATTCGCTGCTCTCTATAGTGCAGATGCCGGCGGGCATTCCGGTTGCGACCCTGGCCATCGGCAAGGCCGGCGCGATCAACGCAGCCCTGCTCTCGGCGAGCATCCTGGGCGCCAAGCACCCGCAGTTCCACGCGGTGCTGAAAACTTTCCGTGCTGAGCAGACAGACAGCGTCCTGGACAATCCAGACCCACGCATCGCCTGAGGTTGTTGACGATGAAGATCGGTGTAATCGGTGGCGGCCAGTTGGGTCGCATGTTGGCGCTGGCGGGTACTCCGCTGGGCATGAACTTCGCTTTCCTGGACCCGGCGCCGGATGCTTGCGCAGCCGCGTTGGGCGAACACCTGCGGGCCGATTACGGCGATCAGGATCACCTGCGTCAGCTGGCCGATGAAGTCGATCTGGTGACCTTCGAATTTGAAAGCGTCCCGGCCGAAACCGTGGCGTTCCTCTCGCAATTCGTCCCGGTCTACCCGAGTGCCGAAGCCCTGCGCATCGCTCGCGATCGCTGGTTCGAGAAGAGCATGTTCAAGGACCTGGGAATTCCTACCCCGGCGTTTGCCGACATCCAGTCGCAAGCCGATCTGGACGCCGCCGTGGCTTCCATCGGTCTGCCGGCCGTGTTGAAAACCCGCACCCTGGGTTACGACGGCAAGGGCCAGAAAGTCCTGCGCAGCGCTGAAGACGTGGTCGATACCTTTGCTGAACTGGGCAGCGTGGCTTGCCTGCTGGAAGGCTTCGTGCCGTTCACCGGTGAAGTCTCGCTGATCGCCGTGCGTGCCCGCGATGGCGAAACCAAATTCTATCCGCTGGTTCACAACACCCACGACAGCGGCATCCTCAAGCTGTCCGTGGCCAGCACCGACCATCCGTTGCAAGCCTTGGCTGAAGACTACTCCAGCCGTGTGCTCAAGCAGCTGAACTACGTCGGCGTGATGGCGTTCGAGTTCTTCGAAGTCGACGGCGGCCTCAAAGCCAACGAAATCGCACCGCGCGTGCACAACTCCGGGCACTGGACCACCGAAGGCGCCGAGTGCAGCCAGTTCGAAAACCACCTGCGGGCGGTTGCCGGCCTGCCACTGGGTTCGACCGCCAAGGTCGGCGAAAGCGCGATGCTGAACTTCATCGGCAAAGTGCCGGAGACCGAGAAGGTCCTGGCCATTGCCGATTGCCATCTGCATCACTATGGCAAGGCGTTCAAGGTCGGCCGCAAGGTCGGTCACGCCAACCTGCGGTGTGCAGACCGCGAGACGCTGGCCGCGCAGATCCTCAAGGTCGAAGCGCTCATCGCCGAATAAACAGTTTCATGTGGCTGCGGCGGAACCATTCAAGGGCCGCCGTTCTCTCATGGCAGGATGCCAAAGTCTGACTAGGCTTTGGCATAGCCATTCAATCAGAGGGAAATGCCATGGGAATTATCGGAACCATCTTTATCGGCTTGATCGTCGGCCTGCTGGCTCGGTTCCTGAAACCGGGCGATGACAGCATGGGTTGGATCATGACCATCCTGCTCGGTATCGGCGGTTCGCTGGCGGCTACATACGGCGGCCAGGCCCTGGGCATCTATCACGCGGGCGAAGGTGCAGGCTTCATCGGTGCGCTGGTCGGCGCGGTGGTGTTGCTGGTGATCTACGGCTTGATCAGAAAGAACTGATTCAAAGCGACAAAGCCCTCTCTGCCAAACGCGCGGGGAGGGCTAGAATGCTCGGCGACTTTTCGTCCTTCCTTACCGAGCACTCCATGCGCCGTCTTCTATTGACCTTTCTTTTACTGGGTACAGGCCTTGCCCACGCCGGCGAACTGCCGGAAACCGACTGGCTCGAGCTGATGCCCAAGTCGGACCAGAAAGCCCTCGAGGCCATGCCCGAAATCGACCACAACTCTCCCGAAGGCAATGGCACCTTTACCGAAAAGGGTGGCATGAAACAGAGCAAAGGCTTGCCGGCGGTGATGTATTCGACCAAGACCGTGCCGTCGATGAACGACAAGAACATCCGCATCGGTGGTTATCCGGTCCCGCTGGAGTCCGACGCCAAGGGCCGCAGCACGCTGTTCTTCCTCGTGCCTTATCCGGGCGCTTGCATCCACGTGCCGCCTCCACCGCCGAACCAGTTGGTGTTGGTGCGTTATCCGAAAGGTTTGAAGTTGGATGATATCTACACACCGCTGTGGGTGACTGGCACGCTGAAGGTCGAGAAGGTCAATAACGACCTGGCTGATGCAGCGTATGCGCTGGATGCGGCGAAAGTGCGGGTGGTGCAGGAGTCCGATTTGTAACGCGCCATTCGGGCCAGCTACAAACAAAATGTGGGAGCGGGCTTGCTCGCGAAGAGGGAGTGTCAGTCGACATCAATGGTGCCTGACACACCGCATTCGCGAGCAAGCCCGCTCCCACATTGGTTTTGCGGTGTTAGAGAGGCTTGCTGCCGAGGCTGACACCCAAGGTATGGCTCGCCCCTGGCGCCAGGTTCACCACATCATCCATCACATTCGCCGTTTCGATGCACAGCATGCGCTGCCAGCCATCGTCGGCCATGTCACTGAATGCAGCGGCGCGATCAATCCACGGGTTCCAGATCACTGACGAGCGCGAACCGCGGCTGGTGAGCTCGATGCGCCGCTCCCAGGCCGGGTCGACAATGCTCAGCGTCGCCGGGGTATCGAGGTAGATACGGTCGGTTTCGCCGGCAAAATGCAAATCGCCAGTCTGGGTAGCGGTTTTCCAGTCGTCCAGCGTCTCGATATAGCTCAACCCATCCAGCCCTTCGACCTGCACGTTGCGCACATCGCTGACGGCGAAATAGCTGTGCAATGCCTGGCTGATCGTGACGGTGTCCGAACCCTGGTTGTGGCTGGTCAGGTTGATGTGCAGTTGCTCATCCAGACGAATGCTCAGCTTCAAATCCACCTGATGCGGCCAGCCTGGCAAGCCGCCTTCGGGGTAGGGCAGCACAAATTCCACCTTCAGGCTTTCGCCCTCGGCTTCGATACCGTCCAGCTCCCAGTCCATTGCCCGCACCAGTCCGTGAGCGGTCGGCGGTTCGCTGCTGACGCGCATCGCTTGAACGCTCTGCGGGTTGCGCGAAAAATTGCCGAACCACGGCCAGCACACGGGCACGCCCGCGCGGATGCTTTTGCCGGTCTTGAACACGGCCTCGTCGTTGAGCCAGATCAGCGGCGGTTGGCCGGCCAATTGATAGCTGAGGATGTGCGCGCCTTGCTGGGCGACCAGCAATTCGGCCTGGCCGTGGCGGATACGCCAGCAGTTCAGTTCATCCAGTTTTACGGCTTCAACGTTGGGCGTGCTCATGGGACAGCTCTCGATCAGGAACAATGACTGCAATGGACCGCGAAACGGTCGCAGTGTTTAACGCGCGCGTGGTGGAACCGAGCGAGTGCGACCGCTGCCGTCGATGGCGACGAACACAAACACCGCTTCAGTCACTTTGCGCCATTCGCTAGACAGCGGATCGTCGCTCCAGACCTCGACCATCATCTGGATCGAGCTGCGGCCGATTTCCAGCGCCTGGGTATAGAAGGAGAGCTGGGCGCCCACCGCAACCGGAACCAGGAACGCCATGCGGTCAATCGCAACAGTCGCCACGCGACCCCCCGCGACCTTGCTGGCCATGGCGGTGCCGGCCAAATCCATCTGCGCTACCAGCCAACCGCCGAAAATATCGCCAAAACCGTTGGTTTCACGGGGAAGGGCGGTGATTTGCAGGGCCAGGTCGCCTTGCGGGATTGGATCTTCTTGTTCGAGCTCTATCATGCCGGGGGTGCCTCTGACCCGTGACTCTTCATTGGTACTTCAAGGTGAATAGCCGTCTCAAAGAAAAACGATTCAGCCCCGAACATACTACGTTCGTCACGTTTTTCGTAAGGCGCCTAAAGGGAAACTCTGCGAAATCGACTGGTAGCGCCAGCAACGTCTTCGCACAGCAACCCTTGCAAGCTGTCGCAAGATAGCGAGTATATCGGTCGGTAGACCCCGAGACGACCGTCCGGTTCTCATTTTGACCGTCAAATACGCACCTCTATGTGCTTTTTCGAACAATTTGCTATCGTGCCGGACCTGCCCAAGCCTCCGCCAGCGTTGTTGGGGTTGCAGATCCGACTATAAGAGAAGCCCTTGCCATGACCACAGCGCCCTCGAGCATCGCGCAGCCGTCCCAGTCCGCACGACCGCTGACCCGCAACGACTACAAGACTTTATCGCTGTCTGCCCTCGGCGGCGCGCTGGAGTTCTACGACTTCATCATCTTCGTGTTCTTCGCCACGGTGGTGGGCAAGCTGTTCTTCCCGGCCGACATGCCCGAGTGGCTACGGCTGATGCAGACCTTCGGCATCTTCGCCGCTGGCTACCTGGCGCGGCCGCTGGGCGGCATCGTCATGGCACACTTCGGCGACCTGTTGGGTCGCAAGAAGATGTTCACCCTGAGCATTTTCATGATGGCCGTACCGACCCTGATCATGGGCCTGCTGCCGACTTACGCGCAGATCGGGATGTGGGCGCCGATTCTGTTGCTGCTGATGCGGGTGATCCAGGGCGCAGCGATTGGCGGTGAAGTGCCGGGGGCGTGGGTCTTCGTTTCCGAACACGTGCCGCAGCGACACATCGGTTACGCCTGCGGCACCCTGACCTGCGGCCTGACAGCCGGTATCCTGCTGGGCTCATTGGTGGCCACGGCGATCAACAGCATTTATACCCCGGTGGAAGTTGCGGATTACGCTTGGCGTATCCCGTTCCTGCTGGGCGGCGTGTTCGGGCTGTTCTCGGTTTACCTGCGTCGCTGGTTGCACGAAACCCCGGTGTTCGCCGAACTGCAGCTGCGCAAAGCCCTGGCCGAAGAAGTGCCGCTGCGCGCGGTGCTGCGTGACCACCGCGGGGCCATCCTGATTTCCATGTTGCTGACCTGGCTGCTGTCCGCCGGCATCATCGTCGTCATCCTGATGACCCCAACTGTGCTGCAGACGGTCTATCACTTCTCGCCAACCACCGCGTTGCAGGCCAACAGCCTGGCGATCGTGTTCCTCAGCGTGGGTTGCGTCGTCTCCGGTGCGCTGGCTGACCGCTTCGGCGCGGGTCGGGTGTTCGTGTTTGGCAGCGCCGCGCTGCTGATCAGCTCGTGGACCTTCTACCACAGCCTGTTCAACCACCCGCAATGGCTGTTCCCGATGTACGCCCTGACCGGCTTCCTGGTCGGCACCATCGGTGCGGTGCCATACGTCATGGTCAAAGCCTTCCCGGCGGTGGTGCGCTTCAGCGGCCTGTCGTTCTCCTACAACCTGGCCTATGCCATCTTCGGCGGCCTGACGCCGATGGTCGTGACGCTGCTGCTCAAGGAAAGCCCGATGGGGCCGGCTTACTATGTAGCGATTATTTGCGGGGTCGGGATTCTGGTGGGTGCGTATCTTTGGAAGAAGGGGCGGTAAGCCGACTTTTCTTATCGTCTGCGCTGACGCCTTCGCGGGCGAGCCTCGCTCCTACGGATCCAGCTGACCTGTAGGAGCGAGGCTTGCCCGCGAAGAACGATGACGCGAAATATCCTGCAAAAAAGCCGAATGCTGGCCTTTCATCCAATTGTCATATTTCAGCCATAGAGTGTTCACACGGCCTGCTGATACTTGGCCCCGACTTAACACACCCTATCTGCTAGGAGTAAGGCATGAAACTGAAGCGTTTGATGGCGGCAATGACTTTTGTCGCTGCTGGCGTTGCGACTGCCAACGCGGATGCCGCTGTTGACCCTGCTAACCCGAGCTACACCAAGACCACTGGTGTGTCGGGCAACCTGTCCAGCGTCGGCTCCGAT
>NZ_JBIVBY010000058.1:0-20702 GCF_044746405.1 Pseudomonas sp. NPDC086251
CGACTTGGTTCGCGCGCTGGAGTACGGCATGCCGCCAACGGCCGGTGAAGGCATCGGCATCGACCGCCTGGTGATGTTGCTGACCAACTCCCCGTCGATCCGCGACGTGATCCTGTTCCCGCACATGCGGCCGCAAGCGTAAGTGTTTCAATTAAAAAGCCGCCTATCCAGGCGGCTTTTTATTGCCTGTCTGGTACAAACGTATCAACTTGTTGCTTTCATCTGAGAGGAAAGACCTGTCGTGAATCATGCAATTGCTCAAGAAGGTGCAGCGGGTGTCGCCACTGCGGTCGCTGAAAGTGTTCAGTACCAGGGCCGCAAGGCCAGCCGACAGGGCAGTGAGCAGCGTCGCCAGGACATTCTCGATGCAGCCATGCGCATTGTCGTGCGCGAGGGTGTCCGGGCCGTGCGTCACCGTGCGGTGGCGGCGGAAGCCGGTGTGCCACTGTCGGCGACCACCTACTATTTCAAGGATATCGATGACCTGCTCACCGATACCTTCGCCCAATACGTGGAGCGCAGCGCGGCCTTCATGGCCAAGCTGTGGGCCAACAACGAGGGTTTGCTGCGGGAAATGGTCGCCTACGGCGATGGCAGCCCCGAGTCCCGTTCACAGCTGGCGGACGACATTGCGCGGCTGACGTCCGACTATGTGCACCGCCAATTGCAGAACCGTCGCGAGCATTTGATGGCCGAGCAGGCGTTCCGTCAGGAAGCGCTGTTGAACCCGCGCCTGGCGGTGTTGGTGCGCTCGCACCAGCAGATTCTCCTGCAGGGCACCTGCCATTTTTTCGAGGTCCTGGGTTCCCGCGAGCCACAACAGGATGCCAAAGTGTTGACGGCCATTATCGGACGGATGGAATATCAGGGCCTGCTCAACGACGCCGAGCCTGTTGCCGAAGAGGAAATGCTCGGCATCCTCACGCGCTACATGCACCTGGTGCTGGCGTCGGTGTAATCCCGGGGTGCACCGCACCCCTGTAGGAGCGAGGCTTGCCCGCGAATGCGGCTTAACATTCAACATCGATGTTGACTGACATATCGCCTTCGCGGGCAAGCCTCGCTCCTACAAGGTCGGTGACCATTTGGGGCGTGTTCATAGGGAGTGTTGAATGAAAGCCTGGCGTGTCGTTGTGATCGCCTTGTCGTTCCTGCTGCTCAGTGGCTGTCTGGTGACCTTCAAGGAACCTCTGCCCGACAGCGACCCCGCGCCCAAAGGGTTACTCGGCAAATGGACCAGCACCAACGCCTGGGGTGAGCCGCTGAACCTGGAACTGACGCGCATCGGCGATCATCACTATCAGGCCGTCAGCTACTACAAGGCCAAACCCAAGGAACGCGAAGCCTATCCGTTCACGGTGACGCGCCATGGCAGCCGCTGGTACCTGTCGGCGAAAGTGCCCTCGCAATTCGGCGGGCATTTCACGATCGCCGGTTTCGAACTCACCGACAAACACGAATTGGTGGTCTACAACCTCGACCTCGAGCAGATCAACCAGGCGTTGAGGCAAAAGGTCCTGAGCGGCGAAGGCTTCCAGACCGACGACGGCGACGGCGTGCTGATCAACACCAGCATGGATCAGGTGTTCGCCTACCTAGACGATCCGGCCAATTCCGATGTGTTCGTCGAGGCCGTGCGCTACCAGCGTCCGGCCAAAGCCAAATAATCCCAGTACGTAACGGTTTTTCTACAGGAGTTTCGGGTGGACGATTACCAGCAGTCGATACGCATTTTGTCCGATCGCATTGTGCTGGCACAGACGCCGATCCGCGTCCTTGATGCGGTCAAGTGGGACGACAGCATCCGCAAGGGTTTCCTCAAGGCCAAGGGCAAGGAAATGCCGGCGGTGGACCGCGACTATTACCTCAACCGGCCGCTGTCCTTCGACTCCAGTAAAGTGAAACTGGAATTCCAGAACATCGAGCGCGACATCACCCGCCAGCTCGGCCAGTTCAACCCGGTCGGCCAGATCATGCGCCGCATGTGCAAGGAATACCGGATGGTGGTGCGCATGCTCGAAGCGCGCGGCACCGAGGATTTCGGGCTGATCTCGCAGGAGCTGTACGGCGCCGCGTCCGACGCGTTCCACGCCGGTGACCCGACCCTGGCCGACCTTGGGCTGATGCTTTCTGACTACCTGAATAACATCGACGGCCGTGGCGACCTTAAAGACGAGCCCAAAACACTCACCGCCAAGGAGGCCGTCAGCCTGCTGCAACACCGGCTGAACAAGGTATTTGGCGAGGCCGAGGAAACCATTCGGGTGTTCGAGTCCGACGGGATCGTCGCCGATGCGGCGGCCGGTGCCGACTACATCAAGATCCGCGCCGACGCGATGTTCAACGACCGCGACGTGCGCGCCCTGGAAGTCCACGAAGGCCTGGTGCATGTCGGCACCACGCTCAACGGGCTGAACCAGCCGATCTGCACGTTCCTGTCCAAAGGCCCGCCGTCGTCGACGGTGACCCAGGAAGGCCTGGCGATCCTGATGGAAATCATCACCTTCGCCTCGTACCCGAGCCGCCTGCGCAAGCTGACCAACCGCACCCGCGCCATTCACATGGTGGAGGAGGGCGCGGACTTCTTGCAGATCTTCGAGTTCTTCCGCGAGCAAGGTTTCGAAATGGCTGAAAGCTACGGCAACGCCAGCCGGGTTTTCCGCGGCTCGGTGCCGACCGGTCTGCCATTTACCAAAGACTTGTCCTACCTCAAGGGCTTTATCATGGTTTACAACTACATTCAGTTGGCCGTGCGAAAAGGCAAGCTTGAGCAGATTCCGCTGCTGTTCTGCGGCAAAACCACGCTGGAAGACATGCGCACCTTGCGCCAGTTGGTCGACGAAGGCCTGGTGGTGGCGCCGAAGTATCTGCCGGACCAGTTCCGCGACTTGAACGCATTGTCGGCGTGGATGTGCTTCTCCAACTTCCTCAATCACCTGAGCCTGGACCGGATCGAAGCGGATTACTCAAATATCCTCTAAGGCGACAACTCCCCTGTAGGAGCAGAGCTTGCTCGCGAAAGCGGTCTAACATTCAACACCTCTGTTGTCTGACACACCGCATTCGCGAGCAAGCTCGGCTCCTACAGGGGCAGTATTTCAACCCTATATCGCGAGGTTTCAACGGATGAGAATCCTCGGTATTTTTTGCCTCCTTCTGACCCTCGGCGGTTGCAGCTCGCTGCTGTTCTACCCCGAGCCCGGCCAGTTGTTCACCCCGGAAAAAGCCAAGCTCGAATACCGCGACGTCACCCTGATCACCGCCGACGGTCTCAAGCTGCATGGCTGGTGGTTGCCGGCGAAAAAAGGGGTCGAGGTCAAAGGCACGGTACTGCACCTGCACGGCAACGGCGGTAACCTGCCGATGCACCTGGGCGGCAGTTGGTGGTTGCCCGAGGAAGGTTATCAAGTGCTGCTGGTGGACTATCGCGGATACGGTTTGTCCGAGGGCGAACCGTCGCTGCCGGCGATTTATCAGGACATCGATGCCGCCTTCAAATGGCTCGACCAGGCGCCGGAGGTCAAGGGCAAGCCGCTGATCCTGCTGGGCCAGAGCCTCGGCGGTTCAATGGCCGTGCACTACCTCGTGCAGCATCCCGAACGACAGAAGCAACTCAAGGCCTTCGTCCTCGACGGCGTGCCCGCCAGTTACCGCAGTGTCGGTCGCTATGCGTTGAGCAACTCGTGGGTGTTCTGGACGTTCCAGGTCCCGCTGTCGTGGCTGGTGCCGGACGGCGACAGTGCGATCAACTCGATGGCGCAGCTCAACGGCGTACCGAAACTGATCTACCACAGCATCGACGATCCGATCGTGCCCCTTTCCAACGGCATCCGTCTGTATCAAGCTGCGCCGCCGCCGCGCGTGCTGCAACTGACCCGTGGCGGTCATGTGCAGACGTTCGCCGACCCGGTCTGGCGCAAAGTCATGCTGCGCTATCTCGAAGACCCGCAGCATTTCAATGGCCTGCGCCGCCTGGGTGAAATCCCCAATTACCCGGCGCCCCCGAATTCAGAAGATGAACCACCAGAGAGTCCGCAATGAGTGAAGAACGTAACGCCATCCCGCTGATCATCACCGGTATCTGCAGCATCCTCGGCACTGTTGGAGCCCTGTGGTTCTACGGTTACCTGCACTTCGCCAAGCCTGAGGATGCGTTGCTGCTCAGCGACTTCACCATGCTCAAGACCGTGCCGGGCGAAGAGTACAAAATCTCCCTGGAACCGGCAGCCCAAGTGGCCCAGTGCATCGATGGCGTGCTGGTGATGTTCGACACCGAGCAGAAAGGCCTGAGTGGGGTGTTGGTCAACAACAAGAAAAAAGCGGTGCGGTGCATGGGGCAGGAGACTCCGCAGAAGCTGCAGCCGTAGCGCGTCCTGAAAGATCGCAGCCTCGTTTCTCTCGACAGCTCCTACAGGGACAGTGTGTTTCTGTAGGAGCTGTCGAGAGAAACGAGGCTGCGATCTTTTGATCTTGAAAAACGAAAGCCCCGCCTGATCAAATCAGGCGGGGCTTTTATGCATCAGCGATTCGAGCTTAGTTCGAGCTCACCGCCGAACGCGGGATCACCGGCTGGTTGTCGTTGGAAATGGTCACTTCCACCCGACGGTTCATCGCCCGGCCCGAGACGCTGGCGTTCTCTGCCACCGGGTATTCCTTGCCATAACCCTGGGCAACGATGCGCGCTGGATCAACGCCCATTTTCACCAGCGCCATGCGCACGGAACCGGCGCGGCGCTCGGACAGCGACTGGTTGTGGCTCGCGGTACCGGTGCTGTCGGTGTAACCCTCGACGATCACTTTGCGATCAGGGTTTTCCGAGAGGAACTGCGCCAGTTTGTTGATGTTCACCAGACCGCTGGATTTCAGATCAGCCCGGTCGGTGGCGAACAGCACGTCACCGAAGGTCACCAGCGTACCGCGATCGGTTTGCTTGGCGTTCAGGCTGTCCTGCAACTGCTTGATCTGCTGATCGCGGGCATCCAGACGGGCCTGGGCACGTTGCGCAGAGGCATTTTTCAGATTGGCTTCAGCGGTGCGCAGGGCGATGGTTTGCTTCGCCACTTCAACACGCTGATTGGTCAGGTAAGCCAGTTGATCGACCTTGGCCTGGTCTTGTTTGTCTTGATAGGCCTTGTCGGCCTTGTCCAGGTAATCGCTGGCGTCTTTGGTTTCCAGCGCCGCGACCTTGCTGGCCTGCGGGTTGGCTTGCAGGCCGGTGTAGTTGGTGCGGGCCTGTTCCAGGTTCGCGTTGGGCGGGGTGGAGCAAGCCGCCAGTGCAACGCTTGCCGCCAGAAGAGCCGGGATCATCAATTGTTTACGCATCATGGTTTCGTCCTTTTAGTCGAGTAAGAAATACGTCGTGCCGCGCCGTTACTGAACGGTGCGCTGGCTTTCCTGACGCAGTTCCTGAACTCCTTTCTGAGAGTCCTTCACAGCTTGTTCGGCTTTCATCGCCTGGGCTTTGCGTTCCGCTACGCGAGCGTCCCACTCGGCCTGTTCGGCCAGGGTCTTGGCCTGGTCGAACTTTTTGTCGTGCATGGCGAGTTCGGCTTGTTTGAGCTTGTCCTGGGCGGACTTCATTTCCACGGCGGCGAATTCGGTACCGCCGGCGCTGACGGCGCTGTTGACCGCCGATTCAGTCACGGCGAATTGCTCGGTCGGCGGGTGACCGGCACAACCGGCCAGAACCAGGCTGCTGCCGAGTGCCAGGGCGGCCAGTTTCAAACCGCGCAGGTGGGTAAACGAGGATTGGGCAGTTCGGGTCTTCATGGTCTTCAACTCCATTGGGCTAACTCCTGAAAAACTTAAAAATCCATCCTGGGTATGGAGCCGCAACCGTCAGTTTCCGTGGTGTTTTGAAACGGCCGTCCCAGGCGTGGTTACTGGCTGTGACCCGTGGCGTTTTTCAAAAGTTCAGAGAAGATGGCCCAATGCCCGAAAATACTTTGACCGAACGGACAAGGCTCTAGATCGGGTTTTTCACGATGCGCAACGGTATTCCCGACCTTTTTTCGGTCGGAAATACGCCGTTATTGAAGGGGGATGCAAATCAAATGTGGGAGCGGGCTTGCTCGCGAAAGCGCTGTATCAGTCGACATTTACGTCAACTGTTACGGCCTCTTCGCGAGCAAGCCCGCTCCCACAGGTTCGGTGGTGGGATCAATGTTTTGGTTTGTCGTTACCGGCTGACAAATCATGCAAATGCCGACGGGACAACGCGAGAAAACGTGGCGTCGGCCCGACGTCTTCGTACAGTGGATCACCTTCTTCGTCGGTCGCCACGACGGTCGACCCCTTCACATACGGGAAGCTCTTCTCCAGCTCTTCCAGCGCGGCGCCAATCAATTCGCCGAGCAGTTCTTCAGGCTGGCGCTTGGGGTACATTTCGGTAATCGCCGCCAGCCGTGCGGCGGCTTCCACGTCCAGATGAATCGTGTAGCCCGTCGCGGTCAGGCGACCCTTGGCGTTTTCTTCCCAATGCTGGGCAAGCTCGCGGATTTTCATAATGACCTCAATGCGCTCCTGCTCGTGGCAGGCAGTGTGGTGTCCGGCGGTGGCCGGTTGGGCCGTTGTACGGCTTACTCTTCAGACTAGCTTCAACGCCCGGGGTTTAAAGTCCCTTCGTCGTTTGCTTGTAAGAAGCGCTGTAGAGCGGCACTCTTTATGCTCATAGCCGCCCGGATTTTTTGCTGGAGAACTGCTGATGACCGATATTGATGCACGCTTGCGCGAGGACGTTCACCTGTTGGGTGAGCTGTTGGGCAATACCATTCGTGAACAGTACGGGGACGGCTTTCTCGACAAGATCGAGCAGATCCGCAAGGGCGCCAAGGCCGACCGTCGCGGTTCGATGGACGCCGAACTGAGCGCCAGCCTCAACCAATTGAGCGAAGACGAGTTGCTGCCCGTCGCGCGGGCGTTCAACCAGTTTCTCAACCTGGCGAACATCGCCGAGCAGTATCAGCTGATTCATCGTCGCGAAGAGTCGCAGCCCGCACCGTTCGAGGCGCGGGTGCTGCCGGAACTGCTCGCCCGACTGCGCGCCGAAGGGCATGGCGCCGAATCCCTGGCCCGGCAGTTGGGGCGGCTGGAAATCGAGCTGGTACTCACCGCGCACCCGACCGAAGTGGCGCGCCGCACCCTGATCCAGAAATACGATGCCATTGCCGCGCAACTGGCCGCCCAGGACCATCGCGACCTGACCACGGCCGAACGCGAGCAGATCCAGGTGAAATTGCAGCGCCTGATCGCCGAAGCCTGGCACACCGAAGAAATCCGCCGCACCCGTCCGACGCCGGTGGACGAAGCGAAGTGGGGCTTCGCGGTGATCGAACATTCGCTGTGGCAGGCGATTCCGAATTATTTGCGCAAGGCCGATAAAGCCCTGCACGACGCCACCGGCCTGCATTTACCGCTGGAGGCGGCGCCGATTCGCTTTGCTTCGTGGATGGGCGGCGATCGGGACGGCAACCCCAACGTCACCGCTGCCGTGACCCGCGAAGTGCTGTTGCTGGCGCGCTGGATGGCGGCGGATTTGTACGTGCGCGACGTCGATCACCTGGCGGCCGAATTGTCGATGCAGCAGGCCAGCGACGCGCTGAAAGCCAAGGCCGGGGACAGCGCCGAACCGTATCGCGCCGTGCTTAAGCAGTTGCGCGAACGCCTGCGTGCGACCCGTAATTGGGCTCACGCCTCGTTGACCAACACCACACCGGCGCCCGCCGATGTCCTGCAAAACAACCGCGACCTGCTCGATCCGTTGGAGCTGTGCTACCAGTCGCTGCATGAGTGCGGCATGGGCGTGATCGCTGACGGGCCGTTGCTCGATTGCCTGCGTCGCGCGGTCACGTTCGGCCTGTTCCTGGTGCGACTCGACGTGCGTCAGGACTCGTCGCGGCACTCGGCGGCGATGACCGAAATCACCGATTACCTCGGCCTCGGTCGCTACGAAGACTGGAGCGAAGAAGAACGCATCGCCTTCCTGATGCGCGAACTGAACAACCGTCGGCCCTTGCTGCCGGCGTACTTCAAGCCGTCGGCTGACACCGCGGAAGTGCTGGCGACCTGCCGGGAAATCGCTGCGGCACCGGGCGCGTCCCTCGGTTCCTATGTGATCTCCATGGCTGGCGCCGCTTCCGACGTGCTGTCGGTGCAATTGCTGCTCAAAGAGGCCGGCGTATTGCGCCCGATGCGCGTGGTGCCGCTGTTCGAAACCCTCGCCGACCTCGACAACGCCGGGCCGGTGATCGAAAAGCTGTTGCTGTTGCCGGGTTATCGCGCCCGTCTGCAAGGGCCGCAGGAAGTGATGATCGGCTATTCCGACTCGGCCAAGGACGCCGGCACCACCGCGGCGGCCTGGGCGCAGTATCGGGCGCAGGAGCGTCTGGTCGACATTTGCCGTGAGCAACAAGTAGAGCTGCTGTTGTTCCACGGTCGCGGCGGCACCGTGGGCCGTGGCGGCGGTCCGGCGCATGCGGCGATTCTGTCGCAGCCACCGGGTTCGGTCGCGGGACGGTTCCGCACCACCGAGCAGGGGGAAATGATTCGTTTCAAATTCGGCCTACCGGACATCGCCGAACAAAACCTCAATCTGTACCTCGCGGCGGTGCTGGAGGCGACATTGTTGCCACCGCCACCACCGACGCCTGAATGGCGGCATTTGATGGACGAATTGGCCGCTGACGGTGTCAGCGCTTACCGCGCCGTGGTCCGGGAAAATCCGCAGTTCGTCGAGTATTTCCGCCAATCCACCCCGGAACAGGAGCTCGGACGCCTGCCATTGGGAAGCCGCCCGGCCAAGCGTCGCGCCGGTGGCATCGAAAGCCTGCGGGCGATCCCGTGGATTTTCGGCTGGACCCAGACACGCCTGATGCTGCCTGCCTGGCTCGGCTGGGAAGCGGCCCTGAGCAAGGCGCTGGAGCGGGGTGAAGGCGAGCTGCTGGGGCAGATGCGCGAGCAGTGGCCGTTTTTCCGCACGCGCATCGATATGCTGGAAATGGTCTTGGCCAAGGCTGATGCCGATATCGCCCAGTCCTACGATGAACGTCTGGTTGAGTCGGATTTGTTACCTTTAGGTGTGCATTTACGCGACCTATTGTCGCAGGCGTGCGCCGTGGTCCTTGGGTTGACCGGTCAGTCGCAGCTACTGGCACATAGCCCAGCCACCCTTGAATTCATCCGCTTGCGCAACACTTACCTCGACCCTCTTCATCTATTGCAGGCTGAATTGTTGGCGCGCTCGCGACAACAGGAAGTGGAGCAGGGCAGCCCGGTAGAACAGGCATTGCTGGTGTCTGTAGCGGGGATTGCCGCCGGTTTGCGTAATACCGGCTAAGGTTTTTGTCGTGGGGGCAGGCACTCGATGCAAGGGCCGGGTGCCGGCCGGGGGAGCGGTTGAAAAGTGCTGCCAGGCGACAGTTAATGATGGGGTTGCGACTTGGGGTACCCCCTTAAATGGTCACGCAAGGCGCGGGTTTCTCCGACTTTCGGCGGCTTGTGTGGTCCGGGCCTGCTGTGTATCTTGAGCAGCCTTTGGCCGTTTGGGCGGTCACGACCCTGTTTTTGAGATTGGCCCCACGAGGCGAATCCGTTGTTATTAAATAAAAAATTGAGGAGCACATCGATGCGCGTCATTCTGCTGGGAGCTCCCGGGGCCGGTAAAGGTACTCAGGCAAAGTTCATCACCGAAAAATTCGGCATCCCGCAAATCTCCACCGGCGACATGCTGCGTGCCGCGGTCAAGGCCGGCACCGAGCTGGGCCTGATCGCCAAGAGCGTCATGGACAGCGGTGGTCTGGTATCCGATGACCTGATCATCAATCTGGTCAAGGAACGTATCAGCCAGGCCGATTGCGCCAACGGTTTCCTGTTCGACGGTTTCCCGCGCACCATTCCCCAGGCAGAAGCCCTGGTGAAGGCGGGCGTTGAGCTGGACCACGTTGTGGAAATCGACGTTAAAGACGAAGACATCGTCCAGCGTATCGCCGGTCGTCGTGTTCACGAGGCTTCCGGCCGCGTGTACCACATCGTCTACAACCCGCCGAAAGTGGCCGGTATCGACGACATCACCGGTGAAGAGCTGGTGCAGCGCAAGGACGATACCGAAGAAACCGTGCGTCATCGTCTGTCGGTCTACCACGCCCAGACCGAGCCACTGGTGAAGTTTTACCAGGAGCTGTCCACCGCTCAAGGCAAACCGAAGTACAGCCACATCGAAGGTGTTGGCTCGGTTGAAGCGATCACCGGCAAGGTGCTTGAAGCGCTGAACTGAAAAGTCTGAAACGCTTCATCTTCTACGGCCCGCTTGCGGGCCGTAGTTGTTTATACTGGCGCACTTTTTCTGAACCTCTCTTACGGAAACATCGATGAGCACCTTGCTGGCCCTGGACACCGCGACTGAAGCTTGCTCCGTTGCCTTGCTGCATGACGGCAAAGTCACGAGCCATTACGAGGTGATCCCGCGCCTGCATGCGCAGAAGCTGTTGCCGATGATCCAGCAGTTGCTCGCCGATGCGGGCACCACGTTGCAAGCGGTCGATGCCATTGCGTTTGGCCGTGGGCCGGGCGCGTTCACCGGTGTGCGGATCGCCATCGGCGTGGTGCAGGGCCTGGCGTTTGCGCTGGATCGCCCGGTATTGCCCGTGTCCAACCTGGCCGTGCTGGCGCAGCGCGCGTATCGCGAACACGGCGTCAGCCAGGTCGCGGCGGCCATCGATGCGCGCATGGATGAGGTGTATTGGGGCTGCTACCGCGAAACGGCGGGGGAGATGCGCCTGGTCGGCAAAGAGGCTGTGTTGCCACCGGAAGTGGCCGCATTGCCGGCCGATGCCAGCGGCGAGTGGTTCGGCGCGGGCACCGGTTGGGGTTATGCCGAGCGCATCGCCGTCAGCCTGACCGGGCAGGATGCCGGTATGTTGCCGCATGCCGAAGACTTGCTGACCCTGGCGCGGTTTGCCTGGGAGCGCGGTGAGGCGATCGTGGCGGATGAGGCGCAGCCGGTTTATCTGCGGGATAAAGTGGCCACGCCGAAAGCGCGTTGATCTGCTACACCGAGGTGTTCCATTCGCGGGCAAGCCTCGCTCCTACAGGGTTAGCGCTAACCTTGTAGGAGCGAGGCTTGCCCGCGAAGGCGATCTAACCCATATAGCCAATCGTCGATTTATCCCCCCACTTTTAAACCTTTTCGCTTTTCTGTGTTCTAGTTATCACTCGGCGGTTTGCGCAGCTCCTTTAGCGCCACTAAACTGCCATCATTGATACCGGACATGTACTCATGCGTATAGACGGCCTTTCTTCTCAGTCCTACCCCATCAAGCGCCAGCCTCGCAAAGGCCAAGTGGTGGAGGACGATCCCGTCGATATCGACGGCGAGCTGGAAATCCCCTCCGAAGAGCAACTGGCCGCCCGCGCCGCCAAAGCCTCTGCGCAACGCTTGAGCAATCTCCCCGCCCGTCAACAAGACATGCTTTACCACCGCGCCATGAGCAACAGCGTGGCGAAAGCCCTGGCCAGCTACCTGAGCACCGCCGGTTTTGTCGATTGGGATACCGATGTGCTGGGTCTCGACCTGTACATCTGATGGTGCTGCCTTACTACCTCGGTTGTCCGTCCTGGAGTGAAAACGCCTGGCGCGACTACCTGTATCCGCAAGACGCCAAACCCAGCGACTTTCTAAATCTCTATGCCCAAGTGTTCAACGCCGTGGAAGGCAATACGACCTTCTACGCGAGCCCGTCTGCCGCCACCGTGCAGCGCTGGGCCGAGACCATGCCCGAACACTTTCGCTTCACCGCCAAGTTTCCCGGTGACATCAGCCACAGCGGTGACATGCGCGAACAACTGACCGCCGCCGAAACCTTCCTGCAATTGCTCAGCCCTCTGGGTGAGCGGGTTTCGCCAGTCTGGCTGCAACTCTCCAAGAGTTTTACGCCGCAACGACTGTCGGAGCTGGCCGGTTTCATCGACGTGATGGACCGACCGCTGGCCGTCGAAGTGCGGCATGACGACTTCTTCGCCAAGGGCGATGCCGAGCGCCAGCTCAATCGCCTGTTGCTGGACCGCGGCGTCGAGCGCATCTGCCTCGATCCGCGTGCGCTGTTCAGCTGCACGTCGACCGATCCCTCGGTACTCCACGCGCAATCGAAAAAGCCCAGGGTTCCGCCCCGTCCGGCAGCGTTTACCCAATTCCCGCAGGTGCGTTTCATCGGCCACCCGCAGCTTGAAGCCAACGATCCGTTCCTGGTGCCGTGGGTGGAGAAAATCGCCCTGTGGATCGAAGAAGGCCGCACGCCGTATATCTTCCTGCACACCGCCGATAACTTGCTGGCCGCCAAACTGGCGCAACGTTTTCACGCAAAACTGATGCTGCGTTTGCCTGGCTTGCCGCCGCTGCCTGAGCTATACAGAGAGCCCGCCGCGGAGCAACTTGGCCTGCTCTGAAGCGGATTCCTTGCCCTTTTCAGGAGCCTGCCAATGGATGCGCAAACCCTTCGAGCCCTGGCGTTCAAAGCGCTGCATGAACGCGACGGGGCTTTTGTGATTCCCAACCCGTGGGACGCCGGCTCGGCGAAAATGCTCGCCAGCCTTGGCTTTGAGGCGCTGGCGACCACCAGTGCCGGTTATGCCTTTTCCCAAGGACGTCCCGACGGTGCGTTGAACCTTGACGATACCCTGGCGAACGTTCGAGCGATTGTCGCGGCTACTGATTTGCCGGTCGCGGTCGATTTGGAAAACGGTTTTGCAGACGATCCTGCCGAATGCGCCCAAAGCATCTTGAAGGCTGCAGCCGCAGGCGCCGTTGGCGGTTCGATCGAAGATGCCACCGGGCGTGAGGAAGGCCCGATCTACTGCTTCGAACACGCGGTGGCGCGGATTGAAGCGGCGGTCGCTGCGGCGCGCAGCTTGCCTTTTCCGTTCACGCTGACGGCTCGCGCGGAGAATTTTCTGCATGGCATTGCCGATTTAGACGATACGATTCGCCGCTTGCAGGCCTTCGCCGAGGCCGGTGCCGACGTGCTGTATGCGCCGGGTCTGCGCAGTGCTGAAGACGTCTTGGCGGTGGTGCGCGCCGTGGCGCCGAAACCGGTCAATGTGTTGATGTCCGGCGGGCTCAAACTGACGGTCGAGCAGCTGAGCGAGATGGGCGTCAAACGGATCAGCGTCGGGTCAGCCCTGGCCCTGGCGGCGTATGGCGAGTTCTTCCGTGCGGCCGAAGAGATCCAGACGTCGGGCACGTTCGGCTTCACCTCCCGGTCCATGCCGTACCAGAAAGCCAATCAGTTCTTCAAAGGCTGAACATGCGGTTCCTCAGGGTTTTGCTGGTGCTGGTGTTGATCATCGGCACGGCGGCGGTGAGCGTCTGGCGTGGCTGGATCTCGCTGCCGCCACAGTGGAACCCTTGGGCGCCGCTGGACGTGAAGGCCGCCCCGAACCTGCTGACCCGCTACAAACTGATGCGTCTGCGCGATGATCCGCAGTTGTGCGATCAGGCCCTGATCAGTTCCGGGTTAAGCGTGACTCACCTGGCCGACAGCGCTGACGCGAAGTGCCCGTTGACCAACACCCTGCGCGTGCAAGGCGGCGAGGTGGCGCTGAGCAGCAGTTTCCTCGCCAGTTGCCGCCTGGCGGTGTCGTTTGCCCTGTTCGAGCGCCACGCGCTGCAACCGGCGGCACAAGCGGCCTACGGGCAGGCGGTGACGCGTGTCGATCATCTCGGCAGCTTTGCCTGTCGCAACGTCTATGGCCGCGAGAACGGCAGGCTCAGCCAGCATGCCAGCGCCAATGCGCTGGACATCGCCGGGTTCAGATTGGCCGATGGCCGAACCATCAATGTGCTTAAGGACTGGCCCAGGGATAATCAGGACGCACGGTTTCTGCGTCAGGTCCGCGATGGCGCCTGTGGCATGTTCAGTGTGGTGTTGAGCCCGGATTACAACGACGCCCACCGCAATCATTTTCATGTCGATGTCGGGCCGTGGTGGCTGTGTCGCTGAGGCTTACGCGGCGATGCGCAGGTTTTGCAGGATGATCGGGCGGGCCCAGCCGTTATCGAAGTCGAGTTGTTTCTGTTGCTCCACCAGCTCTTCAGGCGAGAACGGCGGGAAGGGCTTGTCCAGCAGATGCAGTTCGAACTCGGCAATCGGCAAGTGCAATGGGCGCGGTTGTGGTGCCGGGCCGGCTTCTGGCACAGGTTGGCCGGCAGTCAGGACGATCGGACGTACCCAGCCGCTTTCGAAGTTCTGCTGTTGCTGTTGAGCGACGATTTCTTCCGCCGGGAACGGTGGGAAAGGCTTGTCGGCCAGGTCCATTTCGAACTCGGCAATCGGCAGGAACAGCGGCTCGGGCGGACGAACTTCGGTGTCCTTCACATCACATTCACGTTGCGAAACAATGTGCGCCAGCAGGTCGCTGCCAACCGTGGGTTCGACCGGGCTGCCGAGATCGACCGGTGGAAAGTTCAGCGATTCCGGCAGCACTTCACCCGACTGATCGGCCAGCGCACGGGCAAAGAAATCCTGCCAGAGGTGACTGACGCCGCTCAGTGCCTGGGTATTTCGCAGGTTGTAATCGCCGTAGGGCGAGATAAAACCTGTGATTGTGGGTTGATTGTCTGACATTTCTCTCGGTCGCCGCTCAGCTCTGGCAAAATGCTCGATAGTTTTGTTATCGGCCGTTTTTGCCGATCATTAATTTTTTGAGCGTGTTTTCCCATGATTGAGCAACCTGCGGCCTGCCGCATCCATGTCGAGGCCTTGGGCGCGACGTTTCAGCCACAGGCCGAGCAATGGGCCGAGCGCCTGGGCTTGCCCCTGCAGGTGGATGACGGCGAGTTCGCCTTGCAGGTGGGCGACCAGGGTTTGCAGTTGCAACAACTGGGGCCGGACGCGCCGGGGCCGGTGCGGGTGGACTTCGTCGAAGGTGGCGCGGCCCATCGCCGGTTGTTCGGCGGTGGCACGGGGCAGATGATCGCCAAGGCGGTGGGTATTGCCCAAGGCGTGCGTCCGCGAGTACTGGATGCCACGGCGGGGCTGGGCAAGGATGCGTTCGTGCTGGCGAGCCTGGGTTGCGAGATGAGCCTGATCGAGCGTCAGCCGTTGATCGGCGCCTTGCTTGAAGATGGCCTGGCGCGCGGCGCGGAAGATTTCGACGTGGCGCCGATCGTGGCGCGCATGCGCTTGCTCAAGGGCAATTCGATCGAGGTGATGCGTAACTGGGAAGGCGAGCCGCCGCAGGTGATCTATCTCGACCCGATGTTCCCGCATCGCGAGAAAACCGCGCTGGTAAAGAAAGAAATGCGCCTGTTCCGGCCACTGGTTGGCGATGATCCGGATGCGCCGGCGTTGCTCGCAGCGGCGTTGGCCCTGGCCAGCCACCGGGTGGTGGTCAAGCGCCCGCGCAAAGCGCCGTGCATTGAGGGGCCGAAACCGAGTCATGCGCTGGATGGCAAGTCCAGTCGGTATGACATTTATCCGAAGAAAGCGCTCAAGCCTTAAGACCGAGTCGCCTGCTTCGCGAGCAAGCCCGCTCCCACAGTTGATCTGCGTCGCATGGAGATCAAATGTGGGAGCGGGCTTGCTCGCGAAGGGGCCAGACCAGACAACCAAAACCCCTCAGGCTCACTCAGGCCGATAAGCCCGCATAAACAACCCCACCACTTCCCGCACATGGCTCTCGGCCGCATCCCCGGTCAACGGTTCACCACAGCCATACAACAAGCGAAAATTCCCCGCGCCCTTAAGCAGGCAGAAGAAGTGCTCAGCCGCATTGTGCGGCTTGTCGATGCTCAGCGCGCCGCTCTGATCAACCTTGCTCAGCAACCGCTCCATGCCGTGCAGCATGCGCTCTGGCCCAGCCTCGAAGAAGATCTGCGACAGTTTCGGGTCCTGGCTGCCCAGCGTCATCATCAACCGGTGCAGGTTGACCGATTCGTCGCTGTTGATCAGCTGATGAAAGCCGCGCGCGATGTTCAGCAGCACCGTTTCCACCGCAATGCCGTCCGGCAATTCGAAAAACAGCGTCGGCAATTGCTCTTCGCACTTGGCCACCACGGCGGCGGAGAACAGTGTCTCCTTGTCGTTGAAATGGCTGTAGACCGTCAGCTTCGACACGCCGGCCTCGGCGGCCACGGCGTCCATGCTGGTGTTGGCATAGCCATGACTCAGAAACAGAATTTTCGCCGCATCGAGGATGGCCTGGCGCTTGGCCAGATCCTTGGGGCGGCCCGGACCGTTAGGTGCTGAAGGATTGTTCGGCATATTCGCTTTTATTACTGGACTGGTGAGTTTGCTATTAATAACATACTGGCCAGTATAATTATTCCAAGCACCATTAGCGAAAGGTCCTTCACCATGTTCCGCTATGCCTTGCCCCTCGCGTTGCCAGTCAGCCTGGCATTTTTATTGACGGCGTGTGGTCACGAAGAGGCGCCGCAAGTCACTGTGCGCCCGGCGCTGGTGGTGCAGCCAGAGCCTTCGGCACAGGCAATGGAAAGCTTTCCCGGTGAAGTCCGTGCTCGCTTTGAGCCGGACCTGGCGTTTCGCATTGGTGGCAAAGTCAGCCGACGACTGGTCGAAGAAGGGCAGCGGGTCAAGGCCGATCAGCCTCTGGCGGAGCTCGATCCGCAGGACGTACGCCTGCAACTGGAAGCCACCCGTGCCCAGGTTGCAGCGGCCGAAGCCAACCTGAGCATGGTTCGCGCCGAGCGCGATCGCTACAAGACCCTGATGGACCGGCAGATGGTCAGCCGTTCGCAGTACGACAATGCCGAAAACCTCTACCGATCCGGCGAAGCACGCCTGAAGCAGATCAAAGCCGAGTTCAATGTCTCGACCAACCAGGCGAGCTACGCGGTGCTGCGCGCGCCTCAGGACGGTGTGGTGGCCAAGCGGGCGGTGGAAGTCGGGCAAGTGGTGGCGGCGGGGCAAACGGTGTTTACCCTGGCGACCGATGGCGAGCGCGAAGTGTTGATCAGCCTGCCGGAACAGAGCTTCGGCCGTTTCAAGGTCGATCAGCCGGTGTCGGTGGAACTCTGGACCCAACCCGATCAGCGTTTCGCCGGGCGCATCCGTGAGCTGTCGCCCGCAGCCGATCCAAAATCGCGCACCTTCGCCGCACGCATCGCCTTCACCGCCGGCAAAGTCCCCGCCGAACTTGGCCAGAGCGCCCGGGTGTTCGTGCAGACCGCCGATGTGGTGCCGCTGTCCGTGCCGCTTTCCGCACTGACCGCCGAGAACGGCACGACCTACGTCTGGGTCGTCAGTGCCAACAACACCTTGAAGAAGACCCCGGTGCGCGTCGGCGCATTCGGCGAGAAAACCGTGCCGGTGCTCGAAGGCCTGAACGCCAGCGACTGGGTGGTGGCGGCCGGTGTCCATGTGCTTCTCGAAGGGCAGCAGGTGCGCCCGGTGGATCGCTCCAACCGCGTGGTCAATCTGGCCGACAAGGAGTAATCCCCGATGGGTTTCAATCTTTCCGAATGGGCGCTGCGTAATCGCCAGATCGTTCTGTTCCTGATGCTGTTGCTGGCCATCGTTGGCGCACTTTCCTACACCAAGCTCGGCCAAAGCGAAGACCCGCCGTTCACCTTCAAGGCCATGGTCATTCGTACCAACTGGCCGGGCGCGACGGCACAGGAAGTGTCGCGTCAGGTCACCGAGCGCATTGAAAAGAAGCTGATGGAAACCGGCGAGTACGAACGCATCGTCTCCTTCTCGCGCCCGGGTGAATCCCAGGTCACGTTCATCGCCCGCGATTCCATGCACTCGGTGCAAATCCCGGAGCTCTGGTATCAGGTTCGCAAGAAGATCAGCGACATTCGCCACACCCTGCCTCCAGGTATCCAGGGCCCCTTCTTCAACGATGAATTCGGCACCACCTTCGGCAACATCTACGCCCTGACCGGCGATGGTTTTGACTACGCGGTGCTCAAGGATTACGCCGATCGCGTGCAGATCCAGCTGCAACGGGTCAAGGATGTCGGCAAGGTCGATCTGCTCGGGTTGCAGGACGAGAAGATCTGGATCGAACTCTCCAACGTCAAACTCGCCACCCTCGGTTTGCCCTTGGCGGCGGTGCAGCAGGCGCTTGAAGAGCAGAACGCGGTGTCCACTGCCGGGTTCTTCGAGACCACCAGCGAGCGATTGCAGCTACGGGTCTCGGGGAATTTTCAGACAGTCGACGAGATCAAGAACTTCCCGATCCGCGTAGGCGATCGCACCTTCCGTATCTCCGACGTGGCGAATGTGCGCCGTGGCTTCAACGATCCTCCGGCGCCGCGCATGCGCTTCATGGCCGAAGACGCTATCGGTCTGGCCGTGGCCATGAAGGACGGCGGCGACATTCTGGTGCTGGGCAAGGCTTTGGAAATCGAGTTCGCCCGAATCCAGAAAAACCTGCCGGCCGGCATGCAACTGCGCAAGGTCTCCGACCAGCCCGCGGCGGTGAAAACCGGTGTTGGCGAGTTCGTCCAGGTGCTGGTGGAGGCCCTGGCGATCGTGCTGCTGGTGAGCTTTTTCTCTCTCGGTGTGCGCACCGGCATGGTCGTGGCACTGGCGATTCCGCTGGTGTTGGCGATGACCTTCGCCTGCATGTACTACCTCGGCATCGGCCTGCACAAGATTTCCCTCGGTGCGCTGGTGCTGGCGCTGGGCTTGCTGGTGGACGACGCGATCATCGCCGTGGAAATGATGGCGATCAAAATGGAGCAGGGCTTCGACCGGATCAAGGCGGCCAGTTTTGCCTGGACCAGCACCGCATTCCCGATGCTCACCGGCACGTTGATCACGGCGGCGGGCTTCCTGCCGATTGCCACCGCGCAATCGGGCACGGGCGAATACACCCGCTCGATCTTTCAGGTGGTGACCATCGCGTTGCTGGCGTCGTGGGTGGCGGCGGTGGTGTTTGTGCCGTATCTGGGGGAAAAACTCCTGCCAGACCTGGCGAAAATTCATGCAGCCAAACACGGTACTGATCAGCCAGACCCTTACGCCACGCCTTTCTATCAGCGGGTTCGGCGTCTGGTGGAGTGGTGCGTGCGTCGGCGTAAGACGGTGATCACGGCCACGGTGATTTTGTTCATCGCTTCGGTCGTCCTGTTCCGTTTTGTCCCGCAGCAATTTTTCCCGGCATCGGGCCGACTGGAGTTGATGGTCGATCTGAAACTGGCCGAAGGTGCATCGCTGAGCAACACCGCCGATGAGGTCAAGCGCCTTGAAGCACTGCTCAAGGATCACGCGGGCATCGACAATTACGTGGCCTACGTCGGCACCGGTTCGCCGCGCTTTTACCTGCCGCTGGATCAGCAACTGCCTGCGGCGAGCTTCGCCCAGTTTGTCGTCCTGGCGAAAACCATCGAGGATCGCGAACCGCTGCGAACCTGGCTGATTGAAACCCTCAACGAACAATTCCCGGCTCTGCGCTCGCGGGTCACGCGCCTGGAAAATGGTCCGCCGGTGGGTTACCCGGTGCAGTTCCGGGTGACGGGTGAGCACATCGAGGAAGTCCGTGCCCTGGCGCGCAAAGTCGCGGCCAAGGTTCGTGAGAATCCGCATGTGGTCAACGTTCATCTGGACTGGGAAGAGCCGAGCAAAGTCGTTTACTTGAACGTCGATCAGGACCGTGCCCGGGCGCTTGGCGTGAGTACGGCGAACCTGTCGAAGTTTCTGCAAAGCTCACTGACCGGTTCAAGTGTCAGCCAGTACCGCGAAGACAATGAGTTGATCGAGATTCTGTTGCGCGGCACGTTGCACGAGCGCACGGAGCTGTCGTTGCTGCCGAGTCTGGCGGTGCCGACCGACAACGGTCGCAGTGTGGCGCTGTCGCAGATCGCGACCCTCGAATACGGCTTTGAAGAGGGCATTATCTGGCACCGTAATCGCCTGCCGAACGTGACGGTTCGCGCCGACATCTACGGCAAGGAGCAGCCGGCGACGTTGGTGCAGCAGATCATGCCAACGCTTGATCCGATTCGCGCCGAGCTGCCGGATGGGTATTTGCTGGATGTCGGCGGCACTGTTGAAGATTCGGCTCGCGGGCAGAATTCGGTGAAGGCCGGCGTGCCGTTGTTTATCGTGGTGGTGTTGACGTTGCTGATGCTGCAGTTGCGCAGTTTCTCGCGCACGGTGATGGTGTTTCTGACGGCGCCGTTGGGGTTGATCGGGGTGACGTTGTTTTTGATGGTGTTTCGTCAGCCGTTCGGGTTTGTGGCCATGCTGGGGACGATCGCGTTGTCGGGGATGATTATGCGTAACTCGGTGATTCTGGTGGATCAGATCGAGCAGGATATTGCGGCTGGGTTGAAGCCTTGGCAGGCGATTATCGAGGCGACGGTGCGGCGGTTCCGGCCGATTGTGTTGACGGCGTTGGCGGCGGTGTTGGCGATGATTCCGTTGTCGCGCAGTGTGTTTTTCGGGCCGATGGCGGTGGCGATCATGGGCGGGCTGATTGTGGCTACGGCGTTGACGCTGCTGTTCCTTCCGGCGTTGTATGCGGCTTGGTTCAGGGTCAAGAACGAGGTGGCTTGACCTTGGCGGCCTTTGGGCCGACCAGGTTCCTGGTTGATTGGGGGCATATCCATTTTTGCTTTGATGGCGGCTTTTGGTTCCGCCCTTACGAGAGTGTCAGATTTTTTGTGTGCGGGCCGATAACGGCCTGCCGTTAGGCAGGCCTTCATTTCACCAGTTTGGTCTGATGAATCGATCTCCGTA
>NZ_JBIVBY010000059.1:0-20547 GCF_044746405.1 Pseudomonas sp. NPDC086251
TTTTTCATGGCCTCGCCCTCGCTGTCGTTGGCTTCTATAAGAATGCCACCGTGGCGCACAGACGCCTCGGCTTGGGCGAGTCCATCCAATTACAGGGGGCCGTCTTGGCTTAGGCCAGCGCTGGGTGAACTAAGCTTGGATAAGGGTTATTCACCACCGGCGACGAGTGGGTGGCGCGCTAAAGGGAGGCGATCATGCTTCACATCAGAACGCCCTTGATTCTGCATCCAGACCTGTCGACCGCGTCCCGGCGGATCTGGCTCAAGCTGGAAAACCTGCAACCCAGCGGCTCCTTCAAACTGCGCGGCATCGGGCTTCTGTGCAGTCAGGCGGCCGGGCAGGGCAAGCGCAAAGTGATCTGTCCTTCTGGCGGCAATGCCGGTTTCGCCACCGCCGTGGCCGCCGCTCGCCTGGGGTTGAAAGCCTGCATCGTGGTGCCACACACCACACCGGAAACCACCCGCGCGCACATCCGGAAAACCGGTGCCGAGGTAATCGTCCATGGCAAGGTCTGGGACGAAGCCAATCTTCGCGCCAAAGAACTCGCGCAGGGCGCGGACACCGAATACGTGCCGGCCTTCGATCACCCGGTGTTGTGGGAAGGGCACAGCACGATGGTCGATGAAATCCTCGAGGATTGTCCCGAGGTTGATGCGATGGTGATGTCGGTGGGGGGCGGCGGTTTGCTGGCGGGGATTCTCACCGGATTGATCCGCCACCATCGCCTGGACTGCCGGATCATCGCGTGTGAAACCCAGGGTTCGGCGTCTTTCGCCGCGGCGGTCAGTGCCGGGCATCCGGTCATATTTCCGCGCATCGATACAGTCGCCCGGTCGCTCGGCGCCACTCAAGTGGCCGCGTGGCCGGTGCAGCATATCGTCGATTTTCCGCATGAGTGCGTGGTGCTCAGCGACGATGAGGCGATCATGGGGGTGGTGCGTTATGCCAACGATTTGCGGCAGTTGGTGGAACCGGCGTGCGGTGTTTCGTTGGCGATCGGCTATCTGGACCATCCGGCGATTGCCGGTGCCCACGACGTGGTGATAGTGGTGTGCGGCGGCGTCAGCATCAGTGCGCAGGTGGTCGCCGGGTGGGCGCGGTTATCCGTCGGGACTGAAGCAAGGTAGGGCCAGAAACGCTATCCAGGTGTCGCGAGCCCCACCGCTACTTCATCCGTATTCATTGACCGGCAGCAACGCCTTCCTGGACGAGGATGGCTTTGGCCAGGTCTTCGTCGCTGGCGTTCAGGCCGGGATTGTCGTGACGAATCTGCTTTAGCACCGATTCCAGATAAACCCCACGAATTGCACCGCCACTGGCAACGAAGCTTGAAGCATCATCCCGGGCAGGAATCATCAGTTTGTGATCCTTGAACGTCGAATACAGCGAAGCGGAGACCCCGGCCGAGGTGGCGACATCACCCGCATCCACTTTGGCCAGAGCAGAGCCGAAGGGTAAACACAACAAAACGGAAGAAATGATAATCAGACGGCGCATGACGGTGTCCTCTGAAAGCGTGAAGCAAAATAGAAGTACCTCATCTTCTAGGATGCTTGATGGCCGTCAGGAGTTCCCTGGTGGAGGCCATCAGTGCCAAAGCCGTTAACGTTCAACCCCGCGCCGCGCAGACAATCACCTCGACCAACAGTCCCGGATCCGCCAGTTTTGCCTCGCCACAGGCACGGGCCGGGGCATGGCCTGCCGGTACCCAGGCATCCCATACGGCATTCATCGCCGCGAAATCCGCCATGTCGGCCAGCCAGATGGTGGTTTGCAGTAGTTGGTCCCGACTCGAACCGGCTTCCTTGAGCAGGGCGTCGACCCGCGCCAGCGCATCGCGGGTCTGGTCGGCGACGGTGTGCTGGCGCTCGCCGACCTGTCCAGCCAGGTACACGGTGTTGCCGTGAATGACGATCTGGCTCATGCGTTGGTTGGTGTGTTTGCGCTCGATTGTTGGCATCAATTGCTCTCCTGTGAAAGGGCCCCGCTCAGAAGCGTTGCACGGAAAAACTGTCCAGCCACTGAGGCGTCTTGCCGGCGATGCAGTCGGCGACCAACTGGCCGGTGGCGCCCGCCAGGGTCAGGCCCAGGTGCTGGTGGCCGAAGGCATAGATCATTCGCGGTTCGTTCGGTGACGGGCCAATCACCGGCAAGGAGTCGGGCAAGGAAGGGCGGAACCCCAGCCATTTGCGCGCGACCGGTTCGGTCAGGCCCATGACGCGACGCACGTGGCGTTCAAGATAATCAAAGCGCTTTGGATTGGCCGGGTCGTTGATCGAGCCGAGCTCCACCGTGCCTGCCACCCTCAGGCGTCCGGCCATGGGCGTCATGTAGAACGCGCTTTCGACCGGGCAGCACGGGCGGTTGAGCAGGGTGTCTTGCAGGTCGAATTCGATGTGGTAGCCGCGCTCGGTATCCAGCGGTATGCGATCCCCGACCTGGCGTGCCAGCGCAGCGGACCAGGCGCCGCCGCAGAGCACGACGCGGTCCGCGCGGTACATCTGGCCTTCGGCACTCAGTAATTGCAGGCCATCGACCTGGCGTTGCACGCCAGTAATCGTCGCCTGACGCAAGGCGCCCTCGGCAATCAGCGGCGCCGCCAGCGCTTCAATGAAGGCTCGCGGATCGTCCATGTGCGACGACTCGGGGAACAGAATGCCGGCCACGGTTTTACCTGCCAGGGCCGGTTCCAGTTGTTCGACGTCGGCTGCGTTCAAGACCTGTTGTGCAATGCCGAGGGAGCGGCGCAACTCGATGGCGGCCTGCGCGCCGGCGAAACCTTGTGCGGTGCCGTAGGCATAGAGGCAACCGTTGTGACGCAAATGTTGATCGGCCTGCGGACAGTCAGCCAGCAGTGGCGCGTAACCGCTGTAGGTGTGCTGGAGCAGGTTGCTCAGCGCCAGGGTGTTGGCTTCACAACGCGATGCGCGGCATTCATTGAGAAAACGCAGCAGCCAGGGCATCAGCCGAGGCAGGCGCGCCCAGTTAACGACGAAGGGCGACTCCGGCGAAAACAACAGTGACGGGATGGCCCTCAACAGCGACGGCTGGGCAATCGGCATCACGCCGTAAGGCGCCAGGGTGCCGGCATTGCCATAGGACGCGCCCGAGGCAATCGCGTCGCGCTCCAGCAATAACACCTGAAAACCCTGTTTGCGCAGCCAGAGTGCCGTGGCAACCCCGACAACGCCTGCGCCGATAACGGCGACTTCGCAATGAACTGGCTGTGTCATGTCCTCAGATCCGGTTGTGCATGTAGAGATGACCCTGACGCGCCAATTGGCTGATGACGCCCAAGGCTTTGACCAGCTGCTCCCGTGACAGGGCCGCCGAGATATTGATGCGCACCGCTTGCGGCGACAGCTCCGGACGCAAGGTGAAGGCGCCTCCGGCGAGCAGCACCACGCCACGGTCGTGGCACAGACGGGCGAAGCGCGAGCCGGTCCAGGGTTCGGGCAACACCAGCCAGGCATGGGTGCCGGTGGCGCTGTGCTGGAATTCCAGGCCTTCAAGATGCGTGGCGAGCAGCGCCTGGCGGATCCGCAGTTCTTCGCGTTGTTCCGAGACCAGCTGATCGGCGTGGCCATCCTCGATCAGCCGGGTGGCGATCAACGAGGTCAAGGGCGAGGTGCTCCAGCAATCGATGCGCTGCATGGCGGCGATGTCTTGCACCAGCGGTTGCGGCGCCATGACAAAGCCCATGCGCAAGCCCGGCGCGATGCATTTGGACAGGGCCGAGATGTAAATCGTGCGCTCCGGCATCAGCGCCGCGAAGGCGGGCGGCGATTGATCGAGCAGCGGCCGGTACACGTCGTCTTCAATGACCAGCAGGTTGGTTTCACGAATCACCGCGGCCAATTCTTCGCGGCGCTCGGTGTCCAGGGTGATGGCGGTCGGGTTATGAATCGACGGCACCAGAAACAACAGCCGTGGCTGATGTTCGGCACATGCCTGGCGCAATGCTTCGGGGGACATGCCACGGGCGTCGGCGTCGACGCCGATCAGGATCAGGCCCAGCGAGCGGCACAAGGCATTGATGCCTTGATACGTCACGCTGTCGGCCAGCACGGTATCGCCGCTGTTGGTCAGGCTGCGCAGGGTGCTGGCGATGCCATGCTGGGCGCCCTCGACGATCAGCATCTGCGAGGCCTGGGCCTCTACGCCAGTGTGGCGCAACCACTGCGCGGCGGCTTCACGGGCCCAGAGCGGACCTTCGGACGGGTGATAGTCCTTCATGTCGCCAAAGCGCGGATCGCTGGAAAGACGCGGCAGCAACTGCGCCAGGACCCGATTGAAACCGTCGGTGGCGGGGCGGTTGACGCTCAGGTCGACGGTGCCCGGATCATTGCTCGGCGCCGATTGAAACTGTGCGGCTGGATGCCGTGGCTGCGCGACTTGCGTGCCACGCCCCGGACGGCTTTCCACCAGGCCTTTCTGCTGCAACACGGCCATGGCTTTGGTCACCGTGGTGATGTTCACCCCCAGTGCACTGGCGAACTCACGATGCGGCGGCAGACGCTCGCCCGGCTTGAGTTTGCCGTTGCCGATCGCTTCAGCCAGTGAATCAGCCAATTGCGCGTAAAGGGTCTCGGCCTTGTCGCGCTGCAACGCGGCGCTGGCTTTCAGTTCGTCCAGCAGTTGTTCGAATTGACTCATGGTGCTTTATCCCTGCTTGTCATGCTTGTAGCAAGACAATAAGCAAATTTGTATTGCTTTTTATCCGATACAAAGCCCATTGACAAGCTAAAAAACCGTGATTAGTGTGTGAGTTGTAATGCTTGTCATGCAACACAATAAGAAAATGGCTGCCATGCTCAGCCCAATGGGTACGCACATGACTATCGAAACGTTCCAGCCGGGTTCGCCCTCGGCGCACCGGCACCACCGACTGTTCAGCCTGTCAGCGGGCGGCACAGAGTATCCGGTGTGTTGTCCCCCTCGCGCAAAGTCTTCGATGAAATTATCCGGTCGATCGACTCCACCCCACATAGCGGAGGTCATTCAATGAATAACGCCCAGCCAACCGAAACAAAACCCGGTCAACAACGCCTCAGCGGGGCCCTGCGCCAGCGCCATATCACGATGATTTCCCTCGGCGGAATCATCGGTGCCGGCCTGTTCGTCGGCAGTAGCGCAACGATTCAGGCGATTGGTCCGGCAGCGTTCCTGAGTTATCTCGCTGCCGGCATCGTGGTGATGCTGGTGATGCGCATGCTCGGCGAAATGGCCGTGGCCTTGCCCGGCGTCGGCTCCTTTACCGAATACGCGCGTATCGGCCTGGGTAATTGGGTCGGTTTCACCAGCGGCTGGTTGTACTGGTACTTCTGGGTGATCGTGGTGGCGGTGGAAGCGGTGGTCGGCGCCAACATTCTTCAGCAATGGATCCCGTTGCCGGCGTGGATGATCGGTCTGAGCCTGCTGGCGATCATGACCGCCATCAATTGCCTCTCGGTGAAGTCCTACGGTGAATTCGAATACTGGTTCGCGTCATTGAAGGTGTTCGCGATCATCGTTTTCATCTTTGTGGTCGGCGCCTACCTCTTCGGGTTTGCCCCGAGCACCAGCGCGCTCCTGGGCAATCTGGTCAACGACCGTGGCTTCATGCCTTATGGCGTGAGTGCGATTTTGGCCGGTGTGCCAACGGTGATTTTTGCCGTCGGCGGTGCCGAGATCGCGACCATCGCCGCCGCTGAATCCGACGATCCTTCGAAGAACGTGGCGAACATGACCCGTTCGGTGATCTTCCGGGTCATCACCTTTTATGTCGGCTCGATTTTCCTGATTGTCTGCGTGGTGCCCTGGGGCCAGATCGTCGCCGGCCATTCGCCGTTCGTGGCGGCGCTGGACGTCATGCGCATTCCGGGCGCGGCAATGATCATGCAAGCGGTGGTGCTGGTGGCGGTTCTGTCGGCGCTGAATTCCGGGTTGTACGTGTCTTCGCGGATTCTCTTCGGCCTCAGCCAGCGCGGTGATGCACCGGCCAAACTGTCGACCCTGACCGGGCGCAAAGTGCCGAGAGCCGCCGTGCTGCTCAGCAGTGTGATCGGCTACATCGCGATCATGGCGGCGATCATTTCTCCGGAAGGCGTGTTCCTGTTTCTGGTCAACGCCTCCGGTGCAGTGATGCTGTTCGTTTACCTCGCGGTAGCGCTGGCGCAGATCAAGGTTCGGCGCCAGGTCGAGGCCACGGCGCCGGCCCGGCTGACCCTGAAAATGTGGCTGTTCCCTTGGCTGTCCTATGCTGTGGTGGCAGTCATTGCGGGTGTTTTGGTCGCCATGGCGTTCCAGGAATCCTTGCGTACCCAGTTCCTGGCCAGCCTCGTCAGCCTCGGCGTGGTCTCCGCCGCTTACCTGATGCTCAAACGCCGACGCCAGCTGGGCAACACGCCTCATGTCAACGCCATCGACATGCTGGCGGGCTTATCCACGCGTTCATGAAACCCAGGGAAATCCAGCCACGGACGGCGATTGAGTTGTACGGCTTGTAACGGTGCAAAACAATAATTTGCCAATAGGTGATCTATGTCCGACTTCAAGTTTGATACCCAGGGTTTCTCCCGACGCGGGCTGCTCAAAGCCACCGGTTACGGCTCGTTGGCGGCATTGGTGGGCAGCGCGATGGGCCCGATGTCTTTCGCGTTTGCAGCCGGGAAACCGATCAAAACGGTGCGCGAGGGCTATTTGACGGCGGCTTGTCTGGGCGATATGCCTTTGGGCGCATTGCGCGAGGGCACACCCGTCGGCACCGATCTGGAGCTGCTGAAGCTCATCGCCGACCGTCTCGAACTCAAACTCGACGTGTTGACCATGGGCTTCCCGGCGGTGGTCGAAGCGGTGAGGTCGGGGCGCGCGGACTGGTTCGGTGGCAACTTCGCCTGGAACCCGATGCGTTCGAAAATCCTGCTGTTGACCGACCCGGTGTTCTACACCGGTGCCTACGTGATCATGCGCGACAGCGAACCGTTCGATAAAACCATCACCGTGAACGACGTGAAGGGCCGCACCATCGGCGCCATCACCGGCTATTTCACCATCCCGGACATGAAGAAAATCCAGGGCGTGAAGGAGGTCAAACTCTACGACAACACCGACTCGTGCCTGCGTGATGTGCGCGCCGGGCGCCTGGATTTTGCCGTGCTGGATGCCCCGACCATCGACTACATGATCCTTCAGGACCCGAGCCTCAAGCTCAAACAGATCCCGATGTCCTACGATGAAAAATTCCCCAGCCTGACCGCCAAGTTCGAAGCGATCTGGGGCATTCATCCGCAGAACCAGGACCTGTTTGACGGCGTGAATCAGGGCCTGCGCTGGCTCAAAGCCACGGATCAGATCCGGCCGATCCTCGCCAAGTACGGGATCAAGAACCCCGACTACCTGGTGCCGCCCACCAAGGACCCGCGCATCGGCGTGGACCGCGATGAGAAGGGCAACCTCATCGGGCCGTTCGAACACCCGCCGCGTGATTTCAGTCAGGCCTTTGCCTGAGTCGTTGTGTCATCCACTGACGGACATTACTCATGGCTGAATCAACTCCACTGGTGCGCATCGAAGGGCTCTACAAGTCCTTCGGCAGCCTGGACGTGCTCAAAGGCATCGACCTCAACGTTCAGCAAGGCCAGAAGATCTCGCTCATCGGCCCCAGCGGGTCGGGCAAGACCACCTTGCTGCGTTGCGTCAATTACCTGGAAGAGCCGACCAAAGGCGACATTTACATCGACAACGAACTGATCGGCCAGCGGCTGGTGGGCACCCGCAAAGTGCCCATGAGTGACAAGGAGCTGGCGCGGATGCGAACCGGGATTGGCATGGTGTTCCAGCGCTTCAACCTGTTTCCGCACATCTCTGTGCTGGACAACATCATCCTCGGGCCGCTCAAGGTGCAGCAACGCGGCCGCGCCGAAGCGGTGGAACTGGCCGAGGACTTGCTGAACAAGGTCGGCATGTTCGCCAAGCGGGACGTCTTTCCGGAACAGCTCTCGGGCGGGCAACAGCAACGAATCGCCATCGCCCGGGCGCTGGCGATGCAACCCAAGCTGATGCTGTTCGACGAGGCGACATCGGCGCTCGACCCGGAACTGGTGGGCGAGGTGCTGACGGTCATGCGCAAGCTGGCGGAGGAGGGCATGACGATGATTATTGTGACCCACGAAATGCACTTCGCCGAAAGCGTCTCCGACCAGGTGATCTTCATGGCCGACGGCAACATCGTCGAGCAAGGCCCGCCGCGGCAGATCTTCCGCGAGAGCCAGATCGAACGCACCCGGAACTTCATCCGCGCCGTGCAGGAGCATTGATCGATGTTCGATTCCACTGCTCTGCACAAAGCCATCGACATGCTCCCGTACTTTTTGAATGTGCTGGGCATCGGTGCGTTGACCACCGTCGGCTTGACCTTTGCGGCGTTCATCGTGGCGGCGCTGCTGGGGTTTTGCCTGGCGCTGATGCGGCTCTCGCGCAGTCGGGTGCTGAGCCTGATTGCCAGCGTGTACCTGGAGGTGTTTCGCAACATACCGATCCTGACGCAGCTGTTCATTCTGTACTTCGGGTTGACCTACATCGGTATCACCTTGCCGGCGATTGGTGCGGCGATCATTGGCTTCGGGTTGAACGGTGCGGCGATTCTGTCGGAGGTGTTCCGGTCGAGCATCCGCACCATCGATCGCGGGCAGAGTGAAGCGGCGTTTTCGATCGGCATGACCCGGTCTTTGGCGATGCGCATTATTGTGCTGCCTCAGGCGTTCAAGGTGGCCATTCCGGGGATGGCCAACTTCGCCATCGGCTTGCTCAAGGACACCTCGCTGGCGTCGGCGGCGGCCGTGCCTGAGTTGACGTTCAAGGCAAAAATGCTGGTCAGCGAAACCTATCAAACCAACCTGATCTACTTCCTGTTGGCAATGATCTACCTGGTCTTGAGTCTTGTGCTTTCCCATTGGGCGGCGCGCACCGAACGTCGTCTCAAAGTGGTCAAGGAGAACTGATATGGGCTATGGCGACCTGTGGGAAGCAACCCATGTCGAGTTGATGGAAGCCGCCTGGGCGACGCTGCAGTTGGCGTTCGGCGCGCTGGTGATTGGTTTGGTCGTTGGCTTGCTGGTGGCGTTGGCGCGACTGTCGAAGAGCCGGCCATTGCGGCGGGCGGCGTTGATCTACATCGAGGTGTTTCGCGGCACTCCGGCGCTGGTGCAGTTGTTTATCGTGTATTTCAGCCTGACCGAAATCGGTGTTCAGTTCAGTTCGTTTCAGGCGGCGATGATCGGGTTGGGATTGAATGCGGCGGCGTATCTGTCGGAGATTTATCGCTCGGGTCTGGAGGCGGTGCCCAAAGGGCAAGTGGAAGCGGCGAAGGCGATTGGCATGCCGCATCTGAAGGTGTTGCGCTGGGTGGTATTGCCTCAGGCGATTCGCATTGTGCTGGCGCCGATTGGTAACGTGGCGATCTCGCTGTTGAAGGATACGTCGGTGGCCTCGCTGATCGCGGCGCCGGATTTGATGTTGCGGGCGCAGGATTTGAGCTCGGTGTATTTCATGCCGTTGGAGATCTACATTCTGGTTGGCGCGATTTATTTTGCGTTGTGTTATCCGTTGTCGCTGGGTGTGCGGTTGCTGGAGCGCAGGACCAGGCACTAAATCCACATTTAACTGTGGGAGCGAGCCTGCTCGCGATGGCTGGTGTACATATCCATTCCTGCGGTAACGGCTGCTTTGGGTTACGCCCTTACGGCGTGTCACTTGGAAAAGCCCCAAGTAACCAAGGGCTCTTGCCCCGCCATTCGGTGCCTCGCTTAGGCTCGGCATGCCCTCACTCCGGCATTGCTCCGGGGGCCCGCCGCCATCGGCCATCCCTGGCCGGGGGCGGCTAACCCGGCATCCATGCCGGGTTGCCCCCTGCGCAACGCCTGCGTTCGGCCTCTGGGAACGGGGCGGTAGATCAAGATCAAAAGCCGAAGCAACGGCAAGATCAAAAGATCGCAGCCTTCGGCAGCTCCTACATTGACCGTGTTCGACCCTCTATTTGTATCGCATCGATCCCCTGTAGGAGCTAGCTTGCTCGCGATGGACCCACAGGCACCGCGTGCTCCTGTTGAAAAACGTCATCGTTGACGATTTTCGCGAGCAAGCTCGCTCCTACAGGGGAATGCGTATTCCCCAATCAGGCCGGCCTGCAGGCCGCCGTGCTTTTGATCTTGATGCACCGTCCCATCGTGAGGCCGAGTGGAGGTTCTGCGCAGTGGGCAACCCGGCATGGATGCCGGGTTAGCCGCCCCCGGCCATGGATGGCCGATGGCGGCGGGCCCACGGAGCAGGACCGGAGCGAGGGTATGCCGAGCCACAGCGAAGCACCGAACGAAAGGGGCAGAAGCCCTTGGTTACTTGGGGCTCTTCCAAGTGACACGCCGTAAGGGCGTAACCCGTAGCGGCCGTTGCCGCAGGAATGGATATGTACACCTGAAAGAAAATGATCGGCTGTCAGGCCGTCATCGCAGGCAAGCCAGCTCCCACAGGAGATTGGGTACATCCGCACACAGTGAGACTGGATTCACTCAACGCGAAAAGCGGTTGCGATAATCGCGCGGCGAAACCCCAAGGTTGCGTTGAAAGGTCAGGCGCATCCGCTCTTCATCACCAAACCCGCACTGCCGGGAGATCTGATCGATATTGCGCCCGGAGTCCTCCAACAGACGCCGGGCCGCTTCCACACGCAGCACTTCCACCGCTTTGGCCGGTGTACGCCCAGTCTTGATCTTGTACACACGGGCAAAATTTCGCGGGCTCATTTGCACCCGTTGCGCCAGCACATCAACCGAGAGGTTTTCACCCGCCAGATTCTGCGTAATCCACACATGCAGGTCATCAAACGCAGCGCCTTCGCTGGTTTGCGATCTCAACAACTGACTGTACTGCGCCTGCCCGCCAGGACGCTTGAGAAACACCACCATTTCCCGCGCGACCAACAGCGTTACCTCACGACCGCAATCCTCTTCGACCAAGGCCAGCGCCAGATCGATGCCGGCACTGACCCCCGCCGAGGTCCAGACCGAACCCTGCTGGACAAAAATCGCATCGCTGTCGACCTCAATCGAGGGGTAATGCACCTTGAGCATGTCGCACATCGCCCAGTGCGTAGCGGCACGTCGGCCTTCGAGCAATCCGGCCTGGGCCAGCAGGAACGTCCCGCTGCACACCGAGGCCGTGCGTCTGGCTTGGGTCGATGCCTCTGCCAGCCACGCGACCAGGTCCAGGGCATTGTTCATCGCCTGAAGAATATTCGGTGCGCCAGGCACGATCAGCGTATCGATCGAGCGGTCCGCGAAGCGACTCAGCGGCACGGTATCGACGGCCAGGCCCTCGGCGGTGTGAATCAAGCCGCCGGCCAGGCTGGCCGTGTGTAATTCATACCCGGGCAGATTGCTGCTGGTCATGTACCGGGAGGCGGCCCAGAACACGGTTTGCGCGCCCGTCAAATCCAGCAGACCCAATTCGGGGTAAGCGAGGAACACAATCAGACGCGGCGGTTCGGACTGAGGTGCGGGATCATCGGCAGTGCTGGTGATAGCGTTCATAGGGTTCTGTAGTGGCGAGTTGGAATAATCATAATTCGCAAACGGTATAAGCGTTATCGCCTCTGATCGGCTGGCAGGAATTCAGGGTTTTATGTCATTGGGTCCGGCGAAGTTCAACCCTACCATCGGTCGTTGGTTGTACCAGACAGTTGCTCGCTGTTTGCCTCCATAACGATAACGAAGGGAAGAACATGTCGCAGAAAATACTCATCGTCGGCGCCGGTTTCGCCGGTGTCTGGAGCGCCTTGGGCGCGGCACGCGTGCTGGATAATCACGGTAAGACCGCCGACGTCGAAATCACCCTGATTTCCCCTAAGCCGGAAATCGTCATCCGTCCGCGCCTGCACGAACATGCCCCTCACGAAATGAGCGTGCCGTTGCTGCCCTTGCTGGAAGCGGCGGGGGTCAAGTTCATCGAAGCCGAGGTCGAGCGCATCGACACTTCCAATGCGCGTTTCGTCCATGCGCTGACCTCCGATGGCCGTCACATCAACGTGCCTTATGACCGCCTGGTGCTGACCAGCGGCAGCCAGCTGAACCGTCCACCCGTGCCGGGCCTGCTGGAAAACACCTTCGCGGTGGACCAACTGTCCGACGCGGTGAAACTCGACCGGCACCTCGCGGAACTGGCCAACCTGCCCGAATCGGCGGCGCGCAACACCATCGTGGTGGTCGGCGGCGGTTTCACCGGGCTGGAAGTGGCCACCGAGTTGCCGGAACGCCTGCGCACTATCCATGGTGCGGATGCCCGGTTCAACATCATCGTGGTCGAGCGCGCCGAGGCGATTGGTCCGGACCTGGGCCCGAACCCACGGCCGATGATCACTGAAGCATTGGATTCCATGGGCATTGAGTTTCAAGTCGGTTCCGGCGTGGTCGCTATCGATGAAAACGGTGTGATGACGGCGGCCGGCAAGCGCATCAATGCGAAAACCGTGATCTGGACTGGCGGCATGATCGCCAGCAGCCTGACCTCGCAAGTGTCGTCGCGACTGGATCGGCAGGGCCGTGTCGAAGTCACCGGTGACTTGCGTGTGGTCGGTACCGATCACGTTTTCGCAGCGGGTGATGTGGCCACGGCGCTGACCGATGACGAAGGTCATTACGCGCTGATGTCGTGCCAGCACGCGATCTTCATGGGGCGCTACGCCGGGCATAACGTGGCGGCCGATCTGGTGGGGGCGCCGACCCTCGAATACCGTCAGCCGTTCTATGCGACCTGCCTGGACCTGGGCGAGTGGGGCGCGGTGTACACCGAAGGCTGGGACCGCCAGGTGCTGTTGACCCACGACGAAGGCAAGGCGCGTAAACGTATGATCAACACCCAGTGGATCTACCCGCCAGCGGCGAACCGCGCCGACGCGCTGGCCGCCGGCAATCCCGAGCAGTCCTACAGCTAACAGCGCCCCGCCCCCTGTAGGAGCGAGCTCGCTCGCGAAAAACGTGAACGCAACGCGCAGTCAACAACAGCGCGTCAACGTTAACGTCCTTCGCGAGCGAGCTCGCTCCTACATTCCATGCCTTTTCTCGAACAACACTCGTGAATATCCAGAACAACTGAATTGCTCACGGCCGCCTGTTTGACCGCCGAGGCGTTGCGTATCCTGCTGGTTTTTTTCCTTGAACCGAGAACACACGGATATGGTTCCAACCCTTGGCAGCATCGCCTCGCGCTTGCGCCTCAAACAACTGCGCTTGCTGATTGCCCTTGATGAGCGCGGCTCCCTGCACAAGGCCGCCGAGCAAATTTCAATTTCCCAGTCCGGCGCCACCAAGGCGTTGCATGAGGTCGAAGCGCTGCTTGGCATGCCGCTGTTTGAACGTCAGCCCAAAGGCCTGGTGGCCAACGAAATGGGCCGTTGCATGATTCGCTACGCACGGCTGATACACAGCGATGTCGAGCACCTGCACGAAGAAATGCTGAGCATCATGCAGGGCCAGGGTGGGCGGCTTTCGGTGGGCGTGATCATGGGCGCGGTGCCGTTGCTGACCCAGGCCTTGACGGAGCTGCGACTCAAACAGCCGCAGCTGTCTGTCGAGCTGGTGGAAAACACCAGCGCCACCTTGCTCGGGTTGCTGGATCAGGGGCGTCTGGATCTGGCCATTTGTCGTACCAGCGTCGGCCAGCGTTCGGACGCTTACGACGTTATCGAGTTGAGCGATGAACCCCTGGCGGTCGTCGCCAGCAAAGACCACCCGCTGGCGGGTGCCGATTCGGTGCAACTGGCGCAATTGAGCGATGACCGTTGGCTGGTTTACCCCAAAGACATGCCGATGCGCCAGGCCCTGGAGCATGAGCTCAACGAGGCCGGGTTGCAGATTCCGCGGTATCCGCTGGAAACCTCGTCGATCTTTGCCACCATCCTGTTGGTGCAGCAGGACCCGACCCTGTTGGCCGTGATCCCGATGGAAGTCGCCGGTTTTTGCGAGCAATTCGATTTGCTGGTGAAGCTGCCGGTGTCAATGCGTGCATTGATCGAGCCTTTCGGCGTGATCAGCCGAGCCGGCGCCGATTTGTCCCCGGCGGCGACCCTGCTGATCAACGAGCTGAAGTACGACCTGACTACTTGATCACGATCGGGTTCACCGGTGCGCCCGTGCCGCCGACGATCTTCAGCGGCGCGGCGGTGTAGAGAAACTGCCACTGACCGTCTTCGGCACAATCACTGGCCAGGTCATCGAGCAGCGCCACTTCGGTAAAGGTCACGCCGAGGTTGCGCATCAAGGCGTTGTGCAGCGGGATCATCACGCCGGAGCTCGGGTCGACGGCCACTTCGTTGGCCATGGTGTCGGTCACCAGGTTGGGGATTTCCATCTGGTGAAACCATTCCACCAACTCGCGGCTGAAGGTCAGGCCCGGCTCGGCGAAATCCTTGTAGAACTCTTCCGGTTCACGTTCATAGAACGAGCCGATCCAGCCGGTGCGAATGATCAGGATGTCGCGCTTCTCGATCTCGATGCCCTGGGCTTTTGCAGCGGCCAGCAGGTCCAGGTGATTGAAGGTCTCGCCCTTGTCCAGCACGGCTTTGCCGCGATGGCGGGCCATGTCGATCAGCACCGCGCGGCCGACAATCCCGCGCTCGGCAATCGGCAGGATGCTGGCCTTGTCCATGCTGCCGATGGTGCTCATGGCGTCGTAGCCGTTCCACAGTTTGTTGTCGTGCCAGACGTGGCCCAAGGCGTCGTATTGGGTCGAGCCTTGCAGGTGCATGAAGATCACGTCGTCGGCGTATTCCACATGGCCATCGAAGTGGGTCTTGCCGGCCAGGAAATGCCCCTTGTCCAGCACGTTGACCCGCATCGACGGGCGTCGGCCGGGCCACAGCGGCTCACCCTTGGGATGGCCAATCTGCACTTGCAGGGTGAAGGTCTTGCCCTGGCGAACCGAAGCAATGCCCCGGAGGATTTCTGCGCTTTGCAGGTAATTCAGGGCGCCGACTTCATCGTCCGGCCCCCATTTGCCCCAGTTGGTCGGCAGGCCTTCGAGCAGGGCCTTGATGTCGGGAGAACGGTCGGCGGCGGTGTTATTGGGATTGTGGTCGCACATGAGGTTGTCCTGCAAATAAGTGAATGCCGATGGGGAGTTGTCAGGCTTGCACCGTCAATGTGGGAGCGGGCTTGCTCGCGAAGAGGGCGTGTCAGTCGCCATTAATGTTGCCTGACACACCGCTTTCGCGAGCAAGCCCGCTCCCACAGGTTTCGCGCATGGCATCAAATCTTTCGGCTAGGTTCAGGGGCTATTTGATCGGCGAAAAATCCGCCGCGATCAGCAGCTTCGATTCCATCTTCTCCAGCATCGGGAACGCTTTCGGCACGAAGCCTTCCAGCCAGTCCGGGTCTTGATAGAGCGCGGCGCGTTTCTTGATCCGGTCATCGAGGCTCTCGTAGGCCCAGATGTGGATCACCTGGTTCAGCTCGCCGATTTCGGTGTACCACCAGCCCACCAGCGTGGTGTAGCGGGAGATCACCGGCAGGCCGGTTTCCTCGAAGTGCTTGAGGTAGGTCTGCATTTTTCCGATCTGGATCGTGTAGGTGCGCATTTTCGTAAAACATGGGCGTTGTCTCTTGGGAAGGGAGGCTTGAATCAATGAATGCTGTGGTAGGCGTTGCTGATGATCCGTTCGATGTCGGCGGCGGTGGTCAGGCGTGGGTTGACCAGCACGTTGCCGCTGCGCATGGAGTCGCTGACCATTTGCGGCATGTAATCCAGATCCACGCCCAGGTCCTTGATGTTGTCGGGGATGCCGATGGCCTTGTTCAGCGCCACCACGTGCTCCACCACTTTGTGCCCGGCGCGGGCCGGGCTCAGGCCATCGACGTTCTCGCCCATGGCGATGGCGATCTCGCGAAACAGCTCCGGGCAGGCGGCCAGGTTGAATTCGATGACGTAGGGCAACAGCGTCGCGTTAGCGATACCATGGGGAATGTTGAACACGCCGCCAAAGGTGTGGGAGATCGCATGGACGTTGCCCAGTTTCGATTGGGCAAAGGCGACCCCGGCGAGGAACGAGCCGAGCAGCAGTTGTTCCCGGGCGTGCAGGTCGGACCCGGCGAAAAACGCTTTCGGCAGGTGGGTGCAAATCATTTTGATCGCTTGCAGCGCCAGCGCTTGGCTGACCGGGTTGGCCTGCTTGGAAACATAGGATTCGATGGCATGGGTCAACGCGTCCATGCCCGTGGCGGCGGTGATCGACGGCGGTAATTTCAGGGTCAATTCGGCATCGAGAATCGCCAGTTTCGGAAACAGGGCCGGGCTGATGATCACGGTCTTGAACAGGGTCTTGGTGTTGGTGAACACCGTGGACGCAGTGCATTCGCTGCCGGTGCCGGAGGTGGTCGGAATCGCGAAAATCGGCAGCGGTGGGTGCAGCAGTTTGTCGTAGCCTTCGTAGTCGAGGATGTTGCCGGGGTTGGTCGCCATCGCCGCGACACCCTTGGCCGTGTCGATGCTGCTGCCGCCACCGACACCGATCACCGAGTCGCAGTCGTGGTTTTTCAGGAACGTCACGGCGCGTTCCAGCACGTCGGTGGTGGGGTTGGGTTCGACGCCGGAAAACACTTCGTAACTGATTTCACTCTCCGTGAGTGAAGCGAAAAAACCTTCCATCACGCCCGACGCCATCAGCCCTTCATCGGTCACCACCAGCAGTTTTTTTCGAACATGAGGCTTGAGCAAGGCACCGGCCTGGCGCACCAGGCCGTTGCCGCTCTTCAAGGTCGTGGGGAAATAAAACTGGAACGGGTTCATGTGTGTCTCCGGTTCTTATTGGTCTCCAGACAGTAATAAGCGCTTGTGCCTGCCGATAATGAAAAGACCTGATCCGGTGATCACCCTTTGTCATCCCCGGCCGGCCGGTGTGCGGTGGTAACGTAGAGCCTTTGAAACTGACAGGAGCATCGTCATGGAATTAGGTATATCGGGGCGCTGGGCAATCGTCTGCGCCGCCAGCAAAGGGCTGGGTCTGGCCTGTGCGCGAGCCTTGGCAAAGGAGGGCGTGAACCTGGTGATCAACGCCCGTGGCAACGAAACCTTGCAGGCCGCCGCCGCCGAGTTGCGCAGCCTCACACCGACCATCGAAGTGCGCACCGTGGCCGGCGACATCAGCGAGCCGGCGGTGCGCGAGCAGGTGCTGGCGGCGTGTCCGCAGGTAGATATCCTGGTCAACAACGCCGGTGGACCGCCGCCCGGTGACTTCCGTGACTGGCAGCGCGAGGACTGGTTGAAGGCGCTGGATGCCAACATGCTGACGCCGATCGAGCTGATCAAGGCCTGCGTCGATGGCATGGCCGAGCGCGGTTTCGGGCGCGTGGTCAACATCACGTCCGGTGCGGTGAAGGCGCCGATCGATGTGCTCGGCCTGTCCAACGGCGCCCGCAGCGGCCTGACCGGTTTCATCGCCGGGCTCGCGCGGCAGTCGCGGCTGGCCGGGAACAACGTGACCATCAACAATCTGCTGCCAGGCCCGTTCGAAACCGAGCGCTTGCACAAGACCCTGAGTGCCGCCGCCGAGTCCAGCGGCACCAGCGTTGACAGCATCAGCGCCCAGCGGCGCAAGAACGTTCCGGCCCAACGCTTCGGCCAACCGGATGAGTTCGGCGCCTACTGCGCGTTCATCTGCAGCGCCCACGCCGGTTTCCTCACCGGGCAAAACCTGTTGCTGGACGGCGGCAGCTACCCCGGTACGTTCTGATCGTTTTGGGGGATGACGTTCGGTGATCCCCCAATCAGATCCCCTCATTATTCAGCTGTCGGGCGCGTGATTAGAGTGGAGCCGCTTGCCCAGTGCCAAGTCAAAATACAAACCCTGTAGGAGCGAGGCTCGCCCGCGAAAAGAGCAGCGCAATCTGCCTGCTACACCGCGTTATCGTTCTTCGCGGGCAAGCCTCGCTCCTACAGGTTTTGCGTGTTGGCTGCCGGCATTGGGTCGCTTGTATCCACAACAATAAGAGCGCCCCTCATGAACAATCCGAGTGCCGAAAGCCTGCCGTTGGCAGCCGCGTCCGCAACGATGCGTCCTACCAGCGTGCGCTGGCGAATCTTCCTCATCATGTTGCTGTTGACCGCCATCAACTACATCGACCGCGCCTCGCTGTCGGTGGCCTTGCCGCTGATTTCCAGCGAATTCCAGATACCGCCGGCCCTTGAAGGCCTGATGCTCAGCGCGTTTTTCTGGTCGTACGCGTTGATGCAGATTCCCGGAGGCATGCTGCTGGACCGTTTCCAGACCCGTCGCGTGATCGTCGTCGCGACGGTCGCCTGGGGCGCTTTCCAGGCCTTGGCTGCCGGTGCGCACAACTGGATCACGCTGCTGATCACGCGCATGGGCCTGGGCATCGCCGAATCACCGATCATGCCGGCCGGGGCCAAGCTCAACGGCGCCTGGCTGACCCCCAACGAACGCGGGCGCGGCGCTGTGCTGGTCGACGGCGGTGCGCCGCTGGGCAGTGCCTTCGGCGCGATCATCATTGCCGGGCTGATCGGCTGGTTCGATTCGTGGCGCATTGCTTTTGTGATCGCCGGTATCGGCACCATGCTCGCCGGGGTGCTGGCGTGGAAATACATCCGCAACCACCCCAGCGAACACCTCGGCGTCAACGCCGCGGAACTGGCGCACATCACCGACGGCAACAGCAAAACCAGCCAACCTGGCGCGGTGACCAGCATCCCCCTCAAAACGTTGCTCAAGGACCGTTCGGTACTGGCAATGTTCGCCGGTTACTGCTGCATCCTCAGCGTGTTCTACGGGTTGCTGACCTGGATGCCGAGCTACCTGCACCAGACCCACGGCCTGAACATTTCGAGCATGGGCGGGGCGACCTTCCTGATCTTCATGTGCGGTTTCGTCGGTGAACTGGTCGGCGGTTACCTGGGGGACAAATGGAAATCCAGCGGCGCCTCGCCCAACCTGGTGATGCGCAGCATGTTCAGCGGCTCGGCGCTGATCGCGGCGGTGTGCATGCTGGCGGTGGCGTATGCGAGCGAGGCCAGCAAAGCGATCGGCCTGCTCTGCGTGGCAATGTTTTTCATTCGCTGGTGCGGCATGTATTGGTGCATTCCGTCGATCCTTGGCGGCACCTCGAAAACCGGCGTGCTGGCCGGCACCATGAACTTCTGCGGGAACATGGCGGGTGTGATCGTGCCGATCCTGATCGGGCTGATTGTGCAATTCACCGGCTCGTATTTCCTTGTGCTGATTTTCTTCGTGGTCATGGCCCTGTTGCTGGCGATATTCTCCAGCCTGATCGATTATCGGGAGCGAGGGCTGGCGTAACATGAGCGGAGGGCAAGTGAACGTCGATATCGACTGCGTGGTGGTCGGAGCCGGTGTGGTCGGGCTGGCGGTGGCCAGGGCGCTGGCCTTGAGTGGTCGGGAAGTGGTCCTGGTCGAGGCGGGCGAGGGCATTGGCACGGGGATCAGTTCGCGCAATTCGGAAGTGATCCACGCCGGCATTTATTACCCGAGCGGCAGCCTCAAGGCCCAGTTGTGCGTGGAGGGCAAGCAGCGCCTGTATGCCTTCTGCGATGAGCGCGGCGTCGATTATCAACGCCTCGGCAAGTTAATCGTGGCCACCGATGAGGTGCAGTGCGCGGCGTTACGCCGGTTGCTGGAGCAGGGGCGGCGCAATGGCGTCGACGATCTGCACTGGCTGGACGCCGAGCAGGCGCGGGCACTGGAACCGGCGTTGTCCTGCGTCGCCGCGCTGTGGTCGCCGTCCACTGGCATTGTCGATTCCCATGCGCTGATGCTGGCGCTGCAGGCCGATGCCGAGGCCAATGGCGCTTCGATTGCCTTTCACACGCCGCTGGTGTCGGCCCGTTGTACCGAGCACGGTTTCGACCTGCACATGGGCGGCGCGCAGCCGATGACATTGAGCTGCCGTGAGTTGATCAACTGCGCGGGATTGTCCGCGCCCGAGGTGGCGAGCCGCATTGCCGGCCTGCCAACGAAGCAGGTGCCCAAGGCCCGTTTGTGCAAGGGCAGCTATTTCAGCTTCAGCGGCCGGGCGCCGTTCCGGCACCTGGTGTATCCGGCACCGGAAAGTGCCGGTCTCGGCGTGCACATGACGCTCGACCTGGGCGGCCAGGCGCGTTTCGGGCCGGACGTTGAATGGGTCGACCATATCGACTACCGCGTCGATCCGCGCAGGTCCGAGGGGTTTTATCAGGCGATCCGGCGTTACTGGCCGGGATTGCCCGATCACAGCCTGCAACCGGCCTACAGTGGTATCCGCCCGAAAATCACCGAAGCGACAGAGCCGGCCGCCGACTTCATCATCAGCGGCCCGGCCGAGCATGGCGTGCCGGGGCTGGTAAACCTGTTCGGCATCGAGTCACCGGGTCTCACCAGCTGCCTGGCACTGGCCGACCGGGTCGTGAAAACCCTACGTCCCTAATGAAATGGCTACCCCCGCCGCCCCCTGTGATCGCCCACTAAGCTTTCACCGGGGGCTCATCGGAGATTGTTGCCATGAACAAAGTAGC
>NZ_JBIVBY010000060.1:0-20241 GCF_044746405.1 Pseudomonas sp. NPDC086251
ACCGGAGCGAGGGCATGCCGAGCCACAGCGAGGCACCGAACGAAAGGGGCAAGAGCCCTTGGTTACTTGGGGCTTTTCCAAGTGACACGCCGTAATTGGATGGACTCGCCCGCACCGAGGCGTCAATGCGCCACGGAGGCAGTCTAAGAAGCCACCGACAGCGAGGGCGAATCCATGAAAAAGCATACGACGCTTAAACAGTCCCTGTCTTCCACCGATCCATCGACCTGCACGACAGTGGCGGTCGATCTTGCCAAACAGGTATTCCAGATCGCGGGGGAAAATGCCCTTGGCCAAGTGCTTTACGAAGAACGAATCAAGTCGCGTGAAGCCTTTCATACCTTCCTGCGCCAACTGCCGCCAACCGTAGTGGTGCTGATGGAAACGGGCCCAGGCGCTCAAGCATGGGCGCGCCAGCTACAGGCTCAGGGCAGTCTGGCGCGGATTCTTCCGGCGCAACTTGTGGCAAAGCACCGCAGCGGCGCCAAAAATGATCGTAATGATGCCCGAGCCATATTGCGCGCCGGGCACGACAGCAAAATTGCGGCCGTCCCCATCAAAAGTGCCACCGCACTGGCCATGCAGGCCTTGCACCGTGCCCGGCAGGGTTATGTCCGTCGGCGTACAGCCATGAGCAACCAGATGCGGGGCTTGCTGATGGAGCACGGCATCACCCTGGCCCAAGGTGATGCCGCAATCAGTCAGACCCTGCCTCGGGTGCTGGAAGACGCGACCCAACCCTTGCCCGACATGCTGCGTGAGCTGTTCAACGAGTTGCTGGGCGAATGGCGTCAGCTGGGCGAGCGGATCAACGTGCTGAGTGGTCGCCTGGAGAACGCCGCGAACGAGGATAAAACAGCCCGGCGACTAATGAGCGTGCGCGGTATCGGCCCGATCATCGCCACCGCGCTTTTGGCCAAGCAGACAGACCCAGAGCGTTTTGCCAATGCACGCCAGTTCGCCGCCTACTTTGGCATGGTGCCTGAGCAGAACAGCAGTGGGCAGAAAGTCCGGCTGGGCAGGATGAGCAAACGAGGCGACAGCTATGTGCGCAGCCTGATGGTTCAAGGCGCTCATGCGGTATTGAGGCATTTACGCCCGGATTCAGAGCAGCCCGACGATCGTCGGTTGCAACGTTGGCAGGATCGACTGGGCCGCAAGGAAGCGGCGATACGCTTGGCGAACCGCAACCTTCGAATCGTTTGAGTGCTGCTACAAAATGACCAGACTTACCGCAGCCACCCGGCCGATGGCCGGCCATCTGCGCCAAGTCACTGATCAAAAGCGTTCTGCCACCGGGGCGTCACGGCGCTCCAGCCCCTGCTAGAAAACATTGAACCCAGGTCAGACCGTCGCGGATCGATGCCTGCGCCCTTACCGGCCTTCGAGGCCTGCACGTAATCGGCATGCCGCGAGCTCAACCAATGTCGGCCAGAAGCTCAAGACAGCTTCCTCGAACAGGCCTTATACATAAATGCAACCGGGTAGCAGTGTTTGAAAAGCGGGTAGCCAGTGTGGGTGAGTCCATACATAAGGGCGTAACCCATAGCAGCCGTTACCGAAGAAATGGATATGTACACACGAAAGAAAATGGTCGGCTACCAGGCCGCCACCGCAACCAACCCAATTCCAACAGCTGCGCAGAACGCGGGGGTCAATCTCCCACAATGAAACCAGCATTCAGCCCCTTGCCCCAGCGCCACAGCCGTCTAACATCAACCCAATGGAAAATATGTCCAAATCCCCCTCAAGTTGAAGGCCCCAACAACCGACACAGTACGAATAGGGCAATTACTCCAAACAACAGCATATCCGCCAAGCCCACAGGCAAAACCTCCTGTGATTGATTGTCCCTTTGACTGCCATCATGGGATTGCCAATACTCATGGCAACTTGACGCTACCCGCACGGAACAAGGAATAACCCTTTGAAGCTGGAACTCAAGAACAGCTTGTCGGTGAAGTTGCTTCGGGTCGTGCTCCTGTCGGCATTGATCGTCGGCGTGGTCTTGAGTTGCGCCCAGATCGTTTTCGATGCCTATAAAACCCGCCAGGCCGTAGCCAACGATGCCGAGCGCATCCTCGACATGTTCCGCGATCCCTCCACCCAGGCCGTCTACAGCCTGGATCGGGAAATGGGCATGCAAGTGATCGAGGGCCTGTTCCAGGACGATGCCGTACGCCAAGCCTCCATTGGCCACCCCAACGAGGCGATGCTTGCGCAAAAATCCCGCGAGTTGCAGCACTCCCACAGTCGCTGGCTGACCGACCTGATCCTCGGCAAGGAACGCACCTTCACCACCCAACTGGTGGGTCGCGGCCCTTACAGCGAGTATTACGGCGACCTGAGCATCACCCTCGACACCGCCACCTATGGCCAGGGCTTCATCGTCAGTTCGGTGATCATCTTCATTTCCGGTGTGTTGCGCGCCCTCGCCATGGGACTGGTGCTGTACCTGGTCTATCACTGGTTGTTGACCAAACCGCTGTCGCGAATCATCGAACACCTGACCGAAATCAACCCGGATCGCCCCAGCGAACACAAAATCCCGCAGCTCAAGGGCCACGAGAAAAACGAACTGGGGATCTGGATCAACACCGCCAACCAGTTGCTCGAGTCCATCGAGCGTAATACCCATCTACGCCACGAAGCGGAAAACAGCCTGCTGCGCATGGCGCAATACGACTTCCTGACGGGCCTGCCGAACCGCCAACAGTTGCAGCAGCAACTGGACAAGATCCTCGTCGACGCCGGCAAGCTGCAACGCCGGGTCGCCGTGCTGTGTGTCGGTCTCGATGACTTCAAGGGCATCAACGAACAGTTCAGCTACCAGACCGGCGACCAATTGCTGCTGGCCCTGGCCGATCGCCTGCGGGCCCACAGCGGTCGCCTCGGCGCCCTCGCCCGTCTCGGCGGCGACCAGTTCGCTCTGGTCCAGGCCGATATCGAACAACCTTACGAAGCGGCCGAGCTGGCCCAAAGCATTCTCGATGACCTGGAAGCGGCGTTTGCCCTCGATCATCAAGAGATCCGCTTGCGCGCCACCATCGGCATCACCCTGTTCCCCGAGGACGGTGACAGCACCGAAAAGCTCCTGCAAAAAGCCGAGCAGACCATGACCCTGGCCAAGACTCGCTCGCGCAACCGCTATCAGTTCTATATCGCCAGCGTCGACACCGAGATGCGCCGCCGTCGCGAGCTGGAAAAAGACCTGCGCGATGCTCTGGCCCGCAATCAGTTCTACCTCGTCTACCAACCGCAAATCAGCTATCGCGATCACCGCGTGGTGGGGGTCGAGGCGTTGATTCGCTGGCAGCATCCCGAGCATGGGCTGGTGCCGCCGGACCTGTTCATTCCCTTGGCCGAACAGAACGGCACCATCATCGCCATCGGTGAATGGGTGCTGGATCAGGCCTGCAAGCAATTGCGCGACTGGCATGACCAGGGTTTCCTCGACCTGCGCATGGCGGTGAACCTGTCCACCGTGCAGCTGCACCACGCCGAGCTGCCACGGGTGGTCAACAACCTGCTGCAAATGTACCGCCTGCCACCGCGCAGTCTGGAGCTGGAAGTCACCGAAACCGGCCTGATGGAAGACATCAGCACCGCCGCCCAGCATCTGCTGAGCCTGCGTCGGTCCGGCGCCTTGATCGCCATCGACGACTTCGGCACCGGTTATTCGTCTCTGAGTTATCTGAAAAGCCTGCCCCTGGACAAGATCAAGATCGACAAGAGCTTCGTTCAGGACCTGCTCGATGACGACGACGATGCGACCATCGTCCGGGCCATTATCCAGCTGGGCAAGAGCCTGGGCATGCAGGTGATTGCCGAAGGCGTGGAAACCCCCGAGCAAGAGGCCTACATCATCTCCGAAGGCTGCCACGAAGGTCAGGGCTATCTCTACAGCAAGCCGCTGCCGGCGCGGGAATTGAGTGTCTATCTGAAGCAGGCCCAGCGCAGTAATGCGGCTATTCATTAAAAGATCGCAGCCTCGTTTTACTCGACAGCTCCTACACAGCTCCTACAGCGGCATGCGGTCCCTGTAGGAGCTGTCGAGAGAAACGAGGCTGCGATCTCTTGACCCACGACACAACCACCCCCTGAATAAGAAATATTTCCAGGTACAACCCTTTACACATAATGCGAAAGATTTGCATTATGTCGCAGTTTTGCGCTTGCTGCGCCATTCCACCCCCTCTCGAAGCAGGATGTTCGCCATGATTCGTATGCCTCTGGCTACCGCCAGTCTGTTGGCCATCGCTATTTCCCTCGCCGGTTGTGGCGAAGGCAAAGACAAGGCTGCCGCTCCGCAAGCGCCTACTCCAGCCGCCACCACCACAGCCCCGGCCCCGGCGGTTGCGCCTGCCGCGGCAAGTAAAGTCGACGAAGCCGCCGCCAAAGCCGTTGTCGCGCATTACGCCGACATGGTCTTCGCCGTTTACAGCGATGCCGAATCCACCGCGAAAACCCTGCAAACCGCTGTCGACGCCTTCCTCGCCAAGCCGAACGCCGACACCCTGAAAGCCGCCAAGGCTGCCTGGATCGCTGCCCGCGTTCCTTACCTGCAGAGCGAAGTGTTCCGCTTCGGCAACACCATCATCGACGACTGGGAAGGACAGGTGAACGCCTGGCCCCTGGACGAAGGCCTGATCGACTATGTCGACAAATCCTACGAGCACGCACTGGGCAACCCGGGCGCCACGGCCAACATCATCGCCAACACTCAGGTTCAGGTCGGCGAAGACAAGATCGACGTCAAAGACATCACCCCGGAAAAACTCGCCAGCCTCAACGAGCTGGGCGGTTCCGAGGCTAACGTCGCCACGGGCTACCACGCCATCGAATTCCTGCTCTGGGGCCAGGACCTGAACGGCACCGGCCCAGGCGCGGGCAACCGTCCGGCTTCCGACTACCTGGAAGGCAAAGGCGCCACTGGCGGTCATAACGATCGTCGCCGCGCTTACCTGAAATCCGTGACCCAGCTGCTGGTCAGCGACCTGGAAGAAATGGTCGGTAACTGGAAGCCGAACGTGGCCGACAACTACCGCGCCACCCTGGAAGCGGAACCGGCTGAATCCGGCCTGCGCAAAATGCTGTTCGGCATGGGCAGCCTGTCCCTGGGCGAACTGGCGGGCGAGCGCATGAAGGTTTCCCTGGAAGCCAACTCCCCGGAAGACGAACACGACTGCTTCAGCGACAACACCCACAACTCGCAGTTCTACGATGCCAAAGGCGTTCGTAACGTGTACCTGGGCGAATACACCCGCGTCGACGGCACGAAAATGACCGGCGCGAGCCTGTCGTCCCTGGTGGCCAAAGCCGACCCGGCGGCCGACACCGCGCTGAAAGCCGACCTGGCTGCAACCGAAGCCAAGATGCAGGTCATCGTCGATCACGCCAACAAGGGTGAGCATTACGACCAACTGATCGCCGCCGGCAACACCGCTGGCAACCAGATCGTCCGCGACGCCATCGCTTCCCTGGTCAAGCAGACCGGTTCGATCGAAGCCGCCGCTGGCAAACTGGGCATCAGCGACCTGAACCCGGACAACGCTGATCACGAATTCTGATCAACGCTGGCTGAATAAAAAGGCGACCTTCGGGTCGCCTTTTTATTCAGCCATACCCTTCATCCTGTAGGAGCTGTCGAGTGCAACGAGGCTGCGATCTTTTGATCTTGCTTTTAAAAATCAAAAGATCGCAGCCTCGTTGCACTCGACAGCTCCTACAGGGAAACGCGTTTGTGGGGTTTGCCGCGAAACTGCGGCAGATCAAAGCAAACGATAATTCCTCTTATTCAAATTCCGTGGCCCTGTTAGACTTTGCGCCCTTGTTTTGCTCGTCTTGCAGGATGTCTGATGCCCTCGCTGCCTCTTCGCTTGTCCGCACTGTTGCTGGCCCTGTGCCTGAGTGCCTGCGATGACGCCCCGACGTTCACCCAGGCCGAACCCGGTGAAGCCCGCTCCGGGGGCAGCGCGACGGTGCGCAAGACTGATCAGAATGCCTTCTCCCTGCCCTCCGCCAACCTGCCGCCGTCACGGCGCGTGGATTTCAGCGTCGGCAACAGCTTCTTCCGCAACCCTTGGGTGATCGCGCCGTCGACCACCACCGCCCGCGATGGCCTCGGCCCGCTGTTCAACACCAACGCCTGCCAGAACTGCCACATCAAGGACGGTCGCGGTCATCCGCCGACGCCTGACGCGCAGAATGCCGTGTCGATGCTGGTGCGTCTGTCGATTCCCGATGCGCCGGCGTATGCCAAGGTCATTGAGCAGCTCGGTGTGGTCCCGGAGCCGGTCTACGGCGGGCAGTTCCAGGACATGGCCGTGCCCGGTGTCGTTCCGGAAGGCAAAGTGCGTATCGACTACACGCCGGTGCCGATCCGCTTCAAGGACGGCACCGAGGTCGAGTTGCGCAAACCGACCTTGCAGATCAGCCAACTCGGCTACGGCCCGATGCACCCCGACACGCGGTTCTCGGCGCGCATTGCACCGCCGATGATTGGCCTGGGTTTGCTCGAAGCGATCCCCGACGAGGCGATCCTGGCCAATGCCGACGTCCAGGCAAAAGAAAAAAACGGCATCACCGGACGCCCGAACCGGGTTTGGGATGACGCCCAACAGAAAACCGTCCTCGGACGTTTCGGCTGGAAGGCCGGGCAACCGAATCTCAATCAACAGAATGTCCACGCGTTTTCCGGCGACATGGGCCTGACCACAAGCCTGAGAACCGTCGACGATTGCACCGACGCGCAAACCGCTTGCAAGCAGGCCCCCAACGGCAATGGTGCGGACGGCGAGCCGGAAGTCAGCGATAACATCCTGCGCCTGGTGCTGTTCTACAGCCGTAACCTCGCTGTCCCGGCCCGCCGCGATGTCGGCACGCCTGAAGTGCTGGCCGGCAAGACCCTGTTTTTCCAGGCCGGCTGCCAGTCCTGCCACACGCCGAAATACACCACTGCCGCCAACGCCGCCGAACCTGAACTGGCCAATCAAGTGATTCGCCCTTACAGCGATCTGCTGCTGCATGACATGGGCGACGGCCTGGCCGACAACCGAACCGAATTCCAGGCCAGCGGCCGCGACTGGCGCACCCCGCCGTTGTGGGGCATCGGCCTGACGCAGGCGGTCAGTGGCCACACCCAATTCTTGCATGACGGCCGCGCCCGCAATCTGCTCGAAGCCGTGCTCTGGCATGGCGGCGAGGCCAGCGCGGCGCAGCAACAGGTTTTGTCTTTCAGTGCCGAGCAACGTGCTGCGTTGCTGGCGTTTTTGAATTCCCTTTAATACCTATTCCATAGCGGGAGCCCGACATGTTCCGTCCCAAATTGTTGTTCACCAGCCTTGCCGCACTAGCGCTCGGCGCCTGTTCGCCACAAGATCCGCAAGCGGTCACCTCGGCGGCCATTGCCAAATCGGTGATCCTGCCGACCTACACGCGTTGGGTTGAAGCCGATCGCCAATTGGCCGTCAGCGCACTCGCCTACTGCGAAGGCAAGGAAAACCTCGACACCGCACGCGCCGATTTCCTGCACGCACAAAAAGCCTGGGCCGAGCTGCAACCGCTGCTGATCGGGCCGCTGGCCGAAGGCAATCGCGCCTGGCAGGTGCAGTTCTGGCCGGACAAGAAAAACCTCGTCGGCCGTCAGGTCGAGCAACTGGTCACCGCGCAGCCGCAGATCGATGCCGCGGAACTGGCCAAGTCCAGCGTCGTGGTTCAGGGCCTTTCCGCCTACGAATACATCCTGTTCGACAGCAAGCCAGACGTCGCCAACGACGCACAAAAAGCCAAGTATTGCCCCCTGCTGAAAGCGATTGGCGAGCGTCAGAAATTGCTGGCCGAAGACATTCTGAAAAGCTGGAACACCACCGACGGCATGCTCGCGCAGATGAGCAAGTTCCCGAACCAGCGCTACGCCGATTCCCACGAAGCGATCGCCGATTTGCTACGGGTGCAAGTCACCGCCCTCGACAGCTTGAAGAAGAAACTCGGCACGCCGATGGGCCGCCAGACCAAGGGCGTTCCGCAACCGTTCCAGGCCGATGCGTGGCGCAGCCAGTCTTCCCTGGCCGGCCTCGAAGCCAGCCTCGCCGCTGCCAAGACCGTGTGGGAAGGCGTTGACAACAAAGGCCTGCGCGGCTTGTTGCCAAGTGAGCAAAAGCCTTTGGCCGACAAGATCGATGCGGCCTACGCTGCGGCCCTGAAACTGTTCGCCAGCAACCAGCGCTCGCTGACCGAAATGCTCAACGACGATGCCGGTCGCCAGCAACTCAACGATCTCTACGACAGCCTTAACGTCGTCCACCGCCTGCACGAAGGCGAACTGGCCAAGGCGCTGGGCATCCAACTGGGCTTCAATGCCAACGACGGTGACTGATGAGGGCGAGTGCCATGCTGCGACGTCAGGCTCTGACTTTAGGTAGTTTGCTGCTGGGAGCAGTGACACTGGGCGGCTGGACGCTGTTCAAGCACAAGGACAAAAGCCCGCTGCTACTGTCGGCGCGGGACGATACCGACGGCAAGCATTACGCCGTCGGCTACCGGCTGGACGGCACTCGGGTGTTCGCCACCGAGGTCGGCCAGCGTTGCCACGACATCATCAATCACCCGACGCAGCCGATCGCGCTGTTCGTGGCCCGGCGGCCGGGCACCGAGAGTTACCTGATCGACCTGCGCGACGGCACGCTGCTGCAAACCGTGACCTCGCAGGCGAACCGGCATTTCTACGGGCACGCGGTGATTCACCAGAGCGGCGACTGGTTGTACGCCACCGAGAACGACACGTCCGATCCGGGTCGCGGCTTGCTGGGTGTGTATAAGTTCGAAGGTGAGCGACTTATCCACAGCGGCGAGATCCCCACCCACGGCATCGGCCCGCACCAGGTGTCGTGGATGCCCGACGGCGAAACCCTGGTGGTGGCCAACGGCGGGATTCGCACCGAGGCCGAAAGCCGGGTCGAGATGAACCTCAACGCCATGGAACCGAGCCTGGTCCTGATGCAACGCGACGGCACCCTGCTGAGCAAGGAAACCCTCGCCCAGCAGATGAACAGCGTGCGTCATCTGGGCATTGCCAGCGACGGCACCATCGTCGCCGGCCAGCAGTTCATGGGTGCGTCCCACGAGTCTTCGGAGCTGCTGGCGATCAAACGTCCCGGCCAACCGTTCGTGGCGTTCCCGGTGCCCGAACATCAGTTGCAGGCCATGGGGCACTACACCGCCAGCGTCGCGGTGCACAGTGAATTGCGCCTGGTCGCGCTGACCGCGCCTCGGGGCAACCGCTTTTTCATCTGGGACTTGGACAGCGGCGAAGTGCGCCTGGACGCACCGCTACCCGATTGCGCCGGCGTGGGCGCGGTCGCCGATGGGTTTGTCGTGACCTCGGGTCAGGGGCGCTGCCGGTTCTACGATTGCCGTCAGACAACTCTTGTAGCAAAACCGCTGGAGCTGCCCGCCGGGCTCTGGGACAACCACCTTCACCTGATCTGAAAACGCTCCTTGTAGCAGCTGGCGCAGCCTGCGTTCGGCGGCGCAGCCGTCGTAAATCCATCCCACGCGGTTTGTCTGACATACCGCGTCGCCGGGTTTGACGACGGCTTCGCCGCCGAACGCAGGCTTCGCCAGCTGCTACAGGTCCAGCTGTGAAAAGTGCCAGTTGGAATCCCCTTCCTGATCGCGGTAATGTGCCCAACTGTCTCGCCTGATTTCTCCAAGGAACTGGAAATATGCTGCGTCGCCGCATGCTGATCATGTTGGGTGTTGTTCTGCTGATCGTGCTGGTCCTGGCCGGTTACAAAGCCTTCTCCATCTACACGATGATTCAAGGCTTCTCCGCGCCGAAACCGCCGATCAGTGTCGCTGTGGCCACTGCCACCGAACGACCGTGGCAAGCGCGCCTGCCTACGGTTGGCACGCTCAAGGCACTGCAAGGCGTGGACCTGAGCCTGGAGACCGACGGTACCGTCATTGAATTGCAGTTCGAGTCAGGGCAGAAGGTCAAGGTCGGCCAACCGCTGCTTCTGCTTGATAGCGTGGTAGAGACCGCCCTGCTCGAAACCGCTCAGGCCGACCTGGGGCTGGCGCAGCTCGATTACGGTCGCGGCAGCCAACTGGTGGGCAGCCAGGCCATTTCCAAAGGCGAATTCGACCGACTCTCGGCGGTGTTGAAAAAGAGCCGGGCCACGGTCAATCAGCTCAAGGCGGCGCTGGCCAAGAAACGCTTGCTCGCACCGTTCAGCGGGACTATCGGCATTCGTCAGGTGGACATCGGGGACTATCTCGCCAGCGGCACCATGATTGCCACCCTGCAAGACCTCAGCAGTCTGTACGTCGATTTTTTCATCCCTGAGCAGTCGGTGCCGAAGATCGCCATCGGCCAATCGGTGCAAATCATTGCCTCGGCCTACCCGACGCAAAACTTCCCCGGGATCATCACTGCGATCAACCCGAAAGTCGAAAACAGCACCCGCAACGTTCAGGTCCGCGCGACCCTGGCAAACCCCGACGGCAAGCTGCTGCCTGGGATGTTCGCCAGCCTGCAAGTGTTATTGCCCGACCCGCAGCCACGCATTGTCGTACCGGAAAGCGCGATTACCTACACGCTGTACGGCAACTCGATCTACGTCGTTGCACAGAAAAAAGCTGAAGACGGCAGCCTCGAAAAAGACGACAAGGGCCAGCCGATCCTGATCGCCGAACGGCGGTTCATCGAAACCGGCGAACGCCGGGACGGGCTGGTGATGATTACCAAAGGCGTGCAGAACGGCGAAAAAGTGGTCACGGGCGGCCAGATCAAACTGGACAACGGCACACACATTGCCATCAGCGACGACAAGACTTTAGCCGAGAAGAACAGCCCGCCACGCGCGGACTGATCAAGGAATCCCCATGGCTTTTACCGACCCGTTCATCCGCCGCCCGGTGCTCGCCACCGTGGTCAGCCTGCTGATTGTGCTACTGGGCTTCCAGGCCTGGAGCAAGCTGCCGCTGCGCCAATACCCGCAAATGGAAAACGCCCTGATCACGGTGACCACCGCGTATCCCGGGGCCAATGCCGAGACCATCCAGGGCTACATCACCCAGCCGATGCAACAGAGCCTGGCCAGCGCCGAGGGCATCGACTATATGACCTCGGTCAGTCGCCAGAACTTCTCGGTGATCTCGATCTACGCGCGCATCGGCGCCAACAGCGACCGCTTGTTCACCGAACTGCTGGCCAAGGCCAACGAGGTGAAGAACCAGCTGCCCCAGGACGCCGAAGACCCGGTGCTGAGCAAGGAAGCTGCGGACGCCTCGGCGCTGATGTACATCAGTTTCTTCAGCAAGGAGTTGAGCAACCCGCAAATCACCGACTACCTGTCGCGGGTCATTCAGCCAAAACTGGCAACCCTGCCGGGCATGGCCGAGGCCGAGATTCTCGGCAACCAGGTATTCGCCATGCGCCTGTGGCTGGACCCGGTGAAACTCGCCGGTTTTGGCCTCAGTGCCAGTGACGTCACCGATGCGGTGCGCAAGTACAACTTCCTCTCCGCCGCCGGCGAAGTGAAAGGCGAGTACGTGGTCACCAGCATCAACGCCAACACCGAGCTCAAATCCGCCGAAGCCTTTGCCGCGATTCCGCTCAAGGTCGATGGCGATAGCCGCGTGCTGCTCAGCGATGTCGCGCGGGTGGAAATGGGCGCGGAAAACTACGACACCATCAGTTCCTTCGGTGGCACGCCCTCGGTGTACATCGGCATCAAGGCCACGCCCGGCGCCAACCCGCTGGATGTGATCAAGGAAGTGCGCAAGATCATGCCGGACCTTGAGGCCCAGCTGCCGCCGAACCTCAAGGGTGAAATTGCCTACGACGCCACGCTGTTCATCCAGGCCTCGATCGACGAAGTGGTGAAAACCCTGTTCGAAGCGGTGCTGATCGTGATCGTCGTGGTGTTCCTGTTCCTCGGAGCACTGCGCTCGGTGGTGATCCCGGTGGTCACCATTCCGCTGTCGATGATCGGCGTGATGTTCTTCATGCAGATGATGGGTTACTCGATCAACCTGCTGACCCTGCTGGCGATGGTGTTGGCTATCGGCCTGGTGGTGGACGACGCGATCGTGGTGGTGGAAAACATCCACCGCCACATCGAAGAAGGCAAGACGCCGCTGGACGCGGCTATCGAAGGCGCCCGGGAAATCGCCATGCCGGTGGTCTCGATGACCATCACCCTCGCAGCGGTGTATGCGCCGATCGGCTTCCTGACGGGGCTGACCGGGGCACTGTTCAAGGAGTTCGCCCTGACCCTGGCCGGGGCGGTGGTGATTTCCGGCATCGTCGCCCTGACGCTGTCGCCGATGATGTGCGCGTTTTTGCTGCGCCACGACGAAAACCCCAGCGGCCTGGCCCATCGCCTGGACCTGATTTTCGAAGGCCTCAAGCGCCGCTACCAACGCCTGCTGCACGGCACGCTGAACACCCGGCCGGTGGTGCTGGTGTTCGCGGTGATCGTGCTGTGCCTGATTCCGGTATTGCTCAAGTTCACCAAGTCGGAACTGGCGCCGGACGAAGATCAAGGCATCATTTTCATGATGGCCAAAGCCCCGCAAACGGCCAACCTTGACTACCTGAGCGCCTACACCGACGAATTCGTCGACATCTTCAAGGCCTTTCCCGAGTACTACTCCTCGTTCCAGATAAACGGCTTCAATGGCGTGCAATCGGGCATCGGCGGCTTCCTGCTGAAACCGTGGAACGACCGCAGCCGCACGCAAATGCAGATCCTGCCCGAGGTGCAGGCCAAACTGGAAAGCATTTCCGGGTTGCAGATCTTCGGCTTCAACCTGCCCTCCCTGCCCGGCACCGGCGAAGGGTTGCCGTTTCAGTTCGTCATCAACTCAGCCAACGATTACGCATCGCTGCTGCAAGTGACCGACCGGGTGAAAAAACGCGCGATGGAATCCGGCAAGTTCGCCTTCGTCGACGTCGACCTGGCGTTCGACAAGCCCGAAGTGGTGGTGGATATCGATCGCGCCAAGGCCGCACAAATGGGCGTGTCGATGCAGGATCTGGGCGGCACTTTGGCGACCTTGCTCGGTGAGGCGGAGATCAACCGCTTCACCATTGAAGGTCGCAGCTACAAAGTCATCGCGCAGGTCGAGCGACCCTTCCGCGATAACCCGGACTGGTTGAACAACTATTACGTGAGGAACACCAAGGGCGAACTGCTGGCCCTGTCGACCCTGATCACCGTGAGCGACCGGGCGCGGCCACGGCAGTTGAACCAGTTCCAGCAACTCAACTCTGCGATCCTGTCCGGGGTGCCGTTGGTCAGCATGGGTGAAGCCCTCGACACCGTGCGTCAGATCGCCCGGGAAGAAGCGCCGGTGGGTTACGCCTTCGACTATGCCGGCGCCTCACGGCAATTCGTCCAGGAAGGCAGTGCCCTGTGGGTCACGTTTGCGCTGGCATTGGCGATCATTTTCCTGGTACTGGCCGCCCAGTTCGAAAGCTTCCGCGACCCGCTGGTGATTCTGGTGACGGTGCCGCTGTCGATTTGTGGCGCGTTGATTCCGCTGTTCCTTGGCTGGTCGAGCATGAACATCTACACCCAGGTCGGGTTGGTGACGTTGATCGGGCTGATCAGCAAACACGGGATCCTGATCGTCGAATTCGCCAACCAGTTGCGCAAGGACAAGGGGCTTACTGCGCGCGAGGCCGTCGAGGAAGCGGCGGCCATTCGGCTGCGACCGGTGTTGATGACCACGGCGGCCATGGTATTCGGCATGGTGCCGTTGATCATCGCCACGGGCGCGGGGGCGGTCAGCCGGTTCGACATCGGCACGGTGATCGCCACGGGGATGTCGATCGGGACGTTGTTCACGTTGTTCGTGTTGCCGTGCGTGTACACGTTATTGGCCAAACCGGACAAACCCAAACAACATTCATAGTCCCTTGCTCGCGATGGACTCACAGGCACCGCGTCTATCCTGATTAAACGCGCCATCATTGACGTTCTTCGCGAGCAAGCTCGCTCCTACAGGGGAATGCATACGCAGAAATCAGGCCGGCCTGTAGGCCGCCGCGCTTTTGATTTTGACGCACCGCCCCATCGTGAGGCCGAGTGGAGGTTCTGCGCAGTGGGCAACCCGGCATGGATGCCGGGTTAGCCGCCCCCGGCCAAGGATGGCCGATGGCGGCGGGCCCACGGAGCAGGACCGGAGCGAGGGCATGCCGAGCCTAAGCGAGGCACCGAACGAAAGGGGCAAAAGCCCTTGGTTACTTGGGGCTCTTCCAAGTGACACGCCGTAAGGGCGTAACCAACAGCAGCCGTTACCGCAGAAATGGATATGTACACCTGAAAGAAAATGGTCGGCTATCAGGCCGCCATCGCGAGCAGGCTCGCTCCCACAGTTTTATCGGGGCACATCCGAGGGAGATTGGGTGACTGTCAGGCCGCCTTCGCGAGCAAGCCCGCTCCCACATTTGCTCGATGTCACGGCCTAAACGCCGGCCACAAAAAAGGCCTCGCATTTTGGCGAGGCCTTTTATTTGGGCTTCAATCTGTTCAACTTTGCGGCCTCAGTCCTTGAGAGAGTCCGAACATGAACAGCAATAAATCATGATCGGGTTGGGTTGCCACCGATGCCTTGGCAACGCGTGGCAACGGACAGTGCGCGTCACCGTTTACTGAACTGAGGATCTGCGTGCGGGGCTGCTCCCAGGCAGCCACCGCCAACGAAGCAACTGCCAAGGCACCTAACAAAAACACACCTCGTGCAATTTCGAGTTTCATCGCTATAAACCCTTGATAGCGCTGCCAAACGCCGTCTCATAAAAATAGACGAGTTTTTTCCAGTCCGTCGGACTGAACGACGAGTGGCGACGCAGTTGCTTCATGTCATGGGAAGCCGCACGACGGGCGGTCAAACGCTGCCGGCACTTCTCCAGATCGATCAAGGCCACTTCGACTTTTGCCGCCTCGCCTTCACCGGTGACACGCACGAACACGTGCTTGATGTAGATGCAGCTGTGCTGCCAACGGCCCTTGTGCATACGGGCCAGGTTCTCGGCCAGATCCTTCAATACGCGATCATGTACCGCCTCACCATGACGCTCACGACCGCCGCCCGCATACCAGTGTTCAATTTCCTCGAAGCCGTCCAGGGATTTGGTCACCAGCAATGCACGCCATTTGTGCACAGGATCGCGCTGCGCACCGCAGAACACGATCTGCGGAACGCGAACGCCGAGCTGATGCAGGCCGGTGAGCGCATCGCGCTCACGCAACACCGTTGGCCGACCGAACGGGTGCAGCCAGCTGCGATGGATATGACCGGTCTGACGTTTCACGTAGAGCAGCTGACCATTGCTGCCCATGACGCGCTGCACACCACTTTCACCACCGCGACGGACGTTGGGCTCTTCTACCCATTCACCGCGCTGATTCCAGAAATAGTCGAAGCGGTCCTGGGAAGCGACGTCCGTTTCTGCTGCACATTGCACTGCCATCCTGTTACCTCTTGCGTAATACGTAAACTCGCCACATGGCATAGAGCGGTAAAAAATCCAGTTGTTCCTGGATACGGAAGCCCGCCTGCTCGAATTCCTTTTCAACCGTAGCAGCCGGTAACACAAATCGGTTTTGGTAACCTTCCTGCCCACGGGTTTTCTCGGCGCGCTTGCGTTTCCACGCTTTGAAATTCCCATCCACCCACAAGGAAAGAATCACGCTGTCACGCGTGACACGCTCGAATTCGCGCAAAATGGCCAGTCGATGCTCGGCTTCACCAATGTGATGGAGCAAGCGCATGCAGAAAATGCTGTCGACGGCGTTATCAGGCAAGGCGATGTCGAATGCAGAAGTGTGCAAGGGTTGTACCCGTTTCACCACATCGGCGGGTTGCGCCTGCATGGCAATCTTCAGCATGGACTCGGAGTTGTCGGCCCCGATGATTGCACGATTGGTTTTTTCCGCCAGCAACGGCCAGAAACGCCCCGCGCCACACGGCAGATCGAGGACCAATCCAGGTTCGCCGGCCAGTGTCAGCGCCTTGCGCGCCAGTTGTTCATCACGCCAGTGAGACAAGCGGCGGCCAATGCCATCCTTGTGCTTTCGCAGGTACCGTTGTGCGTGTTGATCGTCGTACTTTTCGGAAAAATCCAGTTTGATCGGGCCGTCCATTATCAAGGTCTCCTTAGCTTCTGATGGCGCCTAAGATAAATAGAGCCGTGTCAGCGTCAGGTCATACCTTTGTGAAAAAATCGTCCTGTAAAACCCCGAATTATTTCGAGGTTTTACAGGAGTCAGACGATAGCTCGGGGCCACCACGAAAAAGATCGCAACCTTCGACAGCTCTTACATTGAAGCGTAGACCCTGTAAGCGCTGTCGAACGTTGCGATCGTTGCGGTTAATCAACGATCGCCCTGACTCAACTCCACCTGAAAACGGCAGCCATTCGGCTCCATGTTCGTCAGGCTGACGTTCCAGCCCTGGTTTTCGCAGATCCGTTGCACCAGCGACAGTCCCAGCCCCAGACCTTCGCCGCGTTTCTCGTTGCCACGCACGAAAGGTTCGAACATCGCCTCGCGTTTTTCCTCGGGAATGCCCACGCCACTGTCCTCGACCAGGAACCCCGTGGGCGTCAGGGTCAAGCGGATGAACCCGCGTTCGGTGTAATGCAGTGCGTTGCGCAGAAGGTTGCCCATAACTGCGTGCAAAAGGGTGGCGTTGTAGCACGTATTGCCTGGATTGCCCGGCTCGAAGATCAGCTTGAGCCCCTTGGCCTCGATCGGCTCGCGCCATAGATTGAGCAGCCCGTCGGCCACCTGATTCAAAGTTTGCTGCGGCGACATACTGGCGTCTTCACGTTGGGCGCGCGCCAACATCAGGAAGGTTTGCACCAGCTCCCGCATCTCTTCGCAGGCGCGGGCAATGCGTTCGACCTGAGCACGGCCGCGCTGATCGATGCCGGGATTTTCCAGTAGCAGCTCGCACGAACTGGCCAACACCATCAACGGCGTGCGCAATTCGTGGCTGACGTCGCTGGTAAACAACCGTTCCCGGGTCAAGGCCTGACGCAAACGCCCGAGGGTCGCGTCGAAGGCCACCGCCAGTTCGCCCACTTCATCGGCGGCGTAATCCGGCGCCAGGGGTGGCGCCAGCCCCAGCAACTGATCGCGGTGACGAACCTGGCGAGCCAGCCGTACCACCGGCGCCATTACTTTACGCGCGAGTACCCAGCCGAGAAACACCGCCAACGCCAGACTCAGCACGAAGCCCACCAGCACCACGGCAAACAGGACTCGCTCGCGCTCTTCGAAATCGCTCTGATCCTGCAACAGCACATAACGCCGGCCATCAACGACTTCAACCATCGCGTGGTACGACAGTTGTTCGCGAAACACTTCATGAAACCCCGGTTCCAGGTGCCGCAAATCCTTGGGCAGCTCGAAGTCGCCGGGCCCACCGCTGAAATAGAACAGTTGGTCCGGCTCGGGACGGTGGCTCCAGTCCATGACACTGTCCATCAGCAACAGACGCTGAAGATCGCCGCCCAGACCTGCCGAAATCAGCTTTTCTTCCACCAGGTGCACGGTCGCCACAATGCCCATGGCGAAGGCGCCTGCCACCAGTGCGCTCATCAGCGCAAAGGCGATGATGATCCGTTGAGCAAGGCTCTGTCTAAACTCCATCACGGCCCTCGGCCAAGCGATAGCCCACACCGTGCACGGTTTGCAGCAACGGTTTGGCGAACGGCTTGTCGATCACCTGGCGCAATTGGTGGACGTGGCTGCGCAAGCTGTCGCTGTCCGGGCAGTCATCGCCCCACAGGGCTTCTTCGAGAATTTCCCGGCGCAGGACATGGGGGCTCTTCTGCATCAGTACGGCCAGTAACTTCAGGCCCACCGGGTTGAGTTTCAGCAGCCGGCCTTCGCGGGTGACTTCCAGGGTGTCGAGGTCGTAGCTCAGATCACCGACCTGCAAGGTGCGGCGACCGCCACCTTGGGTACGGCGCATGACGGCTTCGATGCGCGCGGCCAGTTCAGACAGGGCAAACGGTTTGATCAGGTAATCGTCGGCGCCGGACTTGAAACCCTGCAACCGGTCGTCCAGCTGGTCGCGAGCGGTGAGCATGATCACCGGCGTGTCGCGGCGGGCGTCTTCGCGCAGGCGTTTGCACAAGGTGTAACCGTCGATACCGGGCAGCATGATGTCGAGCACGATCAAGTCGTAATGCTCGGTCGCCGCCAGGTGCAGTCCCGACAAACCGTCCTGTGCGCAATCCACGGTATAGCCTTTGAGCCCCAGGTAATCAGCCAGATTGGCCAGGATATCGCGGTTGTCTTCAACCAAAAGAATTCGCATGGGTTTCTCCTCCGTATACAGTAACGGCCGTCTTGGCCCGCGCAGCTTAAGGCCTAGTGTGGCTCAGGGCTAGGACTGTGTGCAGTTGTCCATCCAGCCATCCAACCCCTTGCGACCCTAACGATTTTTTCACTATCGATTCACACGCTGACCACAGGATTTGCTTCAAACTCCGCGCGGCTGCGCTTTTCAGAACATCTAACCGACCAAGGAATTGCCATGGTGTCGACCACTGTCCGCCCCGCCTCCCAACCGCTCAATTTCTGGGTGTGCCTGGGTGTTCCCGCCGTTGCGGCAATCATTCTGGTGCTGCTCGAGCTGACCTCCCTGGACATGGACCTGGCCAAACTGTTTTATGACCCGGTCGCGGGGGATTTCATCGGTCGGCACAGTTACTTCCTGGAAAACATCCTGCATACCCGCGCCAAACAATTGGTCATCGTTTTTTCGGTGCTGGCCATCGTCGGCTTTATCGCGTCTTTTTTCATGGGCAGGCTCAAGCCGATCAAACGGGAGCTGGGCTGCCTGGTGCTGTCTTTGGCACTTGCGACGTCCTTTGTCACGCCGGTCAAAGCGGTGACCGCGGTGCAATGCCCGTGGAGCCTTGAGCAGTTTGGCGGTCACGAAACCTACAGCGAACTGCTCAGCCCGCGCCCGCACACCGACAAACCCGGCCGTTGCTGGCCCGGCGGCCATGCGGCGACTGGCTTCACGCTGTTTGCGTTGTTTTTTGTGCTGCGTGACCGGCGTCCGCGAATGGCACGCTCGGCGTTTGTCTTTGCGTTTGCCTTGGGCTCAGTGTTTTCCGTGGGCCGGATGATGCAGGGCGCGCACTTCTTTTCGCATAACGTGTGGACGGCGATTTTCTGCTGGCTGATTTGCCTGGGGTCGTACTATTACATCCTGTATCGCCCGGCTTCCAAGGCTGAGCCAGAATCCGAAGCACAACCGGTCAACGCCTGAAACACGGTTCAACTGCGCACGGGGCTGTCAGGTTTACCGGGTTATCGTTAGCGTTCATCGCGAGCAAGCTCGCTCCTACAGGGTGTGGGTTAGCACGGCAGAATTCGATGGCGTTTGAGCTGATGTCTTCGCGGGCAAGCCTCGCTCCTACAGGGGTGTTGCGTGCGCCTCGGTCCTGTAGGAGCGAGGTTTGCCCGCGAAGGCCACGACTCGGTCTCCCGGCCTGTCAAATTGAAGGCAATAAAAAGCCCCGCCAGCTTTCGCAGGCGGGGCTTTTTTATAGGGTTAAGCTAGTACGGGGGTAAGGCTGGCTTACATCATGCCGCCCATGCCGCCCATACCGCCCATGTCTGGCATGCCGCCGCCAGCTGGGCCGTCTTCCTTGATCTCGGCGATCATGGCTTCGGTGGTGATCATCAGGCTGGCAATCGACGAAGCCGCTTGCAGCGCCGAACGAGTCACTTTAGCCGGGTCCAGGATACCCATTTCGATCATGTCGCCGTATTCGCCGGTAGCAGCGTTGTAACCGTAGTTACCCGAACCCTGCTTGACCTTATCGACAACTACGCTTGGCTCGTCGCCGGAGTTGGCAACGATCTGGCGCAGTGGCGCTTCAACAGCGCGACGCAGCAACTGGATGCCAACGTTCTGGTCATCGTTGTCGCCTTTGAGCTCGGAGATAGCCTGCAGAGCGCGAACCAGTGCCACGCCGCCGCCAGGTACCACGCCTTCTTCAACGGCTGCACGGGTAGCGTGCAGGGCGTCTTCAACGCGGGCTTTCGTCTCTTTCATTTCAACTTCGGAACCGGCGCCAACCTTGATCACTGCAACGCCGCCGGACAGTTTGGCCAGGCGCAGCTACAGGTTTGCCGCATCGGGGGCGAAGCAGTGGTCAGGACCAACCTGAATTTACATCGGAAGAGGGGCGTGTAG
>NZ_JBIVBY010000061.1:0-18333 GCF_044746405.1 Pseudomonas sp. NPDC086251
CCCCCGGAGCAATGCCGGAGTGAGGGCATGCCGAGCCTAAGCGAGGCACCGAATGGCGGGGCAAAAGCCCTTGGTTACTTGGGGCTTTTCCAAGTGACCCGCCGTAAGGGCGGAACCCATAGCCGCCATTACCGCAGCAACGGATATGCCCCCAATCCCAATCCTATCGACCCTCCAAACTCCGAGGCAACCCCAACGCATTTACTTCACGCAACGCCTCAGGCAACAGCGCATCAGGGAACCCCTGATAAGCCACCGGCCGCAAAAAGCGCTCAATCGACGTCATGCCCACCGAAGTAAAGCGGCTGTCCGACGTTGCCGGAAACGGCCCGCCGTGAACGGTGGCAAAAGTCACCTCCTGCGGATGGGCAAATGCGTTGACGACAATGCGTCCGGTGCGCCGCTCTAGAACCGGCAGCAAACGCTGCGCCAGCGCCATATCAGCCTCTTCAAGATGCATCGCCGCAGAGAGCTGGCCGCGCAGCGAGCGCGCCACCGCGAGCATTTCATCCTCGCTTTCGACCTTCACCAGCAGCGCCGCCGGACCGAAGACTTCTTCAGCCAGCGCAGCGTCCCTCAGAAAGTCTCGACCATCGACCTCAAGCAACGCCGATTGACCCTCAAAATCCGCAGCCGCTGCCGAGCCTTCGGCAACACGATATGCACCGGCATTCTCCATACCGGCGAGACCACGGAGGTACGACGCATGAATCCCTGGCGTCAGCATCGTGCGCGCCGATGCCTCGGTCACACGCTTCACCATCGCGGCGCGCAACGCCTCAAAACCATCCCCTTCGATCGCAAACAGAATGGCCGGCTTGAGGCAGGCTTGCCCGACATTGACCAGCATGCGCTCGGCAAAACCATCGCCGATCTGGGCGCCACGCGCGGCCAGCGCCTGGGGCAGGATGAACGTGGGGTTGACGCTGGTCATCTCGGTAAACACCGGAATCGGGTCGGGCCGTTGCTGCGCACGCCGATACAGCGCCATGCCCCCTTGCTCCGAGCCGGTGAACGTCACAGCCTTGACCAAGGGATGATCGACCAGCGCTTCGCCGATCGTGTTGCCGCTACCGCGCACCATCGAGAAAACCCCCTCAGGCAGTTCGTTCTCTTGCACGGCCTTGCGAATGGCTTGCGCCTGAATTTCCGAAGCGCCGGGATGGGCGTTGTGGGCCTTGAGGATGACGGTCGCGCCTGCCGCCAGCGCCGACGCGGTGTCACCTCCCGCCACCGAGTAGGAAATCGGAAAGTTGCTCGCGCCGAAAATAGCCACCGGGCCGATAGCCATCTTCTGCAGCCGATGATCCATACGCGGCCGTGGCTGACGATCAGGCTGTGCCGGGTCGATGGCCAATTGCAGAAAACGCCCTTTGCGCACGACCTCGGCGAATTGGCGGAACTGGGTCGCGGCTCTGGTCACCTCGCCCTCAAGCTGCGCCTCAGGCAGACCCGTTTCCAGCGCAGCCCGTGCGGCCAACTCCTCGCGGACCGCGTCGAGATTGTCGGCAATGCTCTCGAGAAACGTCGCGCGTCGTGCGAGCGAGGTATGGCTGTAATCATCAAACGCCGCGTCGGCGAGTGTCGCGGCCCGGTCGACATCGGCCACGCCGCCCAAGGCGAAATCCGGTTCGATCAGTTGATGGGTGGCGGGATTGAGCGCCTTCAGGGTCCCTTCGGTGCCAGGGACATCGCTTGCGCCGATCAACAGGTTTCCAGTCAATTTCATCGTCCGTTACCCCTGCTGTGCCAGAGTCGCGACGAGTTCGTCGGTCGTGACAATCGCGTGGGCGAAGGTCGGGCCATTCAGCTCATGCGCGGAATGCATCATTTCCGGTTTGAAGGCGGCGGTCGCATCACGCACCAGCGTGACGTGGTAGCCGAGTTCCACGGCGTAACGGGCTGTCGCTTCGATGCAAGTATTGGCCAGCAGGCCCACGATGATCACGTGAGTGATGCTCTTTTGCTTGAGGCGAAAATCCAGGTCGGTGTTGGCAAACCCGCTCGAACCCCAATGTTCCTGAACGACGATGTCGCCATCCTTGGGCGCGAAATCGGGGTGCCAGTCGCCGCCCCATTCACCGCGTGCGAAGTGATGCATGTGCATGACCTTGCACTGAGTGGGGCTTGGATGATCCCAGCCTTCGTAGTCGCCTTTCTCCCAGCGGCGGTGCGGTACGATAACCACCTGCAGGCCGCTGGCACGGACAGCGCGGTCGAGGGTGCGCAAATTGTCGAGCAGGCCGACCTGATTGGCGATGGGCTCGATCAAGGGATAGACCTTGCCGCCCTCCGAGAGAAAATCGTTGTAGGGATCGACCAGCAGATAGGCGGTCCGATCGAGAGGATAGCTGGCGTTTGGCATGGCACTTTCTCCGCAAGTTTTAGGTGATCGGTGCCGTGGACTTGCCTTGGCATCGTGTTGATATGATAATCATAGTATGTGTGAAAGAGGCAACTCCTGATGTCGGAAAACAAAAAAGCTGCTGAAACCCTGTGCCCGATTTCACGGGCCGAGGCCGTAGTGGGCGACCGCTGGACTGTGGTGGTACTGCGCGAGTTGTTCATGGGCAGTCATCGCTTTGATGAGATCCAGGCGCAGACCGGCGGCACCCCGCAAATGGTTGCTGCACGCTTGAAGAGTATGGAAGGCGATGGGCTCGTTGCACGTCGCCCCTACCGCGAGCGGCCGCTGCGGTACGAGTACCACCTGACTGCGAAAGGGCAGGCGTTCTATTCAGTGGTGCTCGCTTTACGCGCCTGGGGCGAAACCTGGTGCAAGTCGGAGGAGGAGGGTTTGGCGGTCGTCTACACCCACAAAACCTGTGGCCACACCGCGGGGCTTGGGCCGCTTTGTGAACATTGCGGCGAGCTGTTGCGCCGTGACGAATTGATCAGTAAGCCCAGCGCAGCCTACGCCGCCGAGCGAGCGGCGCGACGTGAAGCTTTCAAGGGGCATCGCGGGGCGGTCCCGATTGATCAAGACCTCTAGCGTCGAGTTTTGTATCGGTACGTATCCACCGTGCCGGTAGCTACCTTCACATACAAAACCGTGCATTGCGGGACACGTGCGCGATACACCGCGACCTCCTAATGGGGACCACCGCATCCGCGGCACTCACTGGAGAAAATGCGATGTCCCGTATCAATATTCGTAAGACCGCTGGCGTGTTTGGCGTCGCCCTGGCGACTGCCGCGGCACTCACTGCCTTCGCCGGCCTCGCTCAGGCTCAAGAGACCAAAGGCTGGCAGGCAGGGCTGCACCGCACCGATCTGTTGCGCAAGGATCTGGACGTCGCCGGGCGTGAGGTCATTCAGGTTCGCGTTGATTTCGCACCGGGTGTGACATCGCCCAAGCACTCCCATCCCGGGGTAGAAGTCGCTTTCGTGATCGAGGGTACGTTTGAGTACCAACTCGACGGGCAGCCACCGGTCACGCTCAAAACCGGCGATTCGTTGTACATCCCCGCCGGCACCGCGCACGTTGCGAAAAATATAGGCACGGGTAACGGCGCGGAATTGGCCACGTACATTGTGAAGAAAGACACGCCGCTGGTGGTGCTGGAGAAGTAAGCGAGGGCGATAGAGTTTTTCCATCCTGCCGGGTTTCCCCTTGGGTGGAATCGTTCTAAAAAAGCCCCTTCCGCAGTCCGCGCCTTTTGCTATTCTTCAACCTGTAGGTGAAGACGCAGACTGATGCGCAAGAGGATAGCGAGGAAGCGTGGGGCGCGCTCCGAAGGGTACACGGTTAGAAAGATCTCCGCGCTGAGATCCAGCCCTTATGCCGTGTGAAGCAGGACAGCACAAAACTGTTCTGTCAGAAGCCTGATAAACCTTGTAAGCCGGAGACCAGCACCGGCCACCTACTCACTTTCACAACCCCGAGCCCGCCCTGTGCGGGCTTTTTAATGCCCTCAATTTGCGATCTCACCATGCTATCGACTAATATACGATTCATATGCATTTCATATTGGATGAGTCTGTGGGAATCGTAAAAATTTCAGAAGACATGCACGAGAATCTGCGTGTCGCCAGCAATGCGCTGAGCCGCTCGATCAATGCCCAGGCCGAGCACTGGATGCGCATCGGCATGTTGACGGAGTTGCACCCCAACCTCGACCACAGCGACATCTGCCGCTTGCTGATTCGTGCCGAACTGGCGGGTGGTCTTGATGTTAAACAGGTGTGCGCACTCGCCGAGGTTGCGCATCACACGGACGTTGATGCGGTCTCGGGAGCCAAGCCATGAAGACTAACGTCAAAATCAACACCCCGGAACACATCGCCCAGTCGCGCGTGGCGGGCACGTTGGCCGCCGAGGTGCTGGCGATGATCACGCCCCACGTCAAGGCCGGGGTCACCACCGACGAACTGGACCGGATCTGCCACGACTATATCGTCAACGTGCAGAAAGCCATTCCGGGCAATGTCGGTTATCACGGCTTCCCGAAAACCGTGTGTGCGTCCGTCAACCAGGTGGTCTGCCATGGCATTCCGTCGGCCAGGCCGCTCGAGAACGGCGACATCGTCAACATCGACATTGCCGTGGTCAAGGACGGTTGGTACGGCGACACCAGCCGCATGTACTTCGTCGGCGAACCGTCGCCGGATGCCAGGCATCTGGTCAAGACCACCTATGACGCCATGTGTGCCGGCATCCGGGTGGTCCGCCCCGGCGCTACGTTGGGCGACATTGGTCATGCGATTCAGAGTGCCGCCGAAAAGGAGGGTTTCAGCGTCGTGCGCGAGTACTGCGGCCACGGTATCGGCAAGGTGTATCACGACGAACCGCAGGTCCTGCATTACGGCTATCCGGGCCAGGGCCTTCAGCTGAAAACCGGCATGATCTTCACCATCGAGCCAATGCTCAACGCCGGCAAACGCCACGTGAAAACCCTCAGTGACGGCTGGACGGTCGTCACCAAGGATCATTCACTCTCGGCCCAGTGGGAGCACATGGTGGCGGTCACTGACGACGGCTTCCAGGTGTTGACGCCCTGGCCGGACAGTGTCGATGAGTATCCCGCCATCGTTTAGGTGCAGTGCCAGACACCGTCACGCGCGTTTGGGTAGTTTCCAGTCGGGCCGGATGAAGTGGCAGGTGTAACCGTTGGGGTAGTGTTCGAGGTAATCCTGGTGCTCAGGCTCTGCCTCCCAGAACGGGCCGGCGGCGCTGATCTCAGTCACGACCTTGTCGGGCCACAGGCCGGAGGCATCTGCGTCGGCCACGGTGTCCTCGGCTACGCGCTTCTGCTCATCGTCGAGATAGAAGAGCGCCGAGCGGTAGCTCAAACCAATGTCGTTGCCCTGGCGATTTTTCGTCGTCGGGTCGTGGATCTGGAAGAAAAACTCGAGGATCCGGCGATAGCTGGTTTGCTCCGGATCGAACACGATCTCGATCGCTTCCGCATGCGTGCCGTGGTTGCGGTACGTTGCGTTCGGCACATCGCCGCCGGTGTAGCCCACCCGCGTGGACAGCACGCCGGGCTGGCGCCTGATCAGATCCTGCATACCCCAAAAGCAGCCGCCGGCCAGAATGGCCGTTTCAGTTCGTGTCGTCATAATACGGTCCTTCCTATCAGTGAACGTGCCCATTGAGTGAGCCAGGTATCGATCTTGCTCATGATGATCTCATGAACGTTTGGATGCGCCCTGTTTCGGATGACTGCCGGCAAGACAGGCTGCGCCGGCGGGCAGCTCCGGTCAAACCAGATTGATCGTGATGTCGATGTTGCCACTCAGCGCCTTGGAGTACGGGCAACGCAGGTGTGCGTCGTCGACCACGGTTCGTGCAACGGCAGGGTCCAGGCCCGGAAGGCTGACATTGAGGCGCGCCTGGAGGAAGAAGGCGTCTTCGGTCTTGCCCAGGTCCACTTCGGCATCGACCGCGAGGTTGCTCGGCAGGGTCACTTTCATCGCGGCAGCCGCCTTGCCCATGGCGCCGATGAAGCAGGCCGACCAGCCGGCCGCCAACAGCTGTTCGGGGTTGGTGCCACTGCCCGACGAGCCGGGAGGGGAAAGCTTGATCTCCAGACGACCATCGGAGCTACGCGACGCGCCGTCACGGCCGCCGGTGGTGTGGGTTTTTCCGGTGTACAACACGGTATCGATTTTATTGATCATGACGGGCTCCTGCTAAAAGGTTTAAGAACGATGCCAATCCTGTAGGAGCGAGCTCGCTCGCGATGAAGCTGAGAGCGACGCGTTAATCCAGCCAACACGCGTTATTGTTAACGTCCATCGCGAGCGAGCTCGCTCCTACAAGGCAGCGACGTGCCTACTTTTTCACCTTCATGTAGTGCCTGTGTGTCCTGATCCGGCGGTTGTGTAACGCTGTGTACGATCACCCGCAAAAATACACAGCGATACAATTCGCCGCGCGAACACCACCCTCCGGTTCTGATCTACAATGCCCCACCTTTGTCGGAGTGCTGTCTCTTGTGGACGTTCTCGCGCTTTTCCATGACTGCCTGATCAAGTGGGTTATCCAGCCGGTCACGGACCAGTTTCTGGGTATCTTCGACCTGAACGGTCGCTTCAGCGTGGTTTTTCTCTTTACGTCCTACTGCGTCGCCTACGGCCTGTTCCGATACCGGCAGGCTCGCGGGCTGACCGACGCTCAGTCTTTCTGGCAGTTCATTGGTGGCAGCCGGGTCTATTTCCATCGTTCGGCGTTGCTGGATTACCGCTACTACTTCGTTCGGGGCATCCTCAAAGTTGCGCTGGTGCTGCCCATCGTCGGCCTGGTTGATCCACATGTCCTGCGCTCCGGGGACTACATCAGCTTTTTCACCCACCTTTGGGGCGCCCGCACGCAAGTGGCGCAGAACCTGCCGCTCTGCTTGCTCTATGGCCTGGGTGTGTTTGTTGTCAAGGACTTCATCCATTACTGGGCCCACCGCGCCTTTCATTCCCGGTATCTCTGGGCGTTCCACAAAGTCCATCATTCGGCACCCGTGCTGGTGCCAGCGACGGCAAGCCGGGTTCACTTTGTGGAAAAGATCGTCGAAAAACTGACTGACACCGTATGCGTCGGCGCCTATGCCGGGGTCTTCTGGTATGCCTGTGGCGGGAAGATCAGCCCGTACACCCTGTTCGGCGTGACCTATGTGGTGTTGATCCTCAACGCATTGGCGGCCAACCTGCGTCATAGCCATGTCTGGCTTTCATTCGGCCCTGTGGTCGAGCATGTGCTGAACAGCCCCGCCCAGCACCAGATTCACCACAGTGACGCGCCGCGACACTTCAACAGGAACTTCGGGATCAACCTGTCTCTCTGGGACTGGATGTTCGGTACGCTGTACCTCACCCATTCGAAGCCCGAACTCATCCGGTTCGGCATTGGCAGGGAGGATCACGAGCGTTACCTGACGGTCTACAGCCTGATCGTCAGGCCCTTTGTGGAGATTGCCGGGAAAATCCCCGTCAGGCGTGCCATGGATTTGCTGTCGCGTCTCTCCGAACGCAACACAGGCACCGACATCGATTGAAGCGAGGTGCGTGCTGCTGCGCCTTGCCTGAAACGATGCCCCGTGATCAGGCTTTACTGGCCGCCAGGTACGCACCAAGACGTTGTCCCATTTGCTCGCCCAAGGCTTGTAAACCACTCAAGGGACGGACCATCACTTCAAACTCGACGATTTTTCCGTGTTCGTTGAAGCGGATCATGTCGATGCCCTTTAATGCTTTTCCGCTGACATTGGCGCTGAATTCCAGGACGACGCTCAGCCCGTCTGCTGAAGCCAATTCCCGGTGGTAAACAAAATCTTCAAACACCTCGATGACCGTGTTGAGAATCTTCGACACCACGGCTGCACCGGGGTAAGGCGTGTGAGCCATCGGTGAGCGGAAGACGGCCTGTGGGTCCAGCAACTCGGGCAAGGCCTGCAAGTCGCCTTTACTGATCATCGCGTGCCACTGGCTCAAGGACGCTGCGGCGTTGGGGTGCAGTTTCAGTTCGGACATGATCAACTCCTGTATTTTTTGTTTTTCTGCGAGGCGGTGTGTCGAGAGCGCCGATAAAGGGCTCCGCCGCATCATCGGCCCACAGACACAACAGAATCAACAGGGTCGAACGTGATCCGCGCGATAAAAATGACGCAAAAAAGCCCGGTAGGGATTTTCCGTGCCGGGCTTTTTCGATCAGAGGCCCCGACTGCTCCTGATCAATTCATAGGCCCGACGCACCAGCGGGTTCACGGTGTTGGGGCGAATCCACAAGTGGTAGGTCACGTCCGGCAACCGTGGCAAGCCATCGTTCTCGCCCAGCACGCGCATGTCCGGGCCGAGCATTTCCATGCTTCGTGGCGTGACGCCCAGGCCGGCGCGAGTCGCCGCTTTGATGCCGATCAGATTCGACGCCAGATACGCCTGGCGCCAAGGAATGTTGGCGCGTTCCAGAGCCTCCAGCGCGTAGCGGCGATAGATGCTGGGTTCGTCCACCAGGATCAGCGGCAACGGCTCGCCGGGGGTATGAATGTACTGCGCCGAACAGATCCACCACACCGGCGAGGTGCGCAAGGCAAAGCCTTCGAGGCTGGGGTCTGCACGCGTGGAGATCACCATGTCGACCTTGCCACGGTGCAGGTCGTCCATCAGGAACGGGCTGCGGCCGACGTCGATCTCCAGGCGCAAACGCGGTGCCGAGCGGGCAATGTGGCTGAGGATCGGCGGCAGGATGGTGTCGGCGATGTCATGGGGCGAACCGATGCGCAACACGCCGCTCAAGCTGCTTTCACGCAGGGAGTTCAGGGCGTCGTCGTTGAGCGAGAGCATCTGCCGTGCGTGCCGCAGTAACTGCAACCCGGCTTCGGTGAGTTGCTTTTGCCGCCCGCGCTTCTCGAACAGGTTCACCCCGACGAGTTGTTCCAGGCGTTGCATGTGCTGGGTGACCGACGACTGCGTACGGGCCAGTTGCGCGCCGGCCTCGGCAAAACTGTGGTGATCCACCACGGCGATGAAGGTGCGCAGTAATTCGAGATCGAGGGTGGATGAGGTCGACATGGCCATTCCCGGCGTTGTTTTTATATCAGGGCTGCAAACATAAATATTACAGATCTTTATGTGTTCTAGGTGCTCATTTAGTGATTATGAAAAGATCGCCAGTAAAAATGGGCTTTGCGAAGACTTGCTGTCAATTTTGATACTGTAAGTTATAACGATATTAGATATTTGAATTTCCGTTACTTCAGGACTGTACCTAGGATGCCCACACATCAGGTCGGGGTACGCCGATCATTCTTGAAGGGGGAAATCCATGTTGCTCGAGCGCTCGCCGGTTAAACGATTGTTGCCTGTCATGTTGGGGGCCTTGATCTCGATGGTTGCAATGACCAGCGCTCAAGCGGATGCCACCCTGGACAAAATCCAGCAACGCCATGTGCTGGTCGTCGGCGTGTTGTTGTCCGGCGGCCCCTTTGGCGGCATTGATCCCACCACACAGAAACCCCGTGGTTTGAATGTCGATCTCGCTGAGGAATTGGGTCGGCAACTGGGCGCCGAGGTGCAACTGGTGCCGGTGTTGCCCGCCAACCGCGTGCAGTTTCTGCAGCAGGGCAAGGTAGATTTACTGATCGCCAACATGGAATGGACCGCCGACCGCGGCGAGATCCTCGGTTTTGTGCCGACGCCGTTCTACCGTGTCGGTGGCACCGCAGCGGTGCTCAAGGACAGCAAGATCAGCCGCTGGGAAGACCTGAAAGGCCAATCGGTCTGCACCTCCCAGGGCAGCAGCTACGTCAAGCCACTCACCGAGTTGGGCGCCGAGATCAAGGCGTTCAAGAGTTCGTCGGAATCCTTGCTGGCGCTGCGTGGCAACAACTGCGTCGCCGCGGTGCATGACGCTACGCTGATCAATCCGCTGATCGCCGACACCGCTGAATGGCAGGGCTATCGCGCGCTCAGCCCGGAACTCAATCCGGCCCCGTCAGTGATCTGGACCCGCCGTGGTGAAAGCGATACTCAAGCGCGGCTCGACCCGATCATCAAGGAACTGCATCGCAGCGGCTGGCTGATCGAGGCGCAGACCCGCAATCGCATCACTCCCGCATCACCGGCCTTGGTGGAGCTGCAAAAACAGTTCCGGGCCAACGGTGCCTGAGGGCGACGCATGAGTGATTGGCTGGAGAATTTCGTCCACTGGACCGCCAGGGTTGGCCTGAACTACAGCTTTCTGTTGGACGCCTATCAGCGCGGGACCTTGGAGCAGGGCGCGCTGACCACGGTGTTGCTGTGCCTGTTGACCATCGTCGGCAGCCTGCTGGCGGGTGTCGGGCTGGCGGCGATGCTGACGTCGGGTCAACCCTGGCTGGCCAAACCCGCGCGGGTGTTCGTCGAAGTCACGCGCAACACGCCGACGCTGGTGCAACTGTATTGCGCGTTCCTGGTGTTGAACATGCTGCTGACCCAAGCCGTCGGCACGGCCAATCCGCTGACCCCGTTCGCCTGGGTGGTGATTGTGATCTCGCTGCACAAGGGCGCGTTCCATGCCGAAGCCTTGCGCGCCGGCATCGAGGCGGTGCCGGCGGTGACCCTTGAGGCCGCCAGTTCGCTGGCCTTCAGCAGTCGCCAGTTGTTGTGGAATGTGCAACTGCCGCTGGCCCTGCGTTTTGCCTTGCCATCGCTGATCAACAACCTGATCGACCTGGTGAAAATGACCGCCGTGGCCTCGGCCATTGCCGTGGGAGATATCACCTACGCCGCGATCATGATCTGGACCCAGAGCGATAACGTACTGGAGCTGATGATCCTGATCCTGAGCTTTTTCGGCCTGCTGAGTTTTATCGTCAATTGTGTGGGGCGCTTGCTGGAAGCACGCCTGAGGATGCCTGGTTATGGCCATTGAATCGTCCGTCAGCACACCGCTGGCCGGGCCGCGCCGGCCTGTCGGCAAGTTACTGATGTTGGTGTGCGTCGTGCTTGGATTGCTGTACTTCGCCCCTCATAGCCCGGTTTTGAAGGCCTTGTTGCAATGGTCGCCAGCGTTGGCCGCAGGCTTTGGCCAGAATATCCTGATCAGCCTGTTAGCGATCGGCTTGGGTTCGTTGTTGGGCTTGTTGGTGGGGGCGTTGGTCGTGTCGCCCCTGCGGCTGTTGCGTTGGCCCGCGCAGATTTGGGTACAGGTTTTCCGCAATGCGCCGTGGCTGGTGCTGATCTATTTCACCACCTACGTGTTCCCGTTCGAGGTCCACATCGGCAGCGCTTACGTTTCGTTCCCGGACTGGGTCAAGGTCACCATCGGCCTGGCCCTGCCGGCCAGTGCCAACGTCGCGGAAATCTTCCGTGGCGCCATCGCTTCCATTCCCGGTACCCAGTGGGAAGCCGCACGCTCCCTGGCCTTCACGCGCGGGCAGATCTTCCGTTCGATCATCCTGCCGCAGTGCTTCAAGCGCATGTTGCCGCCGTGGATGAATCTGTATGCGGTGATCACCATGGGCACTGCGCTGGCGTCCCTGGTGGGTGTGCATGACGTGATCGACACCGCGCAAATCGCCAGCAACACCGTGAACATGACCGGCTTCACCGTGGTGATTTACCTGAGTTTGCTGGTGCTGTTTTTTGCTTACTGCTATCCGATTTCCCGACTCACTCAACGCCTGGAGCGACGTTATGCCTTCTACTGAAACCGTCGCCGAGCCCTTGGTCAGCCTGCGCGATCTGCACTTGTCCTTCGGCAGCAATCCGGTACTCAAGGGCATTGACCTCGACGTGTATCGTGGCCAGGCCGTGTCGATCATCGGCCCGTCCGGCTCGGGCAAGTCGACCCTCCTGCGTTGCATCACCGGCCTGTTGCAGCCTCAGCGCGGGAGCATTCGCGTCGGCTCGACCGAGGTTCACTCACTGGCCAAGGAAGCGCAGCGCATCGAGTTGCGCAAGCGTGTGGGGTTCGTGTTCCAGCAGTACAACCTGTTCCCGCATTTGTCGGTGCTGGAAAACCTGGTGATTGCGCCGCGCAAGGTGTTGGGTCGCAACCGCGTCGATGCCGAAAAAGACGCACGGGCGCTGCTGGCCAAGGTGCGAATGGAGCACAAGGCCGATGCCTATCCGGGGCAGCTGTCCGGTGGCCAGCAACAGCGGGTGGCGATTGCCCGGGCGCTGGCCATGCGTCCGGAACTGATTCTGTTCGATGAAGTGACCTCGGCCCTCGATCCGGAAACCGTCGGCGAAGTGCTGACGGTGATTCGCGAGCTGACTGAAGAGGGCATGACGTGCGTGTTGGTGACCCACGAGATGCGTTTCGCCGAAGAGATCAGCGACATCGTCTACTTCACCGAGAACGGCGTGATCGTCGAGCACGGCAGCGCCGAACACATTTTCCAACGCCCGACCAGCGAGCGCACTCAGGCATTCCTGCGTCATGCCTTGGGTGATCCGGGGCGCCGTCCTGCCGTTGCAAACGATCCTTATCTGCTGACCAACCTGGGTCGCTACAGCCTGTCCGTCTAATACTGAGGAGCCTGTTCATGAGTACCGTTAACCGTGCCGCTGTCATTGAGGATTTCCTGAAGAAAATCCGCGTCATCAATCAACGGGGCGTCGACCGCGCCGCGCTGGTGCAAATCGTTGCCCTGCTGGAAAACCTGGCCGAGCGCCGTGATCTGTTCAACTTCGACGAGTTCCCGGCACCGGTGCCGGGGCAGGGCAGCACGGCGTTTCGCTATCGGCTCAATGACGACGGCGATACGCCGACGCTGTACCTGAATTCGCTGTTGCCGGGCAAAAGTACCATCGCGCACAACCACGAAACCTGGGCCATCATCAGCGCGGTCGAAGGCCAGGAAATCAACTACGTCTATGCCCGTGATGATGAAGGTCGCGAGCCGGGCTTCACCACCTTGCACCTGGAAAAGGAAGTGATCGTGCAGCCCGGCACGTCGATCTCGTTTCTGGGTGAAGACCTGCACGGCATTCGTGTCGAAGGCGAGCAGGCGACCTTGCATTTTCATCTCTACGGTTTGCCGCTGGAATCCCTCAACGGCCGATACGGCGTCGAGGCCGACGGGCGCATTCTCAACTACAACGCCTCGCAAATGGCGCCGTCGATCAAGGCCTACGCATGATCGATTCCATGAGCCAGACCGTAACCCCAAGGCAACTGCAACAGTGGCTGTTCGACGCGCATGAAATTGCCCTGTTTGATGTGCGCGAACACGGCCAATATGGCGAGGCGCACCTGTTTTTCGGGGTGAATCTGCCTTATAGCCGACTGGAGTTGGAGGTCCGACGCCTGGCGCCGAATCCTCAGGTGCGGCTGGTGATTTATGACCAGAATGGCGGGGTAGTCGCGGCGCGCTCCGCACAGCGTTTACACGCATTGGGCTATGACAACGTGCATGTGCTGGTCGGTGGTGCCGATGGCTGGAAGGCGGCTGGTTTTCAGCTGTTCGCCGGTGTGCATGTGCCTTCCAAGGCCTTTGGCGAATTGGTCGAGGAGGCCAGTCACACGCCTCACGTCACCGCGCAGCAACTGGCCGAATGGCAGGCCCGGGGTGAGCCATTGGTGGTGCTGGACGGTCGGCCGTTCGATGAATACCGCAAGATGACCATTCCCGGTTCTGTGTGCTGCCCTAACGGCGAGTTGGGCTATCGCGTGCACGATCTGGTGCCGGACGAGCGCACGCCGATCGTGGTCAATTGCGCCGGCCGCACCCGCAGCATCATCGGCGCGCAGACGTTGATCAATCTTGGTCTTAAGAACCCGGTGTACGCCTTGGAAAACGGCACTCAGGGCTGGTACCTGGAAGACTTCCAGTTAGAGCATGGCAGCACCCGACGCTATGCCGACGAGGTGTCATCGAAGACCTTGCCCGCTCAGCGTCTCGCCGCCGCGCATCTGGCGGAGCGGGCTGGGGTGGAAACCGTTCAAGCCACTCAGGTTGAACAGTGGAGCAGGGAAGCGGGGCGCAGCCTGTTCCTCTGCGATGTGCGCACCGCCGAGGAATTTGCCGAGGGCAGTCTGCCGGGCGCTCAACACACGCCGGGCGGGCAGTTGATTCAATCCACCGATCTGTATGTCGGCGTGCGTCGGGCGCGGTTGGTGCTGATCGACAGTGATGGCGTGCGGGCGCCGATCATTGCCAGTTGGCTGCGGCAATTGGGTCATGAGGCTTATGCGCTGGCGGGTGGGGTGAGCAGCGGGTTGGCGTTACCCGCGCTTGAGGTTGCCGCTGACGAGGCGTTGCCGTTGATCACCGCACAGGCGCTGGCCGATGCGTTGAAAGATGATGCGGTTGTGCTGGTTGATCTGCGTCCGAGCATGGTCTATCGCAAAGGTCATATCGCCGGTTCGCGTTGGTCGATCCGTTCGAGATTGGCGGCCGAGGTTGCCGGTGAACAGCGGCCTTTGGTGTTGCTGGCCGATGACCCGCAGCTGGCCGCTGTTGCCGCGCTGGAATTGTCCGACGCTCAACGTGCGCAAACCAGGCTGCTGGACGGTGGTCTCGGCGCCTGGCGCGCGGCGGGTTTTGCCGTGCAAGAGAACGCCCTTACGCCGCCGGATCCACAGTGCATTGATTTTCTGTTCTTCACCCATGATCGTCATTCCGGTAACAAAGATGCGGCGCGTCAGTACCTGGCCTGGGAAATCGGCTTGCTGGCGCAAATGAGCGAGGACGAAATGGCCAGTCTCAAACCACTGCAACCACAAGCAACGAATGATGCGCGGGTTCGTACTCGCCTGATCCATTCGGCGCGTACCGAAAGGGGCGGTGGCGGTCGGTCCGTCAACGTGCCGGTCACCCGCTTGAGCACTGTACTGTTCGACAACCTTGCGCAGATGCGCGACGCCCGTTCCCGTCGCGACAGCGAACGGGTCCTGAGCTATGGCGCCCGAGGCAACCCGACAGCCTTCGCCCTCGAAGACCTGGTCACCGAACTGGAGGGCGGTTTTCGCACTCGCTTGTTCGGCACCGGGTTGGCGGCGGTCGCGCAGACGTTCCTGGCCTACCTGCGCCCCGGCGATCATGTGCTGATCACCGATGCTGTTTATTCGCCGGTGCGACGCCTGGCCAAGGAGTTTCTTGAGCCGTTCGGCATCCAGGTCGGCTACTTCGCGGCGGACGGCCGCGGCCTGCAAGCACAGCTGCAAGCCAATACCAAAATGGTCTACACCGAAGTGCCCGGTTCGTTGCTGTACGAGCTTTGCGACTTGCCGGCCATCGCCGCGCTCTGCAAGCCACGGGGCATCTTGCTGGCGGTGGACAACACCTGGGGGTCGGGCTATCTGTATCGGCCGCTGGCGTTGGGGGCGGACATCTCGATCATGGCGTTGACCAAATACCTGTGCGGTCACAGCGACGTGGTGATGGGCAGCGTCTGCACGCGGGAAGACGTCTGGCCGGCACTGGCCGCCATGAGCGACACCTTCGGCAGCACCGTCAGCCCGGACGATGCCTATCTGGTGCTGCGCGGCGCACGTACCTTGGCGCCACGCCTGGAGGTTCACGAACGCCAGGCGCTGGAAGTCGCGCATTGGTTGCAAGCACAACCGCAGGTGAAGCGGGTTTTCCATCCGGCCTTGCCCGATCATCCCGGTCACGCCCTGTGGCAACGGGATTTCAATGGCAGCAACGGCCTGCTGTCCTTCGAGCTGCACGATGCAAGCGCCACTTATGTCGAGCAATTTATCGATGCGCTGCAGTTGTTTGGTCTGGGGGCTTCCTGGGGCGGCTACGAAAGCCTGATCACGGTGGCTGACACAACGGATCGTCACAGCGACGCCGATCGCGCACTGAATCCGGTACTGCGGTTGCACATCGGGCTCGAGGATGCCGAGGCGTTGATTGAGGATTTGCAGCGGGGATTCGCGGCGGCATCCTAGGCCTGGCTCTTTCGCTTAGCGGTTGGTGTGAATCTTGTTATGCAAAAATTGCATGTCTGGATAATTAAATATTCTTTTATGAGATAAAAACTTTCGTTGATTATGCCCGTAGGCAGATAAATCCAAAGGTCTACAGGAGTTAATGAATGGGCAATGTCCAGAGCGCCAACAGTGCCTTCGAGGTGTTCCGGCACCCGGCGCCCGGCGGCGAACTGCTCGACCTTGGCCGGATCTTTCGGCAGCCCTTGGCGGCGTCGCGACTGCACAGCACGCCCAAACGCGTGCTGAGTCGCCGCGAAGGCGTCCTGCTCGGGGTGTTTGCGCTGGTGCTGCATGGCGCGGTGATCGTCTGGGTCAACCAGAACCCGCCGCTGGCACTGCCGGTGGTGCCACCGGAGATTCCGCCGATGACCATCGAGTTCTCGCAGCCGGCGCCGCCGGTGGTGCAGCCGCCACCGCCCGAGCCGATTCCACAGCCCGTGGTCGAACCGCCACCGCCGGTTGAAGATGAGTTGGCGGTGAAGCCACCGCCACCCAAACCTGTCCCCAAACCCAAGCCCGTGGTCAAGCCAGTGCCCAAACCCGTGGCCAAGCCGATGGAGCAGCCACCCGCGCCACCTGCGCCGCCACAACCGGTCGCGGCGCCAGCGCCTGCGGCACCGCCCGCGCCGAAACCGGTTACGCCGGCGTCGGCTAGCGCCGGGTACCTGAAGAATCCGGCACCGGAATACCCGTCGCTGGCGATGCGCCGTGGCTGGGAAGGCACGGTGTTGCTGCGGGTGCATGTCCTGGCCAGCGGCAAACCCGGTGAGATCCAGATTCAGAAGAGCAGTGGCCGCGACCAGCTCGACGACGCCGCATTGGCGGCGGTCAAGCGCTGGACTTTCGTCCCGGCCAAGCAGGGCGATGTCGCCCAGGACGGCTGGGTCAGCGTGCCGATCGATTTCAAAATCAAGTAACTCAACCTACCGATTTACACCGCGGGCCACCTGACAAAAGGCGCATCGCTACAACCGATTAATGCCTTGTTGGAGAGCCTGACCATGAACCTGATTGCATCCCCTTTCGAATCCATCGAACACACCGTCATCTGGCTGTTGATCCTTTTTTCCGTGGCCACCTGGGGCCTGGCCTTGCTGAAGGGCGTGCAGTTCACCCGCCTGAAGACCCAGGACCGCAAATTTCATAAACACTTCTGGGCTGCCTCCAGCCTCGATTCCGCCGCTGAATTGGCCCATAGCCAGCCGGGCGCCGCCGCGCGTGTCGCCCTGGCCGGTTACGCCGCGATCCAGGTGCCGGAAGACGCTCAGGCTACCGACTTGAGCCAGGCCATCAACCACCAGGACCGCCTCGAGCGCGCCTTGCGCCAGCAGATCGTGCGTGAACGCCGTTCGCTGGAAAGCGGCCTGGCGATCCTCGCCAGTATCGGCAGCACCTCGCCCTTCATCGGCCTGTTCGGCACCGTCTGGGGCATCATGTCGGCCTTGAAAGGGATCAGCGCGGCGGGCTCGGCGAGCCTGGAAACCGTGGCCGGGCCGATCGGTGCCGCCCTCGTCGCGACGGGCGTCGGCATTGCCGTCGCGGTGCCGGCGGTGCTGGTCTACAACTACTTCCTGCGTCGACTGAAACTGACCGCCGCCGACCTCGATGATTTCGCCCACGACTTCTACAGCCTGGCGCAGAAAAACGCGTTCCGCGTACTGCTGCATCCGGTGCTGAGCAAGTCCGCAGCGACGGTCGCCGGGCAGAAAATCAAGGAGGCGTCCTGACATGGCCTTCTCCACACAAGACAGCGATGAAGTGCTCAGCGAGATCAACGTCACGCCTTTGGTGGACGTCATGTTGGTGCTGCTGGTGGTGTTCATCGTCACCGCGCCGCTGCTGACCAACGCGATCCCGATCAACCTGCCGAAGACCGAATCGGTGGCGCCGGTGGAGCAGAAAGATCCGCTGGTGGTGAGCATCGACGACAAGGGCAAGGTGTTCATCAACAAGGATGAAATCCAGGCCGACCTGCTGGAATTCAACCTGCAGGCGGCCAAAGCGAAAAACCCCGACGTCCGTGTGCAACTGCAGGCGGACAATGGAGTGAATTATGGCGAAGTGGCGCGGGCCATGGCCTCGATCGAGCGGGCGGGGATTACCAAGTTGTCGGTGATTACCGCGAAGTGAGGCGGGTTCTTCTATATAGAGGGGCGTGATTTGCTGTTCTATATAGAAGGAAATGGGCAGTTTTTCGGCTATTTGCAGGTTGCTGATAGAAAAGAGTAATTAAGGATTGACGGCAAATCCTGAGTGTCTATAATTCGCCCCACTTCCGGCGCAGTCGAAACGGGAAACTCCTTGGTAAACAAAGAGTTACGCGGTTTTCGGCAGCAGGTTGCTTCAGTTCATCGAAGCCTGGAAGGCGTTGAAAGGGATGTGTGTTGTCGCCTTATCAACGATTCGATCTTCTCGGTCGAAAGCAGCGGAAAAGAGGTGTTGACAGCAGCGAGTAACGCTGTAGAATTCGCCTC
>NZ_JBIVBY010000062.1:0-15758 GCF_044746405.1 Pseudomonas sp. NPDC086251
TTCGCCTGGAAGCGTACCTGGGACATGACGCTCTTGGCGAGGCTGACAACGTTGCGGATGTGGTCAGAAGCGATCAGAGACACTCGTTCTACCTCAGCTTCAGGGTGGCAAGGCCGACCAATACCAGAATCACGGTGATGATCCAGAAACGGACGATCACGCGTGGCTCGGGCCAGCCCTTGAGTTCAAAGTGGTGGTGAATCGGCGCCATGCGGAACACGCGGCGACCGGTCAGCTTAAAGGAGGCAACCTGAATGACGACTGACAGGGTCTCCATCACGAACACGCCGCCCATGATGAACAGGACGATTTCCTGACGGACGATCACCGCGATGGTGCCCAGGGCCGCGCCCAGCGCCAGTGCGCCGACGTCACCCATGAAAACCTGTGCCGGGTACGTGTTGAACCAGAGGAAGCCGAGCCCCGCACCGATCAACGCGCCGCAGAACACGATCAACTCACCCGCGCCCGGGACATAAGGGATCAGCAGGTATTCGGCGAACTTCACGTTACCCGACAGGTAGCAGAAGATCCCCAGACCGCCGCCCACCATGACGGTCGGCATGATCGCCAGGCCGTCGAGGCCGTCGGTCAGGTTGACCGCGTTGCTCGAGCCGACAATCACGAAATAGGTCAGGACAATGAAGCCTGCGCCCAGCGGAATGCTGTAGTCCTTGAGCATCGGCAGGATCAGCGTGGTTTCCACCGGAGTGGCGGCAGTCATATAAAGAAAGATCGCCGCGCCCAGGCCGAACACCGATTGCCAGAAGTATTTCCAGCGGCTCGGCAAGCCACGGGAGTTCTTCTCGATCACCTTGCGATAGTCATCGACCCAACCGATGGCGCCGAACAGCAACGTCACCAGCAACACCACCCAAACGTAACGGTTGGCCAGGTCAGCCCAAAGCAAGGTGCTGACGCCGATGGACGACAGAATCAGCGCGCCACCCATGGTTGGCGTGCCCGACTTGGACAGGTGCGATTGTGGACCGTCGTTGCGAACGGACTGACCAATCTGACGGTTTTGCAGAGTACGGATCATCCACGGGCCATAGCACAGCGACAAAACCAGCGCGGTCAGCACACCGAGGATCCCGCGCAGGGTCAGGTACTGGAAGACCGCGAAGCCTTTGTAGAACTGTTGTAGATACTCCGCTAACAGCAGCAGCATTAATGTTTCTCCAGACTGGACCCGCACAAAGCGGCGACGATGTTTTCCATCGCAGCGCTGCGCGAGCCCTTGATCAAAATGGTGGTGTTTGTGTCTTGCTCGGCGCCAAGGGCCTTGATCAGTTCAGCCTGAGTGGTGAAGTGATAAGCCTGTTCGCCAAAAGCGTTTACGGCGTGAACCATATTTGGCCCGACGGCATAAAGCGCGGAAACCTTGCCACGGGCGTACGCGCCCACGTCGCGGTGCCCCTGCTCCGCCCAATCGCCCAACTCGCCGATATCCCCGAGCACCAGGACGGTGCGGCCGGAAAAGCCGGCGAGTATATCAACGGCGGCGCACATAGAGGTGGGGTTCGCATTGTAAGTGTCATCAATGACGCGCATGCCATTGCTGGCCAGTTGCGCGACGGTACGCCCCTTGACCGGTTGCACCGCGCCAAGGCCAGTGACGATGCCGAACAGCGACACGCCCAGCGCATGCGCGGCAGCAGCAGCGGCCAAGGCATTGGCAACGTTATGCGTGCCGAGCAGGTTCAGTTGAACCCGTTCCACACCTTCAGGGCTGTGCAGGTTGAATGCCGGGCAACCGCGCGCATCGCGATCGAGGTCACTGGCGTAGAAATCGGCGCTGAGGTTGCTCAGGGCAAACGTCAGGACCTTGCGCTCACCGGCGCGGGTCTTCCAGATTTGAAAGGCCTTGTCGTCAAGATTGAGCACGGCAACGCCATCGGCTGCCAGCCCTTCAATGATCTCGCCCTTGGCTTCAACGATTTTTTCCGGTCCGCCGAACTCGCCGACGTGGGCGGTCCCGGCATTATTGAGGATGGCCACGTGAGGCTTGGTCATGCCGACGGTGTAGGCAATTTCGCCAAGCCGCGAGGCACCGAGTTCGATCACGGCAGCGGTGTGTTCCGGTGCCAGCTCAAGCAGGGTCAGCGGCACGCCGAGGTCATTGTTCAGGTTGCCACGGGTCGCCAGCACCGGACCGCGCGTACGCAGGATGCTCGCGAGCATTTCCTTGACCGTGGTTTTGCCGCTGGAGCCGGTAATGGCCGCCACCGGATGGGTGTAGGCGGCACGGTTCAACGCGCCGAGTTGACCGAGCGCGTGACGGGTATCTTTTACCAGCAATTGCGGCAGCGTGCTGTCGGCGACTTCGCGCTCGACCAACGCCGCTACGGCGCCTTTGGCGGCGACGTCATTGAGATAGTCATGACCATCGAAGCGCGGGCCGGTCAGGGCGATGAACAACTGGCCGGGCTTGATCGCACGGCTGTCGATACTGACGCCGTTGAAAGTGGCATCGGCGGTCAGCAGACGGGCATTCAGGGCGCCGGTCAGTTCGCTCAGTTTCAAGGCTTTAAGCATGGGTCACCTCCCACGCGGTCAAGGCGTGATCGGCCTCGACCAGATCGGAAAACGCGTGACGCTGGCCATTGATTTCCTGATAGTCCTCGTGACCTTTACCGGCCAGGACGATCACGTCATCCGCCGAAGCGCTGGCGATCAACTGGGCAATCGCCTGGCCACGGCCCGCGACGAAGGTGACTTTATCCACCGCAGTGAAACCGGCGCGGATGTCATCGAAAATCACCGCTGGGTCTTCGGTGCGCGGATTGTCGTCGGTGACCAGCACGCCATCGGCCAAACGCTCGACCACTTCCGCCATCAGCGGACGCTTGCCGCGATCGCGATCACCGCCGCAACCGAACAGGCACAGCAAGCGGCCTTTGGCGTGAGGACGCAGGGCCATCAAGACTTTTTCCAGCGCATCCGGGGTGTGGGCGTAATCGACCACCACCAACGGCTGAGTGCCGCCGCCCAGACGCTGCATGCGCCCGGCCGGGCCTTCGAGTTTTGGCAGGACCTTGAGGATTTCGTCCAGCGCGTAGTCCAGGCCGAGCAAGGCGCCGACCGCGGCCAGCACGTTGCTCAGGTTGAAGCGACCGAGCAAAGTGCTGCGCAAGTGGTGCTGGCCCTGAGGCGTGACCAACGTGGCGCGCACGCCTTCGTCGTCGAACTGCGCTTCCCGGCAATACAGGTAGGCGCTCGAATCTTCGAGGCTGTAGGTGATCAAGCGCGATTCGCGTTTTTCGGCGGCCAGTTGCCGGCCGAAATCGTCGTCGAGGTTAACCACCCGGCATTTCAAATCGTTCCAGGCAAACAGCTTGGCCTTGGCTTCGCCGTAGGCCTGCATGGTGCCGTGGTAATCCAGGTGATCGCGGGACAGGTTGGTCATCACCGCCACTTTGAACGCCAGCGCCGTGACACGCCCCTGATCCAGACCATGGGAAGAAACTTCCATGGCCACGGCTTTGGCGCCGGCCTTTTTCAGGTCGGCGAGGGTCGCTTGCACGGCGATCGGGTTCGGCGTGGTGTGCAGGCCGCTTTCCAGCGCGCCATAGAAACCGGTGCCCAGCGTGCCAACGATGCCGCAATGCTGGCCGAGCAAATCGAGGGCTTGCGCGACCAACTGGGTCACGCTGGTTTTGCCATTGGTGCCGGTCACGCCGATCAGGTTCAGATGGCGGCTCGGGTCACCGTAAAAACGCCCGGCGATGTCCGACAGCTGCGCCGCCAGGCCTTTGACCGGAATCAACGGCACATCGGTGATCGGCAGCACGGTCGAGCCTTCGACTTCATAAGCCACGGCGGCAGCGCCGCGCTGCAAGGCATCGGCGATGTGCGCCCGACCGTCGAACTTGCCGCCGGGGACGGCGAGAAACAGATCGCCAGCCCGCACGTTACGGCTGTCCAGAGCCAGCTCGCGGATCAATAGATCGCGTCCGGCGTGGGCAAAAATCTTGTTCAGGCTCAGAGACATCAGCCGCGCCCTCCATTGGCTTTCAGCGGAACGACCGGTGTGGCGTTGGCTTGTTGGGTAGGCGGCAGGTTGTCCGGGGTGATGTTCATCAGGCGCAACGTCCCGGACATCACTTTGCTGAACACCGGCGCCGAGACCAGACCACCGAAGTAGCCGGCTTTGGTCGGTTCATCGATCACCACTACGATCGCGTAACGCGGATCGCTCATCGGGCCGAAACCGGCGAACAGCGAGCGGTAGGAATTCTCGGCGTAGCCTTTGGTGCCCACCGAGGTCTTGCGCGCGGTACCCGACTTGCCGCCCACGTGATACGCCGGCACCTGCGCACGGAACACACCGCGCGGGGCTTCGATCACTTGCTGCAGCATGGTCTGCATGGTTTTTGCTACGGTTTCCGGCAGCACTTGCGTGGTTTGCGGCATTTTGTCGGTTTTGATCAGCGTCAGCGGCGCCAGGCGGCCGTTGTTTGCCAAGGCCGAAAACGCATGGACCAGCTGGATCGCCGTTACGGAAATACCGTAGCCGTAGGACAGCGTGGCGGTTTCCGCCTTGCGCCATTCGCGGTAGTTCGGCAGGTTGCCGACGCGCTCGCCCGGGAAGCCGAGGCCGGTGTCCTGGCCGAGGCCGACTTTCTGCGCCAGGCGGAAAATCGTTTCGCCGCCGATATCGAACGCGACCTTACTCATGCCGACGTTACTGGAGTTGATCAGAATGCCGGTCAGGTCGAGCACCGGGCCTTCGGACTTGGAGACGTCTTTGATGGTGTATTTACCAATCTGCAAGGTGCCCGGGTAGACCTCGACGGTATCGCTCGGCTTCCAGCGCCCGGTTTCGATCGCGGCGCTCATGGAGATCGCTTTCATGGTCGAACCCGGCTCGAACACGTCGATCATCGCGCGGTTACGCATCATCGCCGGTTGCAGGTTGCGACGGTTGTTCGGGTTGTAGGTCGGCTGGTTGACCATGGCCAGGATCTCGCCGGTCTTGACGTCCATGATCACCAGGCTGCCGGCCTTGGCGCCGTTCTCGATGATCGCGTTACGCAGTTCGCGGTTGGCCAGGTATTGCAGGCGCAGGTCAATGGACAACGCCAAGGGCTTGCCGGCCTTGGCGTTTTTGGTGACCTGGACGTCCTTGATAAGTCGGCCACGCCGATCCTTGATGACCTGTCGCTTGCCGGGCACGCCGGCGAGCCATTCGTCATAGGCCAGCTCGACCCCTTCACGGCCGTGGTCATCGATGTCGGTAAATCCGACCATGTGCGCGGTGACTTCACCGGCCGGGTAGAAACGCCGGAATTCTTCGATGCCGTAGACGCCCGGTACTTTCAGGTCGAGCACCGACTGGCCTTGCTCAGGCGTCAGCCCACGCACCAGGTAGATGAATTCTTTGTTGGCCTGGGCTTCGAGACGTTCGGCCAGGGCTTTAGGGTCTTGACCCAGCGCCGCCGCCAGTGCTGGCCATTTTTCTTTGGCCTGCTGCATTTCCTTGGCGTTGGCCCACAGGGTGGTGACCGGGGTACTCACGGCCAACGGCTCGCCGTTACGGTCAGTGATCAGACCACGGTGAGCCGGAATCGGAATGTGACGAACGCTGCGCGCATCGCCCTGGCCTTTCAAGAAAGCACGGTCGACCACTTGCAGATCGATGATGCGCCAGGAAATGGCCGCGACCATGATACCGAGCAAGCCCAGCACCACGCGGAAACGCCATGGGAACATTGCCCCTTCGAGTTTCATCATGGCGCCACCATCTGCACTTCAGCGGCGCCCGGAATGCGCATCTTCAGTTGCTCGGTCGCCAGCACTTCGATACGGCTGTGGGCGGTCCAGGTGCTCTGTTCGAGAATCAACCGACCCCATTCCGCCTGCGCTTTGTCGCGCACGCTCAACTCGTTGTACAGCGTGTTCAACAGTTGGCGGTTCCAGTGAGCGCTGTACGACACGCCAATGGCCGAGACGAGCACGCCCACAAACAGCAGCAGCATGAAAAAGCTTCCGCCGGGAAGTGGCTTGGCGAAAAGCTTGCTCACCGCAGCTTCTCCGCGACGCGCATGACGGCGCTCCGGGAACGTGGGTTGGCTTTGAGTTCGGCCTCGGAGGCGGACTGCGCTTTGCCATGGATTTTGATGATCGGTTCGAAGGCGACGTGACGCACCGGCAGGTTGCGCGGCAGATTGTCGGCTTCACCCTTGACCAGTTTGCGCATGAACAGTTTGACGATGCGGTCTTCCAGCGAATGGAAACTGATGACCACCAGGCGGCCGCCGATTTCCAGGCAGGCCAGTGCGGCTTCGAGGCCGGCTTCCAGGTCGCCCAGTTCGTTGTTGACGTGAATACGCAGGCCCTGGAACGCACGGGTCGCCGGGTTCTTGCCCTTCTCCCACGCCGGGTTGGCGACTTTCAGGACTTCAGCCAGGTCGCCAGTGCGTTCAAACGGCTTGATGTCGCGACGCTCGGCCACGGCACGGGCCATGCGACCGGAGAAACGTTCTTCGCCGTATTCCTTGAACACCCGGGCGATTTCTTCCACCGGGGCGGTGTTGACGAATTCGGCAGCGCTGATCCCGCGGGACGGGTCCATGCGCATGTCCAGCGGGCCATCGTTGAGAAAACTGAAGCCGCGCTCAGGGTCGTCGAGCTGTGGCGAGGACACGCCCAGGTCGAGCAAAACACCGCTGACCTTGCCGGCCAGGCCGCGCTCGGCGACTTCCGAACCAAGCTCGGCAAAGCTGCGCTGCACAACGACAAAGCGGCCGTCTTCGGCCGCCAGCGCTTGCCCGGTGGCAATCGCTTGAGGATCCTTGTCAAATCCGAGCACCCGCCCCTCGGGGCCGAGCTGGCTGAGGATCAACCGGCTGTGCCCGCCGCGCCCGAACGTACCGTCCAGATAGCAGCCATCAGGACGTACGGCGAGAGCCTCTACGGCTTCGTCGAGCAGTACGGTGATGTGGTTAAAGCCGCTATCAATAGTCACAGGATCAAATCACGCAGTTCATCAGGCATCGCGCCCGGTTGTTGAATAGCAGCCAGGTCAGCGGCAGAAACCGCATCCCAGGCATCCTCGTCCCACAATTGGAACTTGTTCAGTTGGCCTACCAACATCGCGCGCTTATCCAACTTGGCATATTCACGCAGACGCGGCGGAACCAGAAAACGACCACTGCCATCGAGCTCGAGGTCGACGGCATTACCAATCAGTAAACGTTGCAGACGGCGGTTCTCTTCGCGAAGCGAAGGCAGTGCGCGCAGTTTGGTTTCAATAATTTCCCACTCATCGAGGGGGTAAACACACAAACACGGATCAACGGCATCGATTGTGACGATCAGCTGACCGGAACTACGCGAAACGAGCTCGTCACGGTACCGGCTCGGCATGGCGAGACGGCCCTTTGCGTCGAGACTGATAGCGTTAGCTCCGCGAAACACGTCTGCGTTTCTCCAAATTTTAGCGTTTTGAGCTCAAAAAACCCACTTCATGCCACTTTCCGCCACTTGCGCACACTATAGGAATGCGGCCACCGCACCGTCAAGGCGCGCATTCAAGGAAAAGCCTTACAGAACTGAGATTTAGGAGTGCAAAAGGAGGGGTAACGAGAATTCGACGAATGAATTTGCCCGATAACTTGAATCAGCACAGAAGGCTGCGTTCAGAAGTTAAAGTAGTTTGTTAAGAGTAAGATTTTTTTGGTATTACAAATGGGGTTCTGCGATGGATTGTGCAAGGACGGAAATCGATGCCACGGGGCTGTTGTTTTGTCGCTCCCAGAGCAGGCCAATCGATATCACACAACCCTTCTGCCAATCATTGTACAAGGAGGGAATTTGTTACTGCCAACGCCCTGCTCATGATTAAAGCAGAGGTATAGAAAAAGGTGGAGAGTCGATCTGTAAGCCGGGTTCTGTCTTGAACAGTCATTCGTCTACGATGGCCATCACTGGACATCTTTAGCAACCTACCCGGTCCCAGCGCGGGCCACGCCTTGGGACCCTATTGGGCCGGGCGCCCAGTGGGGTTTACCTAGCCACGAACTGTTGCCAGACGTGCGGTGCGCTCTTACCGCACCTTTTCACCCTTACCGGCGCCGAAGCGCTTAGGCGGTTATTTTCTGTGGCACTTTCCGTAGGCTCACGCCTCCCAGGCATTACCTGGCACTTCGCCCTATGGAGCCCGGACTTTCCTCCCCCCCCTAATTTTCATAGAGGGCAGCGACTGTCCGATCGACTCTCCGCCGCGAAGGTTAACGGCAGAGCGGCCGAAGAACAAGCGCTAAACGCCTTCAGTCACGCCTGTGCGTCGGGTTTTCACTCGCCCTTCTGTTTATCCAGCGCGACCTGATAGAGCACATTCTTACGCTCCCCGGTAATTTGCGCGGCCAACGCGGCCGCTCGCTTGAGCGGCATCTCTTCAAGCAACAGGTTCAAAATGCGCATCGCCTCACTGCTGACCGCGTCCTCGGTCTCGGGGACAGACCAGCCCGCGACCAACACCACGCATTCGCCCCGCTGCTGATTGCTGTCCGACTCGACGAACGCGCGCAGTTCGGCCAACGGCAATCCCTTGAGGGTTTCGAAGGTTTTGGTGATTTCTCGCGCAAGCAACGCCGGACGTTCGCCGCCGAAGACCAGCTCCATGTCTTGCAGGCATTCAAGGATGCGGTGCGGGGCCTCATAGAAAATCAGCGTACGCGGTTCTTCCTTGACCAGCTCCAGACGTGCGCGCCGCCCTACCGCCTTGGCCGGCAGAAAACCTTCGAAGATAAAACGGTCCGACGGCAGACCCGCCGCCGACAACGCTGCGATCAATGCGCAGGCACCCGGAACCGGCACCACGTTGATCCCCGCTGCACGGGCCTGACGCACCAGGTGATAACCCGGATCGGAAATCAGCGGTGTCCCGGCGTCGGAGATCAGCGCCACATCATCGCCTGCCAGCAAACGGGTGATAAAACGGCTACCTTCATCCCGCTCGTTGTGTTCATGGCAGGCCGCCAGCGGCGTGGGAATGCCGAAATGCTGCATCAACCGCTGGGAATGGCGGGTGTCTTCGGCGGCGATCAACGCCACCTCACGCAGGATTTTCAGGGCACGCGCACTGATGTCGTCCAGGTTGCCAATGGGCGTCGCCACCACATAAAGCGAGCCAGCGGCGGAATTCAAAGCACCTGGAGCAGTCAAAGCGCACACCTCATGATCGGTAAAAGTCGCCATTGTAGCGCGTAGCGACGTTCGCGATACGCGCAAGCAGCCCTTGGTTTCACAGCCTTTTGTGCGGCGCTGCAACATTTGCACGAGCTAAATTGATCGATTCACGCCAGTAACATCGCGCCCCGGCCAGTGCTTGGGTACAATTCCACGCTAATTTGATCGAGTATCAGGAACACTACATGATCGCTTGCCTGCGGCTGTTCACTGCCCTCTGCCTCGCTGCCTTGCTGGCGGCTTGCGCCAGCTCGCCCTCTTCCAGCCTTGGCGAACTTCCACGCACCCCGGATGCCAGTATCGAGCAACTGCTCGACCAGGCCGCCAAAAGCAAGACGCCGGAAGACGCGGCCCTGTTGCGCCTGAGCGCGGCAGACCTGGCCTATCGTCAGGGGAATGCCGGCCAGTCCGCGCAAATCCTGCAACAAGTGCCGGTCGAGACACTCAAGCCTGGCCCGCAAGTCTTCGCCAGCACCCTGGCGGCTGAACTGGCCATGACCCGCAATCAGCCCAAGGCGGCGCTGACGGCCTTGAGCCATCCGAGCCTGCAACGCCTGAGCGAACTGCCCGTCGAGCAACAGGTGCGCACCGGCACCGTACACGCCCGTGCCCTTGAAGCCGATGGCCAGACCCTGGCCGCCGCACGCGAGCGGATCTTTATCGCGCCGATGCTCGAAGGCGAAGCCGCCAGCAAAAACCACGAAGCGATCTGGACCCTGATCGCTTCGCTGCCGACCGATCAACTGCAACCGACCACCAACGATGACCTTGGCGGCTGGATGGGCCTGGCGCTGGCCGTGAAATCTGCCGGCACCGTGGAACAACAGCAAGCCGCGATCGATACCTGGCGCGAACAGAATCCAAAGCACCCGGCCGCCATTCAATTACCGCTGCCATTGACCAAGCTCAAGGAACTGGCCAGCCAGCCCCTGGGCAAGATTGCTCTGCTGCTGCCGCAAGACGGTCCGCTGGCTTCGGTCGGCAAAGCCCTGCGTGAAGGCTTCATGGCCGCTCATTACCAGGCCCAACAAGCCGGGCAAAAGCCGCCAGCCATCGAGTTCTATGACAGCTCCAAGCTGACATCGATGGACGAGTTCTACCGCAAGGCCCAGGCCGACGGCGTGCAATTGGTGGTCGGTCCGCTGGAGAAGCCGCTGGTCAAACAGCTCAGCACTCGCCCGCAACTGCCGATCACTACCCTGGCGCTGAACTACAGCGAAGGCGAACAAGGTCCGGCCCAGCTGTTCCAGTTCGGCCTTGCCGCTGAAGACGAAGCCCGCGAAGTGTCCCGTCGCGCTCGCGCCGATGGCCTGCATCGCGCCGCAATCATGGTGCCAAAAGGCGAATGGGGCGATCGTGTGCTCAAGGCGTTCAGCCAGGATTGGCAAGCCAACGGTGGCAGCATTGTCGCCACCGAACGCGTCGACCAGCCCGTGCAACTGGCCCAGCAGATTGCCGACATGTTCCAGCTGCGCCAGAGCGAAGGCCGCGCCAAGAGCCTGCAAAGCACCGTGGGTGGGCAGGTAGCGGCCCAGCCTTCGCGTCGCCAGGACATCGAGTTCATCTTCCTCGCCGCCACGCCACAGCAGGCCCAGCAGATCAAGCCGACCTTGAACTTCCAATACGCGGGTGACGTGCCGGTTTACGCCACGTCCCACGTGTTCAGCGCCAGCGGCGACGTGAATCAGTACAACGACATGAACGGTATTCGCTTCTGTGAAACCCCATGGTTGCTGGATGCCAATGACCCACTGCGCAAACAGGTCACTGCACAATGGCCACAGGCCGGTGGCAGCCTCGGCCGCCTTTACGCGATGGGTGTTGATGCCTATCGCCTGGCGCCGCGCCTGGGCCAACTCAAAGCCTTGCCGGACAGCCGCATCGAAGGTCAATCGGGCAGCCTGGGCATGACGCCGAACCAACGCGTCGTGCGCCAGTTGCCGTGGGCACAGTTCGTCAACGGCCAGGTTCAACGCCTGCCGGACACCGCGCGCTGATGCCTGACAGGTCACGCCAGCAAAGCGGTAAAGAGGCCGAGCGGCATGCGCTCGAGCATCTTCAACAACAAGGTCTGCGCCTGCTGGCGCAGAACTGGTTGTGTAAACGCGGCGAGCTTGATCTGGTCATGCTTGATGGCGATACAGTAGTATTCGTTGAAGTTCGCTACAGAAAAAACACTCAATGGGGTGGCGCGCTCGATAGCATCGATGAGCGCAAACGGCAGAAACTGATTTTTGCCGCGCAGTATTTTCTTCAGCGCGAGTCGCGTTGGGCCAATTCCCCTTGCCGTTTCGACGTGGTTGCCATCGACAGCAACCTCGATCAGTTGAACTGGTTGCAGAATGCCTTCGACAGCTGATCGCGCACGTCCCGAACCGGACACTTTCACCCAACACTTTTGCTCTTTGCTTTGCGGGCTGCACATTCATGTGCCGAGTAGCCGCGCTAATTAAGGTCACACAGATGGACATGCAATCCCGAATTCGCCAGCTTTTTCAGGCCAGTATCGACACCAAGCAACAGGCGATGGAAGTACTTGCACCGCACATCGAGCAAGCCAGCCAGGTCATGGTCAACGCCTTGCTCAACGAAGGCAAAATGCTCTCCTGCGGCAACGGCGGTTCTGCCGGCGATGCCCAGCACTTCTCGTCCGAGCTGCTTAACCGCTTCGAACGCGAACGCCCGAGCCTGCCCGCCATCGCATTGACCACCGACAGCTCGACGATCACCTCGATCGCCAACGACTACAGCTACAACGAAATCTTCTCCAAACAGATCCGCGCCCTTGGCCAGCCGGGTGATGTATTGCTGGCCATTTCCACCAGCGGCAACTCGGCAAACATAATTCAAGCGATCCAGGCCGCACATGATCGCGAAATGATTGTCGTAGCATTGACGGGTCGTGACGGCGGCGGCATGGCGTCACTGCTTTTGCCCGAGGACGTCGAAATTCGCGTACCGGCCAACGTCACTGCACGTATTCAGGAAGTCCACCTGCTGGCGATCCATTGCCTTTGCGACTTGATCGACAGCCAACTGTTCGGGAGTGAAGAATGACCCCTAATCGCCTAGGCCTACTGGCCTTGACCCTGTGCCTCGTCGGCATCAGCGGCTGCACCTCGGTGGTTAACGCCAGCCGCGAAGCGCCAATTGAAGATGACCGCGGCACCCGCACCTTCGGCAGCAAGATCGACGACTCCCTGATCGACACCAAGGTCGGTGTCAACATCGCCAAGGCCGACCCGGCCCTGGACAACGATTCGCACATCGTCGTCACCAGCTTCAACGGCGTCGTGCTGCTCGCCGGGCAAACCCCGCGCGCCGACCTCAAGGCCAAGGCTGAACAAGCCGCTGCTGCGGTTCAGCGGGTGAAGACGGTGCACAACGAACTGCAAGTGCTGCCACCTTCCGGCTTCCTTGCGCGCCAGAATGACACCTGGCTGACTTCCAAGATCAAGACGCAAATGCTCACTGATCCGAACATCCCGGGTTCGCGCATCAAGGTGGTGACCGAGAACGGCATCGTCTACCTGCTGGGCCTGCTGACCAAACAGGAAGCGGCCCAGGCGACCAACCTGGTGCAAGGCGTTTCCGGCGTGCAGAAGATCGTAAAACTGTTCGAATACATCGACTGATACCGATCTGTAGGAGCTGTCGAGAGAAACGAGGCTGCGATCTTTTGATCTTAACAATCAAAATCAAAAGATCGCAGCCTCGTTTCTCTCGACAGCTCCTACACGGTTTGAAGGTGGTGAAGTAATAAAAAAGGCGATCCGAAAGGATCGCCTTTTTTATTACTTCACCACCTTCAAACTCGGCCGACCGCTAGGCCGCGGCGGCTCGCTGTCGGGTGGCGGGATATCGTCGTCCGGCTCGATCTCTTCCTCGTCTTCCATAGGCGATTCCAGATCAAACACCATGCCCTGACCGTTCTCCCGGGCGTAAATACCCAGGATCGATGCGATAGGCACGTACAGCGTGTGCGGTACGCCACCGAAGCGCCCTTCGAAGCTGACCGCTTCGTTGTCCATGTGCATATGGCGCACGGCGGCCGGCGATACGTTCAGGACAATCTGTCCGTCACTGGCGAAACCCTGAGGCACCTGCACCGACGGATACTCGGAATTGACCAGCATGTGCGGGGTGCAATCGTTGTCCACAATCCACTCGTAGAGCGCGCGGACCAGATAAGGTCGACTGGAGTTCATAGCGGCTCCTTAAGCCTTAGCGCATATCGCGTTCGACACCAGACAGACTCGCCTGGAAAGCCTCACGCGCAAACGAGCGCTCCATATAATCAAGCAGCGGCTTGGCTGGCCGCGGCAGTTCTATACCCAGAATCGGCAATCGCCAGAGTATTGGCAATAGGCAGCAATCCACCAGACTTTGTTCCTCACTGAGGAAAAACGGCTTGTCGGCGAACAACGGCGACACGCCCGTCAGGCTTTCGCGCAGCTCTTTACGAGCGACCACGCGGGCTGCTTCCTTGGACCGGGAATCCAGGATCAGATCCACCAGGCCACACCAGTCACGCTGAATACGATGAATCAGCAGACGGCTGTTGGCACGCGCCACGGGATAAACCGGCAGTAAAGGCGGGTGCGGGTAACGCTCATCCAGATATTCCATCACCACGGTCGACTCCCACAACGCCAGGTCACGATCGACCAGGGTGGGCAAGCTGCCGTAAGGGTTCACTTCAATCAGTTTAGGCGGCTGGCGACCAGCTTCCACGTAAATGATCTCGGCGCTGACACCCTTCTCTGCAAGTACGATGCGCACTCGGTGGGAATAGTGGTCGGCGGGGTCGGAGTAACAGGCCAACCGATTGGTCACGCCCATGGCGGTCCTCCTCGCTTGTTGAAATTATCGGAAGCGGAAAAACGCACGCGCCCAGAGGGCGCCTCCCGTAACGCCTGGATCACCAGGCTCGTTACACCTTCAGAGACGCCCTTGGGCGCGCGCGATTAACAGCAATTGCTTGAAGCTCTATCAGTGCACATCTTTCCAGTATTCGCGCTTGAGCAAATAGGCGAATACGAAGAAGAACGCCAGGTACAGCAAGACGTACGTGCCGATGCGCTGATGTTGCAGCTTAACCGGGTTAGCCGAGTAAGCGAGGAAGGTTACCAGATTCTTGACCTTCTCATCGAACTGCTCTTCGGTCAGGGTTCCGCTCTTCGGCACAATGGTCATCTGATCGCACGCTTCATGAGTCAGCGCGGTACCGGTCAGCGGATCATATTGCTTCTTGCCGTCTTCGACGACCTGGACCTGTTTGCAACCGATGACCTGGCGACCTTGCAGGCCCACCAGCACGTTAGGCATGCCCACGTTCGGGAACACCTTGTTGTTCACGCCCCAAGGACGCGACGGGTCTTCGTAGAAAGATTTCAGGTAACCGTAAAGCCAGTCAGTACCCCGCACGCGCGCAACCAGGGTCAGGTCGGGCGGCGCCGCACCGAACCAGGTCTTGGCGTCAGCCGGTTGCATGCCGATGCTCATGTGGTCGCCGATCTTGGCGCCCGTGAACACCAGCTTCGAGAGCATCAGGTCATGAGGAATACCCAGGTCATCGGCCACACGCTCGTAGCGCTGGAACTTGGCGCTGTGGCAACCCATGCAGTAGTTGGCGAAGGTACGCGCGCCATCCTGCATGGCCGCTTTGTCGGAAACGTCGATGTCGACCTTTTCCAGCTCGGGACCACCGTGTTCAGCCGCGAAGGACAGTACAGGCATGGCAGCAAGAATCAGTACAGCAAATAGCTTTTTCATCAGCCAGTCACCCTTTCCGGAACCGGTTTGGTCTTCTCGAGCCTGGTGTAGAACGGCATCAGAATGAAGTAGGCGAAGTACAGGAAGGTACATACCTGCGACAGCAGCGTGCGCTCAGGCGTCGGGGCCAACACCCCCAGAATGCCCAGGATCACGAACGAGATGCAGAACACCCAAAGCCAGATCTTGCTCATCCAGCCTTTGTAGCGCATCGACTTGACCGGGCTGCGGTCGAGCCACGGCAGGACGAACAGCACAGCGATGGCCGCGCCCATGGCGATAACGCCCAGGAGTTTGTCCGGAATCGCCCGCAGAATCGCGTAGAACGGTGTGAAGTACCAGACCGGAGCGATGTGCTCTGGGGTCTTGAAGGCGTTCGCCACTTCAAAGTTCGGCTTCTCGAGGAAGTAACCGCCCATTTCCGGGAAGAAGAACACGATCGAACAGAAGATGAACAGGAACACCACCACGCCGACGATATCTTTCACGGTGTAGTACGGGTGGAAGGCAATGCCGTCCAGCGGTACGCCATTTTCGTCTTTGTATTTCTTGATGTCGACGCCGTCCGGGTTGTTCGAACCAACTTCGTGCAGCGCCAGTACGTGCAGCACCACCAGACCGAGGATCACGATCGGCAAGGCCACGACGTGCAGGGCAAAGAAGCGGTTCAGGGTAATACCGGAAATCAGGTAGTCACCACGGATCCACTGGGTCAGGTCGTTGCCGATGACCGGGATCGCACCGAACAGCGAGATGATCACCTGGGCACCCCAGTAGGACATCTGGCC
>NZ_JBIVBY010000063.1:0-14934 GCF_044746405.1 Pseudomonas sp. NPDC086251
GCGATTGGTGATCAGGTCAACGAGGAAAGCTTCTTCGCCAGCCGGGGGATTTTTCAGCAGCTCGACCAGGCCTGCAGTTTGTTCGGCGTTAAGCGGCTGGGGAACGATACCCAGTGCTGCACGCTCTTCGATATGTTTGCGGTAGGCTTCAAGCACAGTTATTACCCTCATCAGTGGTCCCAAATGGGTGTCCGGGACGCTCATCCCGAAATTGCCGTACTCATGCGCTGCATGGCGTTGTGCGCCACTTAGCCAGAATTACCGACAATTCCTTACAGAAGCTGCTTTCAAAGTTTTACGCCTGCAGAACGGGAGCTGATGAGGGTTGGCGTTGGGCTTTTCCCCGCTGGAAAAACCCTTCGCCAACACCGCTCTGAAGGAACGACTGTGCTCGTGACGCTTTGAAAACAGCTTCTAACGGACATTGGCGCCTTAAAAGGCTGGCTGATTCTACGGCAAAAAAAAATTAAAGGTAAGTTAGCCCTTTAACTTTGAGGGGTGATCAATGTTAGACAAAGGGCTAACATGCCGGCCTGTTCTGCTTTCCCGTGTTCTCCTGACCTATGCCCAATCAGACCATCAAGACCCCCTGCGTCGGCCTCTGCTCCACTGTTTACGGTGATCTGGTGTGCCGTGGCTGCAAGCGTTTCCACCATGAAGTGATCCATTGGAATGGTTACAACGAGGAGGAAAAACGTGCGGTCTGGCTGCGTCTTGAGCTGCTGTTGTCCCAGGTGATGGCCAGCAAGCTGGAAATTTTTGATCCGCAGCGCCTGCGCGTGCAGCTGGAACAGCGCAAGATCCGCTTCGTGCCGCATCAGTCGGAATATTGCTGGGCCTATCAGCTGATCGCCCGTGGTGCGCGGGTGATCAATAACCTGGAAGCCTACGGGATGGTGCTGATGCCGGAGTTTCGCGACTGGAACCTGCCGGAATTGCGGGATGCGATTGATCGGGAGTTCTTTTTGCTCTCTGAGGCGCATTACCAGCGCTACATAGCGCCGGGGTTCCTCAAGGACGCGTTCGGCGGTTGAATCTTAAAAGCTTCGCGGGCAAGCCTCGCTCCTACAGAGGTATTGCATTCTCCTGTAGGAGCGAGGCTTGCCCGCGAAGGCGTCCTACCTGACGCCAAAAATCTCAATGCTGGGTCACGATCTCCTCCAGATGATCCATGATCGTATCCGGCTTGAGCACCAGCACATCGCTCTCCACCGCATCCAGCACCACTTCCGCCGTATTCCCGATCAACGCCCCCGACAATCCGCTCCTCGCCACGGTACCAATCACCGTCACGGCGGCCCCAAGCTTGTGCACCATGTGCGGAATCAACACATCCGCCGGGCCTTCCGCGATGTGCAGGTGGTCGTCATCAATGTCGAATTCGGCCTGAAACGATCTGCACTGTTCGCGATAGCGCGCCTCGATGGTTTCGCTGAGCTGTAACGTCGGATCCGCTGCCGACAGCATCGGCGACGGATGCGCACTGATCACATGCAAATGGGCCTTGGCCAGGCTGGCGATGTCGTAGCCGTGATCGACAATGGTGGCGTGCAAGGTGCGGTGCTCACCATCGGTATTACCCACATCGATCGCCGCCAGAATCACTCCGCCGGTCCAGGGTTTCGACGTTTTCACCAGCAGCACCGGCGTCGGGCAATAGCGCAGCAGCTTCCAGTCCGCCGGGGTCAGCAGGGCTTTTTTCAGCGGGCTGTCGGGGTAGTGCTGTTTGACCACCAGCCCACAACCTTCGGCCTGCTGCACATCGACGATGGTTTCGTGCAGGCTCTGGTTCCACGCTTGTTCAGTGGTAACGCTGTAACCGTCTTCCAGCAAGGCGGCCTTCAGCACGCCCAGCATGCCGCTGTGGTCATGCTTGGGATCACAGACCAGCAGGTGCAGATGAGCCTGGGTCACGCCGGCAATCAGTTTGGCCCGCTTGAGCGCCAGGCTTTCCGAGTGTTCGGGTTCGAGCACTACCAGGATGCTGCGTATGGCTTGCATGATCGGGACCTCCATGAAGTAAAAAATACTGCGTTGGACAACTATAGTTGCTGGTCGCGCATTCGGGACTTGATGCATATCAACGGTTGGCGACTGGTGGTCTGCCGGCAGGCCGGTATAATCGGCGCCCTTCGTTTTGAACCTCTTATCCGTGAGCCCCATGATCCTTCCCGAAATCCACGAGTTCCTCGGCTGCCGCACGCCCGATGGCTGGGTCCAGGCCGCGCTGGCCGATCAGGAAACCCTGCTGATCGACCACAAGAACTGCGAATTCAAGGCGGCCAGCACGGCGTTGAGCCTGATTGCCAAGTATCACTCTCACGTCGACCTGATAAACCTGATGTCACGCCTGGCTCGGGAAGAGCTGGTGCACCACGAGCAGGTCATGCGCCTGATGAAAAAGCGCAAGATCGAGCTGCGTCAGCTATCCGCCGGGCGTTACGCTTCGGGCCTGCGCAAAGTGGTGCGCAGCCACGAGCCGGTGAAACTGGTCGATACGCTGGTGGTGGGCGCCTTCATTGAAGCGCGCAGTTGTGAACGTTTCGAGGCGTTGGTGCCACATCTGGACGAAGAGCTGGGCAAATTCTACTTCGGCCTGCTGAAAAGCGAGGCCCGGCATTTCCAGGGTTATTTGAAACTGGCTTATCAGTACGGTGACGCCAAGGACATCGCCCAAGTGATCGATAAAGTTCGCGCCGCTGAGCAGGAGCTGATCGAGTCGCCGGACGTGGAATTCCGCTTTCATAGCGGTGTGCCAACCGCTGCGTAGTTGCTCTCGCTGGCCTCTTCGCGGGCAAGCCTCGCTCCTACAGGGATTCGGTCGTTTGCAAAATCGACGCGGTCCTGTAGGAGCGAGGCTTGCCCGCGAAGAGGCCATCAGCACCACTGCCGATAAACGGGCTTAGCAGCTCAACCCCAGTCGCTCATGCCACTCGGCGATGGACTCTTCGGGGTACGCATCGAACTGTTTATCGCCAGGCTGCAGTTCTGCCTCCACCCACGGTGCCTTGGAGTCCAGCAACAAATGCGTATGTTGCGGCGGCACCGGCAACGGCGTGTCGATGGCCGAGGCAAACGGGTGAATCAGCTCCGGCCATTCCGGGCTGAACAGCCATAAACCCGAGCCACACACCGAGCAGAAATGCCGCTCGGCCGTGCTGCGGTGGGCGCGTTGAGCGCCGTCATCCTTGAGCAACGCGTGGTAAATCGCAATGTGCTTGCGCCCGCGCACTTTCAGGCTGTTGGCATCACCCGCAATATTGATCGCATAACCGCCACCGCCCTGGGTCTTGCGGCAGATCGAGCAATAGCAGCGCTGGTACGGGTAAGGGTGGGCGCTGGCCAAACTGAACGACACGGCGCCGCAGTGGCAGGAACCTTCGAGCTGCATGGCAACCTCCGACGGGTCTTGGGCTTATCCAGACAGCCTAGACCGGTACGAGAATCGCATCACCCGTTGCCACCAGTTTCAGTTGGTCGCCGGTTTGCGCGAACAGCTCGGCGCGGGCAAACACCTGCTTCTTGCCGGCCTTCACCACGCGACCCCGGGCGATGAACACTTCACCGACGGCGGGCGCCAGGCAGTTGACCGAAAAATGCGCCGCCAACACGTTACCGGCAACCGTTCCCGCCGCAAATCCGCACGCCGTGTCGAGTAGCGCACCGATCAAGCCCGCATGCAGGTAGCCTGCGTATTGCGCCATGTCGGCTTCGCGAAACGCCATCGTGAGCTCTGCTTCACCGCTCTCGGCGCGAGTGACTTCGAAACCGGCCCAGCGGTTGAAGGCTGAGGTTGAGTTGATCTGTTTGAGTGTGTTCAGCATGGCGAGTCCCTCCGGTTGAAGAGGTCAACATGCGCCCGGATTGGAGGCTAGTCATGGTGGATAAAGCAGGGTGATAGGGCGTTGGATTTGTGGTGAATAGGTTGGCCCCTTCGCGAGCAAGCCCGCTCCCACATTTGACCGCATTCTTCGGGGAGAACTCGGTTAAATGTGGGAGCGGGCTTGCTCGCGAAGAACGATAACAAGGTCCCACTGGACGCCCACCGCCCGCCGGTTCAGCATGTGCGCCTCGAAATCGGGGTCTCAATTAATGCGACGTCTACCTTCACTGGCAGCACTCAGAACCTTCGAATGCGCCGCCCGTCACGCCCACTTCGGCCGTGCAGCGGCGGAGTTGTGCGTGACCGACAGTGCCGTCAGTCACCAGATTCGCCAACTGGAGGAGCAGCTCGGCGTGTCGCTGTTCATCCGCGAAGGCCGGCAGATTCGCCCGACGATGGCGGCCGGGCGCCTGATGCAGAGTTTGCAGCAAGCGTTCGAGCTGATCGGCGACGCCTGCGACGAACTGCGCGACCCGTCATCGCTGGCGGTGTTGCGCCTGGCGGTGACTGCCGAGCTGGCGCAAAAGTGGTTGATGAGCCGTCTGGTGGACTTTTACGCACGCTATCCGCACATCACCTTGCACCTCTACGAACAACCGATCGATGCCACGGCGCCGGGTGAAGACATCGACCTGGCGATCACCTACGGCACCGGCCCGGTGGACAGCAGCGCGTACTTCGTCCGGCCGTTGCCAGCGTTGCAGTTCTTCCCGGTGTGCAGCCCCGGACTGTTCAACCAGGGCACCCTGAAAACCCCGAAAGACCTGGCGCGCCACTGCCTGCTGCACGACGATCAGGACGGCAAGACCTGGACCGCCTGGCTCACCAGCCATGCCGGCGATCAGCGCCCGGATCGGCAACTGTATTTTGCTCACGCAGGCCTGGCGCTGGAGGCGGCGGCCCAAGGGCAGGGCGTGGCCATGGGCGACAACCTGACCGCTCAGGAAGATTTGCTCAGTGGTCGGCTGGTCCGGCCCTTCACCTCCAGCATGACCGCGTTGGGTCAATACGCGCTGGTGTGCGAGCGGGTGCGGCTGGAGCGTCCAGCGGTGGCGCAGATGCTGGAATGGTTCAACGATCAGCTGATCGATTGATGAGTTGAATTCAAGTATTCCGAAATAAACATCGTTGGCGAGCCGGACGCTCACGCCCTTAGCCTGTGGTCATTCCAATCCCCGCTGATGAGGTTTGACCATGGCACGTTTGCTCGACTCCACCCCGAAACGCGACGGCTTCCGCTTGCCCGGCGAATTCGAAACCAAGGCCGGTTGCTGGCTCGGCTGGCCGGAGCGCACCGACGTCTGGCGCAACGGCGCCAAGCCTGCGCAGAAGGTCTGGGTGCAGATTGTCACCGCGATTGCCCAGAGCGAACCGGTCACCGTGTGTGCCTCCGCCGCACAATTCGCCACCGCTCGCCGCCAGTTGCCGCCGCACGTGCGCGTGGTGGAAATGACCTGCAACGACACCTGGTTCCGTGACAGCGGCCCGTGCTTTGTGGTCAACGACGACAGCGGCGAAGTACGCGGCGTCGATTTCGAGTTCAACGCCTATGGCGGCCTCGACGGGGGCCTGTATTACCCGTGGGACAAGGACGACCAGATCGCCAGCAAGATCCTCGAAATCGAACGCTTCGACCGCTACCGCGCGCCGTTGATTGCCGAACTGGGTGGCATCCAAAGCGATGGCCAGGGCAGCATCCTCACCACCGAACAATGCCTGCTCAACCGCAATCGCAACCAGCACTTGGGCAAGGATGAAGTCACGCGGCGGCTCACCGATTACCTCGGTGCCGAGCAAATCATCTGGCTGCCACGGGGCTGCAAATTCGACGAAACCGACGGCCACGTCGACGATCTCGCCTGCTTCGTGCGCCCCGGTGAAGTGGTGCTGCAATGGACCGACAATCGCGATGATCCGCAGTGGGAAATCTATCAGGAGGCCTACGACATCCTGCGCAGCACCCGCGACAGCCGTGGCCGCGAGTTGATCGTGCACAAGTTGCCGCAACCCGATGTGCTGGAATGGACCGCCGAAGAGGCCGAAGGGCTCGATCAACTCGACAGCACCCATGTGCGGCAGGCCGGGACCAAGATCTGCGCGTCGTACATCAACTACTACGCCGGCAACAGCTCGATCGTGGTGCCGCTGTTTGGCGATCGCCATGATCAGGCGGCACAGGCAACCCTGGCCGAACTGTTCCCGCAGCACACAATCGTCGGCATCGAAAACTCCCGGGAAATCCTCCTCGGCGGCGGTAACGTCGCGTGCATCACCATGCCGCAATACGCCGGCACTGCCTGCAACAAAAAGGGAGTTTAATCATGGGCCTGCACAAACTGACTCAAGCGTTATTGCTGGTGCTTGCACCCCTGTGTGTGCAGGCCGCCGACACCGCCAAACCGGTGGTGAACCTGTACATCTGGGGCGAGTACCTGGCCCCGGACACCTTGAAGAACTTCGAGCGCAAAACCGGCATCCATGTGGTGGCCGACCATTTCGATTCGCTGGAAACTGTCGAGACCAAGCTGCTGACCGGCCGCAGCGGTTACGACCTGGTACTGACCGCCGGGCAGCATCTGTCCCGGGCGATCCAGAGCGGGGCGATTCAGGCGTTGAATCCGCAACGGCTGCCGCACTTCGCCGGCGTCGGCGAAGAGTTTCGCCAGCACATGGCGGTGTTCGATCCGGGCAATCGTTACGCCGGGATCTACGCCTGGGGCACCACAGGCGTTGGCTATCAGGAGCAAGCGGTGAAACAACGCCTGCCCGATGCGCCAACGGACAGTTGGGCGATGCTGTTCGACCCGGCGGTGGTGGCGAAATTCGCCGATTGCGGGGTCAGCCTGCTTAACGACCCTAACGAGGTGTTCGCTGCGGTCATGAAGTACATGGGGCTGGATATCAATCGGCAGAACCTCGATGACCTGAAACTGGCCGAGCAGCAACTGGCGAAGATCCGGCCCTATATCCGTTATTTCGACAACGACTTGAACATCAGCGACCTGGCCAACGGCAACACCTGCGTCGCCATGTCGTGGAACGGCAACGTGGCGATTGCGGCGGGGCAGGCCGAGGCGGCGAACAAGCCGTTCAAGCTGAGTTACCGGATACCGAAAGAGGGCACGCTGATCTGGTTCGACGCCATGGTCATTCCCAAGGATGCACCGCATCCCGAGGCTGGATTGGCGTTGATGGATTACTTGATGACGCCCGAGGTGATTGCGCCGATTACCGACACCATTCATTACGCCAATGCGATTACGGCGGCGGATGGGTTGATTGATCCGGCGATCCGCGATGATCCGGGGACGTATCCGTCGGCGCAGGTGCGGGCTTCGTTGTACAGCAAGAATGACAATGGCAAGGCCTTCAACCGGGCGCTGATTCGGGCGTTCAGTCGGTTGAAGTCGGGGTTGTGATGTGTTGGATGTGCCGGCCCCTTCGCGAGCAAGCCCGCTCCCACATTGGTTTTGTGAACGCCAGAAATCCAGTGTGGGAGCGGGCTTGCCCGCGAAGAACGATAACGCGATCTACTTGCCCGTCATCCGCCACAAATACCACGAAGCCACCGTCCGATACGGACTCCACGCCAACCCGATCTCGATCATCTGCTTGCGTGTCGGCTGTACCTCCAGCCCCTTGAGCCGCCGATAGCCCTCACGCACGCCGAAGTCATCGGCCGGCAAAATATCCGGCCGCTCCAGGCTGTAAATCAGCAACATTTCCACGGTCCAGCGACCCACCCCGCGCAAGGTGATCAGACGCTCGATCAACGCCTCGTCATCCATGGCCAGCGCCGTGGCGTAATCCGGGACGACGCCGTCCAGAGCGGCCTGGGCGATCCCCTGAATAGTCGCAATCTTGCTGGCGGAAAACCCGCAACTGCGCAGCCGCTCAAACTCTGTGGCGACGATCTGTTCCGGCCTAGGAAACCCGCCCGTCGGGAACAACGCCAACAGCCGGCCGACAATCGCATCCCCGGCCTTGGCGTGCAGTTGCTGGTAGGCAATCGCCCGCACCAGCGACTCATAGGGATCACGCGCCGCATGGGGTTGATGCAGGCATGGGCCGATAGCAGCGATGTGGCGCGCCCAGTCCTCATCGATGGACGATAGAAATTCGGTGGCGAGCAGATAGCAGTCGGGCATGGGCTCAGATGTTCCCGGACGTTGCCAGCAGCGCGTTCACTTCGCCATAGGTGAAAGCCTTGAGCTCGCGGGTGTCGAACGTGCCGGTTTCCAGGAAGCTCCTGGTCACTGTCGCCATGGCGCCATACAGAAACTCGGCAATGCGAGAACCCGCGCTCAACCGGCGTACGCCGAGTGCCTTCAGCGCTTCAGGCGATGGCAGGCCCGGGAGCCCGAGAACGTTGACGGGCAACGGGATGCCTTGGCACAGCGCCGCGATCTCGTACTCGGCGGTGACCCCGGCCGCAAACAGCCCATCGGCACCGGCGGCCTGATACAAAGCGGCGCGCTTGAGCGTTTCGGCCACGCGGTCTTCGGCAGGCACCAATCCTTTGAGGTAGACATCGGTGCGGGCATTGATGAACAGCTTCACGCCGCGACGTTCCGCCACCTGACGCGCGATTTCGATCTTGCGCACCAACAGCTCGGGCGGGGACGCGCCGTCCTCGATGTTGATCCCTACGGCGCCGGCGGCGATCACCGCATCAAGCACTTCAGCCACCCGCGCCAGGTCATCGGAATAGCCGGCTTCGATGTCCACGCTCAACGGCACGGTGATCACTCGGGCGATGGACTCGACCGTCGACACCAGGCGTTCGAGGGGCAGGGCGTTGCCGTCCTGATACCCGTGAAGCCAGGCCACTGCCGCACTGCTGGTGGCCACCGCTTTGCAGCCCAGTTGCTCGACCAGCCGCGCCCCGGCGGCACCGGCGACGTTGGTGAGGATCAGCAAGCCCTCGTGGTGCAACTGCCGGAATTGCGTGTCGAGCGTGTCCATCAAATGTCCTTCCTTATGACCTTTTGAGAAAACCGAGGGTGATCAGAATGCGAGTTGTTGCGTGAGCTGAACCGCGGCGTTTTCCAGCCTGAGCAGAAACGCCTTGCGCGGTTGTCCTCCACCATAGCCCGTCAGCGAGCCGTCCGCACCGATCACCCGGTGGCAGGGCACGACGATCGAAAGGCGGTTGTGCCCGTTGGCCAGGCCTACCGCGCGACTGGCGCCGGGCTTGCCCAACAGCGCGGCGATGGTGCCGTAGGTGCTGGTCTGGCCGTAAGGGATTTTCGCCAGTTGCGCCCAGACCTGCCGCGCGAATTCGCTGCCGGGCAAGTGTAGTGGAACATTGAATTCGGTGAGTTTGCCGGCGAAATACTGCGCCAGCTCCGCTTCAATCTGCTGCAGATGCCCGTTGTGCCCCGGCGCTACCGCGTAGCCATAACGGTTCTGCAATGCTTCGACTTCGCGGGTCAGCGCCGGCCGGTCAAGAAACTCCAGCAGCACCAACCCACGGCGCTCAGCCATGGCAATCATCGGCCCCAATGGCGTGGTCAACCGAGTGAACAGCAACGGCTCGCTGTTGGCAGCCCGGCCGGGAGTGATGTTGAAGGACTTTTGAAACGCATCACGAAAACCGCTGAGGGATTCATAACCCGAGTCGTAGGCGGCGTTGTCGATCGACTCGCCCTGTTTGATCCCGCCCAGCGCCATGCCGAGGCGCCGGGTGCGCAACCAGGCATGGAACGTCATACCGAAATGCTGTTTGAACCAGCGGCGCAGTTTCAGCGGCTCGATGCCTTCGGCCAGCAATTGGGCATCGGTCCAGCGCTGCTCGGGGTCGGCGTCTACCGTCTTGAGCAGTTTCTGCACCCAGTCCGGGGCGATGGCCGCGGCGTCCAGCGGCTTGCAGCGCAGGCAGGCGCGATAGCCTGCGGACATGCATTCATCGGCGTGGGCGAAGAATTCGACGTTCTCCGGCTTCGGTTTGCGCGCCGTGCAGCTCGGGCGGCAGAAGATGCCGGTGGTTTTGACCGCAGTAAAGAACACCCCCTCGTAGGCGGTGTCTCGTTCGAGCATGGCGCGAACCATCTCGGCGTGGGGCGGAAGCACAGCGTTTTGTAGGTTCATGGGCGGAGCATAAGGCGCGAAGGCCAAGGCCTCCACCGGAAAATCGACAGAGAATTCCAGCAAACGCAGCCCTTGTAGGAGCTGGCTTGCCCGCGAAGGTCGTCAACGATAACGCGTGTTTTACTGGATCAATGCGGCGCCCTTGAGTGCTTCGCTGGCAAGCCAGCGCCTACAGGGGTTTGCGAAATTCTGCAGCCGCGCCGATGCGGTCCAGTTCGGTTTTCAGCTCGGCGTCCGACAGGCTGTTCAGATCCAGGGCGAACAAAGCTGCAAAACGCTGCTTGATCGTTTCGACGGTGCTGTCGAAAGCCGCCCGGATTTGCTGCTCAGTGCCATGGACGTCAGAGGGATCGGCCAACCCCCAGTGGCTTTTGATCGCCGGGCCGAAGTACACCGGACAGGCTTCCCCGGCAGCCTTGTCGCACACGGTGATGACGATATCGGGCGGGGAATCGGCGAAGGCCGAGGAGTCTTTGCTGTACAAGCCTTCGGTCGAGATGCCGAGGTCATGCAGGGTTTGCACGGCTTGAGGGTTGAGCCGGCCGCTGGGGAAACTGCCGGAACTCACCGCTTCAAAACCTGCGGGGGCCAAGTGATTGAACAGGGCTTCGCTCAACACGCTGCGGCAACTGTTGGCGGTGCACATGAAGAGAATTCGGGTGGAGGCAGGGCGTGCGTTCATCGGAGTAGCTCGTATATATGGAAATTCGAATATACGTAGGCCGGTTGAAAATGCCAATGCCCTGAACGCGATAGAAAGGGCACCGCAGGGCCAATGTGGGAGCGGGCTTGCTCGCGAAAGCGGTGGGTCAGCCACCATCAATATTGAATGTGCAGCCGCCTTCGCGAGCAAGCCCGCTCCCACATTTGACCCAGGTTGTTCAGGCCCGGCGCGCCATCAGCAACACCGAAGCCGCCGCCGACAGCAATCCCGCGCAGCAGCGGTTGAAGATCCGCTTGCCTCGCGGTTCGGCGAACCAGCGGCGCATGTGCAGGCCCATGTAGGCGTAGGCGCCGATGGCGATCCACTCCAGGATCAGGAACAGCGCGCCCAACAGCGCAAATTGCGGGGTGATCGCTCGGCTCGAGTCGACAAACTGCGGGAGAAACGCGGTGAAGATCAGGATCGCTTTCGGATTACCGGCCGCCACCAAAAACTCCTGGCGAGCCAGCGCCAGCATCCCCACCGGCGCGCCCGCCACCTCGTTTTGTGCGCCCGGATCGGCGCGCCACAATTGCCAGGCGAGATAGAACAGGTAGGCCGCCCCCAGAATCTTGATCCCGTAGAACAACAACGCCGAGGTTTGCAGCACCACTGCCAAGCCCGCCGAGGCGAGGGCGATCATCCCGGCAAACGCCAGCAACCGACCGATCCCGGCCAGGCAGGCGGTGCGGTAGCCGTAGCGGGTCGAGTTGCTGACCGACAGCAGATTGTTCGGGCCGGGCGCCATGTTGAGGGCGAAACAGGCGGGAAGAAACAGCGTGAGCGTGGCGAGGTCCATGACGGGGCTCCTGGTACGAGAACCGTATTTTTATCATGGATGGTGGACGCTCTGGCCCATACAGCCGCGCACGCAAGTCGCCATACACTTGCCCTCGGCACGTCAAAAACAGATCTATGACCTACGCTTGTTCACAGACGCATGTTCAGTGAGCAGGGCTTGCTCCTGAGCGAGATTCACCGGCACCTAAAAAAACAATATCGGGAGACAACTCATGCAGGCTTTGTTCCGTGGACTTACTCGCTCCATCGCCGTTGCCATTACCGCTGCCGCGCTCACCACACCGGCCTTCGCGCTGGACACCGTCAAGTTCATGGCTCCAGGTTCAGTGGGCGGCGGCTATGACCAGACCGCACGGGATTTGGGCAAGGCCTTGATCGAAGCCAAAGCGGCCAAAGCGGTCACCTTCGAGAACAAGGGCGGGGCCGGTGGGACCTTGGGGCTGGCGCAATTTGCCAACAGCACCAAGGGCGATCCGAATGCGCTGCTGGTGGTCGGCGCGATCATGGTCGCCGGTATTGAACAGAACAAACCGCAAATTACCTTGAAGGACGTGACGCCCATCGCCCGGCTGTTTACCGAGTACAACGTGATTGCCGTCCGCAAGGAGTCCGAATTCAAAACCCTGGAGGAGTTGCTGAAAGCCTTCAAGGAAAAACCGTCCAGCATCACTTGGGGCGGGGGCTCCAAGGGTTCGATCGATCACATCGGTATCGCCGACCTGGCCGGCAAAATGGATATTCCCGTCAACAAGGTCAATTACGTCGCCTTTGCCGGTGGCGGCGAAGTCGTTGCCCAAGTATTGGGTGGCCAGATCAAAGTGATCACCGGGGGCTATGCCGAACTCGGCCAATACATCAAGAACGGCCAGTTCCGCGTCCTCGCCATCGGCGCGCCGGAACGGGTTGAAGGCATCGACGCACCAACGCTCAAGGAGAAAGGCTACGACGTGATCATCGGCAACTGGCGCGGTGTTTACGGTGCGGCGAACCTCACGCCCGAGCAACGCAAAGAAGTCACCGACGCCGTGCTGGCTGCCGCCGATAGCAAAGGCTGGAAGGACAATGTGAAAACCAACGCCTGGTCACCGAGCATCCTCACCGGGGATGAGTTCGGCACATTCGTCGACGCAGAACACGTGCGACTGCACGCGATGCTGGTCGAGGTCGGGCTGATTGCCAAATGAATGAGCCGCGCAAAGTCGTGCCGGCGCAACTGGCGATTGGTGTCGGTGTGATAGTGATCGCCGCCGTGTTGGCATTCGGCGCCTTTCGGTTTCCCCCGGAGATGGGTTTCGTCATCCTCGGCGCGCACGTCTATCCCTATGCTGTCGCGGCGTTCCTGGGTGTGGTGGGCGCCTTCCTGAGTGCTCAGGCGCTCACTGGTGGATTTCGCGAACTGGCCGACCACAGTGACGAAAGTGCCAAGGCGCTGCCCGGCGGCAAACTCGGCGCCGCCTGGGTCACCGCAGGGCTGGTGGGGGTGGCCTTGCTGATCAACCTGATCGGCTTCGTGCTGGCGGCCGGGTTGCTGTTTGCCTGTTCGGCGCGGGGGTTTGGCAGTCGCCGTCCGGTGAGGGACCTGGCCATCGGCATTGCCTTGACGCTACCGATTTACTGGCTGTTCAACGCCGGGCTTGGGGTTTCCCTTCCGCCCCTTATCAACGCCTGGATCTGATCCGGGCCGAAGGAGGTCAATAAGGTGGACATTCTCTCAAGCCTGGCAATCGGTTTCTCCGCGGCGCTGACACCGATCAATCTGATGTGGGGCTTCATCGGCTGTTTGCTCGGCACCGCCATCGGTGTCTTGCCGGGGATCGGGCCGGCGCTGACGGTGGCGTTGCTGCTGCCGATCACCGCCAAGGTCGACCCGACCGGTGCGCTGATCATGTTCGCCGGGATCTATTACGGCGCGCAGTTTGGCGGCTCAACCACCTCCATTCTGCTCAATACGCCAGGGGAATCGTCCTCCATGGTCACCGCCCTGGAAGGCAATCTCATGGCCCGCAACGGACGCGCAGGGCCGGCGCTGGCCACCGCGGCGATAGGCTCGTTCGTGGCCGGCACTATCGCGACGATCTTGTTGACCCTGTTTGCCCCGATCGTGGCCACGCTGGCGCTCAAGTTTGGCCCGGCGGAGTATTTTGCGATTCTGGTGCTGTCCTTCACGACGGTGTCGGCGGTGCTCGGCGCGTCGATGCTGCGGGGTTTCGCCTCGCTGGGGATTGGCCTGACGGTGGGCTTGATCGGCCTGGACGCGACCTCGGGCATTGCCCGCTACACCTTGGGGGTGCCGGAGTTGGTGGATGGCATCGAAGTGGTGCTGGTGGCGGTCGGGTTGTTTGCCGTGGGCGAGGCCTTGTACAGCCTGCTGTATCAAAAGGAAGAAGCCTCCGGGCGGCACCGTTTGACCTCGTTGTGGATGACCCGCGCCGACTGGAAACGCTCGGTCCCGGCGTGGCTACGCGGAACGCTGATCGGCTTCCCCTTTGGTTCGATTCCGGCGGGTGGCGCTGAGATTCCGACCTTTCTGTCATATTCCGCTGAGCGCAAACTGAGCAAGTTTCCGAAAGAGTTTGCCGGGAGCAAGGGCGAGGGCGCGATCGAGGGTGTTGCCGGCCCCGAGGCGGCCAACAACGCAAGCGCGACGGGTTCGCTGGTGCCGCTGCTGACACTCGGCATACCGACCTCTGCCACGGCCGCGATTCTGTTGGCCGCTTTCCAGAACTACAACCTGCAACCGGGGCCGATGCTGTTCCAGACCTCGGGTGAGCTGGTCTGGACGCTGGTGGCCTCGTTGTACATTGGCAACGTGATTCTGCTGGTGTTGAACCTGCCGTTGGTGGGCCTGTGGGTCAAGCTGTTGCAAATCCCCCGACCCTACTTGAACGCCGGGATTCTGGTGTTTGCCACCATTGGTGTGTACGGCATGCGTCATTCGTCGTTCGACCTGCTGCTGATGCTGGCGATCGGTTGGGGCGGGGTGCTGATGCGCCGTTTCGATTTTCCCGTCGCGCCGGTGATCGTCGGCATGCTGCTGGGGCCCATGGCGGAGAAGCAGCTGCGCAACGCGTTGTCCATCGGCGAGGGCGACTGGTCGATATTTGTCACCCAACCCATTGCTGCCGCGTTTCTCGCGCTGACACTGCTGGTGCTGCTGGTGCCCCACCTGCTGCACGCGCGTGGCATCAAATTGCATGAGGATGATTGAGCAGCAGCCCTGTACGTTCCGTTCCGTAGCAGCTGTCGAGCCTGCGAGGCTGCGTTCGGCTGCGCAGCAGTCGTAAAACCTGAGCGCTAGGTAGTCCTGAAGGACCGCATTGTCTGATTTCACGACGGCTTCGCCGCCGAACGCAGCCTCGCAAGCTCGACAGCTGCTACATCTATGGTTACCCCCTTTTCTGCAATACTGTTTTTGATGCGTGTTTGGCTTGCTTTCATCTATCCGGCGTCTGAGTGG
>NZ_JBIVBY010000064.1:0-13873 GCF_044746405.1 Pseudomonas sp. NPDC086251
GCGGCGGGCCCACGGAGCAGGACCGGAGCGAGGGCATGCCGAGCCACAGCGAGGCACCGAACGAAAGGGGCAAGAGCCCTTGGTTACTTGGGGCTCTTCCAAGTGACACGCCGTAAGGGCGTAACCAATAGCAGCCGTTACCTGAATAATGGATCTATACCCTATCGAACCCGAAGCAACCCAACCGTCTGCGCCGTACTCCAAAGCGCATTAGCGATGTACCGATAGTTGATCAACGCCGCCAGATAACCATCCCCCTCAGGCGTCGTCGGTCCAGCCGTCGCGTCACGCACCACCGCCACCTCAAAACCCTGCTCCAGCAGTTCCCGCAAATGCGATTCGACGCACAGGTTCGCCGCCATCCCCGCCAAAATAACCTGCGACACCCCATGCTTACGCAACTGCAACGCCAAGTCATTGGTCTCCGGGCCATACACCTTATGCGGCGAAGCAATAATGGTTTTTCCGTCAAGAATGTACGGCTTGTACTCCGGCATAAAATCCGCACCAGAATGCTCAAACCCCTCAAGCGTCAACGGCCCCTTGCGATCAAACATGCCAATACTGTGCATGACCTTCTCCAGCGGCCCACCGAAATGCCACTCGTGATCACACGGGTAGTAATAATGCGGAGAGACAGCCACCGTGATGCCCGCCTCTTTGGCGGCAGCAAACAACTGGCCAAGGTGCTTGACCACATCGTGCTCGACGACGCTCTTGCCAAACACGCCCCAACTCACGCCCTCGGGACTGAGAAAGTCGATCTGCGGATCGATGACCACCAACGCCGCACGTGACAGGTCAAGTTTCATTCCCGGATCCGGCAGCGCAGGTTCTGCCGGGTCGGCATACGGGGCGGCGGTGCGAATTGAATCGTGGCTCATGACAGTGGACTCCGGTCGCTTACAAGAAATATCGCGCTACGCCATGGCGCCCTGAAGGAGCGTTGTCTACCATCGGCGAGCACTTCATCCTATGGCCGCGCCCTGCTCGACTTTTGCCAGGACGTACAGAGTCTTTACCCGGGCGTCTCTATCATGGATATCCTGTCCGAATTCTTCGAACGCACGAACCTCCAGGGCCGACTGTTCTTCTCTGGCCGAGTGGAAGGCACGCTGGTGCTCGACAAGCCACCGGGCATGGCGTTTATCCACGTCATCAGCCAGGGCCGCATCGACATGGTCCAGCCCGGGCTGCCGAAGATAGCAATCACCGAGCCCAGCGTGCTGTTTTGCCCCAGCAGCTGCCGATACCAGTTGCGCTCCAGTTCCGTCGAGGGCGCGGAGCTGATCTGCGCCTCGTTCCAGTTCGGGCGCAACTCGCTGCAGCCCTTCCCTCTGGGCCTCAAGGAAACGCTGGTGTTTCCATTCAGCGAACTGGAAAACCTCGCGCCCGTGATCGCTTCACTGGTCGGCGAATTCCAGGATCAGGCGCCCGGCAGAACCAAAGCACTCAACCTGCTGCTCGAATACATGTTCGTGGTGTTGGTGCGGCGCTCAGTGATTGAGCGCAAGATTTCCAGCGGCTTGCTCTATGCCCTCCAGGACGGACGCCTGGGGGCGGTGTTCAACCGGATTCACGAGGAACCCGAGGCGCTCTGGACCGTCGAGAAGCTGGCCAGCCTGGCGCACATGTCGAGGTCGAAATTTTCGGCGTGCTTCACCCAGATCATGGAAATTTCACCGATGGGCTACGTCACGGCCTGGCGGATGAAAGTGGCCCAGGACATGTTGCGCGACGGCGTGCAGATCAAAGTGATTGCCGCCTCGGTCGGCTACAGCTCGCAAGCGTCGTTCTCCCGAACCTTCCTCAATGTGGTGGGCGCGCCGCCGGCCGAATGGCTCAAGCGCGACGCCAGCGGTGAAGAGATTCCTCAACTGACGGCGCGGGTGCTGCGAGACCTGCCCGATGATTCAACCAGCGAAAAACCTGTAACCCTGTCGGAGCGATAAGCGATGGTCACTTGCTACCTGAAATACGTACTCGACCCGTTCAAACTTGAAGCGTTTGAACATTACGGTAAGTTGTGGATTCCACTCGTGGAAAAATTTGGCGGCCAGCATCACGGCTACTTCCTGCCGTCCGAGGGTGCCAACAACATCGCAATGGCGATGTTTACTTTCCCCAGCCTGGCGGCCTACGAAAGCTATCGGCAACAGTCGGCGAACGACCCGGAGTGCATTGCCGCCTTCAAATACGCGGAAGAGACCCGCTGCATCCTCAGCTATGAGCGCAGCTTCTTCCGGCCGGTGTTCGGTGCCCCCGGAAATCAGACGATTTGAGCACTGGCTCAGCCTTGTTTCAAATCCAGGCAGTAGGTGAAGTAACCCGGATCGCGCACGTAGCCAAGGGATTCGTACAAGCGTTGCGCCACAACATTATCGGTGGCCGTTTCCAGCGTCATGCCCTTTGCGCCGTTCAGCCGCGCAAAATCACGGGCGGTGTTCATCAACAGCGTCCCGACCCCTTTGCCTCGGGCGGCCGGCGTGGTGAACAGGTCGCCGAGCAGCCAGGTGCGGTGCGCGTCGATGGAGGAAAAGGTCGGGAACAACTGCACGAAACCCAGTGCTTCGCCGCTGGCGTCCTCGGCGAGGAAGATCACCGATTCGTCCCGGGCAATGCGCTCGGCGATGAAGTCGCGGGACTGTGGCAGGTTCGATGGCTGGCCGTAGAAGCCGCGATAGGCGTCGAACAGGCTGGCGATTGTGTCGAGGTGGGAGGCGTCGGCGCGCAAGGCCTGGATAACCATGAGGGTGCTCCATTGCGGTCTCAAGGAGTTACAGCCTAGCAAAGGATCAAAAGATCGCAGCCTCGTTTTACTCGACAGCTCCTACAGAGAAATGGAAACCCTGTAGGAGCTGTCGAGTGAAACGAGGCTGCGATCTTTTTCGTTGACTCAAACCCGCACGTGACGCCCCGGCGACGTCGAGCGCTGGCTGTTCTCCCAGTTCTCGACGAGCCCCACCGGCGCATCGGACGCCGGCAGCATGCGGCGCCCAAGCACCAGGTCGGACGCCCGTTCGGCGAGCATGATGGTCGGTGCATTGAGGTTGCCGTTGGGCTCGGTCGGGAACACCGAGGAATCGATCACCCGCAACCCGGCAATGCCATGCACCCGCAACTCGGAATCCACCACCGCCATGTCATCTTCACCCATACGGCACGAACCACAAGGGTGGTAAGTGCTCTCAAGATTCTCACGCACGAAGGCGTCGATTTCTTCATCGCTGTTCACCAGCGCCCCCGGCGCAATTTCGCCGTCGCGGAAACGGTCCATCGCCTTCTGGCCGATGATCTCGCGGGTCAGGCGAATGCAGCGGCGGAAGCCTTCACGGTCCTCTTCCCGCTGCAAGTAGTTGAACTGGATTTCCGGGTGCTCGTAAGGGTCAGCCGAGCGCACGCGCACATGGCCGCGGCTTTTGGGTTTGTTCGGCCCGGTCAGCACCATGAAGCCATGGCCCTTGATCGGCTTATTGCCGTCGTAGCGCATGGCCGCCGGCAGAAAGTGAAACTGAATATCCGGCCAGCGCAGGCCCTTCTCGGAGCGAATAAAGCCTCCAGCCTCGAAATGGTTGGTAGCGCCGAGTCCGTCCTTGAACAACAACCAGCGCAGGCCGATCAACAGTTTGCTCAGCGGGTCCATTTTGCTGTTGAGCGTCACCGGTTCCTTGCAGCCGAACTGGATGTACACCTCGGCGTGATCCTGCAGGTTCTCCCCTACCCCCGGCAGGTCATGGCGAACGCTGATCCCGGCCTTGCGCAGCACCGCGGCCGGGCCGATACCGGAGCGTTGCAGCAGGTGCGGCGAACCGATCGGCCCGGACGATATCAGCACTTCCCGGTTGCAATAGACCTGATGAGTCTGGCCATCGTGGTCATAAATGATGCCCACCGCGCGCTTGCCTTCGAGGATGACCTGGCGGGTCATCGCGTGGGTGATCACGGTCAGGTTCGGACGACCCATCACCGGGCGCAGATACGCGTTGGCGGTGGAACAACGCACGCCATTCTTCACCGTCATGTGCATGGCACCGAAACCTTCCTGCATGAATCCGTTGCAGTCGTCGGTCTTGATGTAGCCCGCCTCCGCGCCCGCTTCGACCCAGGCCCCGTACAGCGGGTTTTTCATGTGGTTGCCGTTGGTGGTGTGCAGCGGCCCGGTTTGCCCACGGTAGCTGTCGCCACCCGACTCGTAGCTCTCGGCCCGTTTGAAATATGGCAGGCAATTGCGATAGCCCCAACCCTGGGCGCCGAGGGACTCCCACTCGTCGAAGTCATAGGCGTGACCACGAATGTAGACCAGACCATTGATCGACGACGAACCGCCCAATACCTTGCCTCGCGGGCAGTGAATGCGACGGCCATTGAGGAACGGTTCGGGCTCGGTTTCATAGCGCCAGTTGTACTTTTTGGTGTTCATCGGGATCGAGAACGCACTGGGCATCTGGATCACCACACTGCGGTCGCTGCCACCGAATTCCAGGACCAGGACCGAAATGGCCGGGTTTTCGCTCAAGCGGTTGGCCAACACACACCCCGCCGAGCCGGCACCGATGATGATGTAGTCGTATTTTTGCGTAGTCATGATTATCTCCGGACCGTCGATTCGTTGAAAACGTGCAACGAAGGCAAGGTCAATTTGTCGCCGGTGGTGTATTGCGGGCAGGTCTTTTCGATGTTCTGGATGACGGTTTCTTCGCGTTTGAGATCGATCGAGCGGCTGAACCCGTAGTACACCAGCCCCGACACGATCAACCCGACCAGCCAGGCGATGTCGATGCTGCCGAGCGCCTTCGCCAGCGGGCCGACATACACTTCGCGCTGTTCGACGCCGTCGTAGATGTAGAAGAACGGGATCATCGAGATGAAGCCGATGGCGTATGCCGCGATGCCGCGCAGGCCCCAGCTGCCATAGATGTTGCCGTGGGGCATGAAGAAGTGCGGGATGGCGTAGCGGCCCTTGCGGACGAAGAAGTAGTCGGTCAGGTTGACCGAGGTCCAGGGCACCAGGAAGTACAGCATCACCACCAGGTAGATGCCGAGCACCGACAGGCCTTTGCCCGAACTCTGGATGCTCAGGGCCACGCCCAGTTGCAGCAGGATCACGAAACCGATCGCGAGGATGCGTGCCTTGCGTGTCGGTTCGATGTGTTTAATGGAGTCGACGCAAGTCAGCGTGGTCAGCTTGGCGCTGTAGATGTTCATCGCAATGACGGGCAGAAACGCCAGGATCGTCACCACCACCACGGCGGTGCCCATCAGCGGCGACACGGTATTGCCCACTTGCCCGAGGGCCACCAATACGTCGGTGGAATGCAGGTGATCGGCCAGCCAGCCGCCTACGGAAATCATCCACGCGCCGGACAGCGATGCACCGAGGAAGACCACCGCAATCAGCTTGCCGCTGGAAGTGTTCTTTGGCAGGTAGCGCGAGTAGTCGGACACATACGGTGCGTAAGCGATGTTGTAACTCGCCGCCGCCGCGAACTGGGCAATGAAACCGGTCCAGTTGAAGCCCAGCGGCGCCGGGGCCACTTCGCCTTCCGCGAGTGCCGGCAGCACGGCATCGGGCACCCAGCCCATCAACACCGCCAACGTCACCAGGCCGTACAGCGGCAGCGACAGGTACAACGCCCATTTGAAACTGCGGTGCATCCAGTCATGGCCAAGGATCGCCAGCACCGCCGCCGGGATGGTCACAGCCACCGCGATCACGGCGGGGTTGAAGCCGAAGAGCGTGTGCAGCCCTTGCATCATCAACACCAGGTTGACGATGTTGAAACCGGCGAACACAAACAGCGTCGCCAGCAGCACCAGAATCACACCGCGATAACCGAACTGCGCGCGGGACTGGATCATCTGCGGCAAGCCGAGGTGTGGGCCTTGGGAACCATGAAACGCCATGAACAGCGTGCCGAACATGATGCCCAGCGTGCCGGCGAGTGTGGTCCAGAGCGCGGTCAGGCCAACGCTTGGGCCGACGAAGCCGATGGTCATGGTGAAGAAGGTGAAATTGCCGAGGAACCAGAACGGGCCCTGGCTCGACAGTTTGTCGGTGCGCTCGTTTTCCGGGATGAAGTCAATCGAATGGCTTTCGACGACAGGTTTGTCATCGAGGACCGACACGCTCGGGGCTGACTTGGCGTTAGTGTTCATGATGGTCTCTTATTGTTGGAAGATCATGACTGAATAACTGCATTCTTTCGGGTGAACGACTCCCCTTTGCCTCCTTGCCGTTCCAATGTCTTCAACCGCCGAAACCGTTTTTCTGTAGGAGCGAAGCTTGCTCGCGAATGCGGCGGATCAGCAGACATCAATGGTGGATGTGCCAGCCTCTTCGCGAGCAAGCTTCGCTCCTACAAAGGCCGGGCGGTGTTCACCCGTTCAAGGCAGGGTGATCCAGACGGCTTTGGTCTCGAGCAGGTAATCGAGCTGCTCGGCGCCCAGGTCCTTGCCGAATCCGGACTGTTTGTAGCCACCGAACGGCATCGACGGGTCGAGGGTGCCGTGGGCGTTGACGTACACCGAGCCCGCTTTCAGCCGGGGAATCAGGCTGTGCACCTTGCCAAGGTCATTGGAATACAGTGCCGCCGCCAGGCCGAACGGCGAGTCATTGGCCAGGGCCAGCGCCTCTTCCTCATCGTCGAACGCTGCGGTGACCAGCACCGGGCCAAAGATCTCTTCCTGGACGATGCGCATGTCGTTGCGGCAAAGGGCAAAAATGGTCGGCTCGACGAAGAAACCCGAGCCCTCGACCGGCTGGCCGCCGTAGACCAGTTCGGCGCCTTCCTGCTTGCCGGTTTCGATGTAGTCGGTCACTCGCTGCTTTTGCAACGCCGAGACCAGCGGGCCGATAAAACAGTCTGGGTCCAGCCCCGGTGCGATCTTCAAGGTGCGTGTGTAGGCGATCAGCTCACGGAGGAATTCGTCGTAGACACTGCGATGAATATAGGCCCGTGTACCGGCGTCGCACACCTGGCCGGAGTTGAAGAACACACCGTTGGCGACCGCTTGCGCAGCGGCCGGGATGTCGGCATCGGCCAACACGATTACCGGTGATTTTCCTCCCAGTTCCAGCGTTAGTCGCTTCATTTCGTCCAGCGCCGCGCGCCCGACGGTGCGGCCTACCGGGGTCGAACCGGTGAAGGTCAGTTTGTCGATGCCGGGATGGGTGGCCATGGCTGCGCCGACTACGCTGCCGCGCCCGGTGACGATGTTGATCACTCCGTCCGGGATACCGGCCTCCTGCACCAACTCAGCAAAACGCAAGGCCGACAGCGAGGTCAGTTCGGCAGGTTTAACCACCACGGTGCAACCGGTGGCCAGCGCCGCGCCGAGCTTCCAGGCCATGGTTTGCAACGGGAAATTCCACGGCACGATAGCGCCGACCACGCCCACCGCTTCCTTGCGCGTATAGGCCAGGTAATTGCCCGGCAGCGACGGCTCGACGGTACGCCCATGCAGCTTGGTGGCCCAACCGGCGAAATAACGCAGGGTGTCGACCGTGCCCTGGATATCGACATCCTTGGCGAACGCCACCGACTTGCCCATGTCGATCGATTCGATTTGCGCCAGTTCAGCAGCGTTGGCTTCAATCAGGTCGGCCAGACGCTGGATCAGCCGTTCGCGTTCCGCCGGTTTGGCCTGGCGCCAGGCGCCGCCGTCGAACTGTGCGCGGGCGGCTTGCACGGCGCGGTCGAGGTCTTGCGTGGTGCCCATCGGAATGCGGGTGATCAGGCCTTCGGTCGATGGTTCGATCACGTCGGACGTCTGGCCGTCGCTGGCCTCGACAAAGGCCCCGCCAATGAACATCTTCTGGACCTTGCTGAGGAAGGTCTGGGTCGCTTCGCTGACGCCGTATTTCTGCAGGTATTGCTTGACGATCGTGTCCATTTTTCATGCCCTCTGTGCGGCGGTCAGTTCACGCCGAAGCGGTGGTGGTTTCGCTCATCGCCGAACGCACCTTGGCCCGCTCATGGAAGATGAAGCCGATGCTGTTGAGCAGCAGTTGCGCCGCCAGAATCGAAGTCATGCCGGTCGGGTCATACACCGGCGCGACTTCCACCAGGTCCATGCCGACGATGTTGCCCTGGCTGCGTTTGGCCAGGGCCTGGATGATTTCCAGCACTTCGTAATAAAGGAAACCGCCGTGGCTCGGGGTGCCGGTGCCGGGGGCAATCGAGGGGTCGAAACCGTCGATGTCGATGGTGATGTAGTAGTTGATGTTCTGCGGAATCAACGCCAGCACACCGTCGACGCCGAGGCGGCGCACGTCGCGTACGGAGAGGATTTTCGAGCCCGCCGCATGGGCCGCTTCGTAGTCATCGCGGTTGGAGGAAGACACGTTGCGGATGCCCATCTGCGTCATGCCGACGATGTGGTTCATTTCCGAGGCGCGGCGCAGCGGGTTGCCGTGGCCGTAGCGAACGCCGTGGCGCTCGTCGACGAAATCCAGGTGTGCATCGAAGTGGATGATGTGGATCGGCCCGCGCCCTTCGAAAGCCTTGATCACCGGCGCATGAACCGAGTGGTCGCCGCCGAGGACAACGGGCATGACGCCGGCATCGAGGATCTTGCGCACGGCGTATTCGGTGTTCTGGTTACTGGTGACCATGTCGGTGTGCACGATATCGGCGTCACCGACGTCGACCATGCGCACGTCGGCGGCAGTCAGGTACATGACGTCGTCTTCGTGGTCGTAGGCGCCGGCATGGCCGAAGGAAAACAGCGTCGATGCTTCGCGAATGCCACGGGGTCCGAAGCGTGCGCCGGAGCGCCATTGGGTGCCCATGTCGTTGGGTACGCCGAGCACCGCCACGTCCGCATCCAGTGCATCCCAGTCGGTGCACACCGGGGATTTGCCAAAGGTGCAATGACCCACGAATGGCAGGTTCAGGCGACCGGATTCATAACCGTTATTCGACATTTCAAGCCTCTCCACTTTTTGTTTTCGGCTGGGCGGACTGCAAGGCGACCGCCGTTGGAATGACTATGGGCGCAGGTTTTCGTGGAAAAAATGCTAAACATCAGATACTCATATCGGCATTACCGATGCATCTACACGCGGGAGGTCCAAGGTGATCCAGCTGCATGATGTCGATCTGAAACTGCTCAGGGTGTTTGCCACGATTGTCAGGTGCGGCGGGTTTTCTGCGGCGCAGGCCGCGTTGAACGCCGGCCAGTCGACCATCAGCGAACAAATGACGCATCTGGAAACCCGCCTCGGGGTCAAACTCTGCCAGCGCGGGCGCAGCGGTTTTCGCCTGACCGAGCAAGGCGTGGCGATCCATGAAGCGACTCAGCGCCTGCTGTCGGCGGTGGAAAATTTCTGCATGGACGCCGACGTGCTCAAGCAGCACATCAGCGGCAAGCTCAACCTCGGGATCATCGACACCACCATCACCGACCCGGATTCGCCGATTCCGCGCACCACCCAGCGCTTCGTATCGCGCGGCCACGATGTGCACCTCAACGTGTACGTCGGCACCCCCGCCGAACTCGAGGAGCGGGTGCTCGACGGCCGCCTGCATCTGGCCATCGGGCACTTCCCGATCTACGTGCCGGGGCTGCTGCATTCGCCGCTGTATCAGGAAGCCTTGGGCCTGTATTGCGGGCGGCGCCATCCGTTGTTCGGCAGCCAGGCCGAGGGTGACGACCTGCTCGAAGAAATGGCCGCGAGCCGGATTGTCGTGCGCGGCTACATGCAGCAATACGACCTGGAACATTTGGGCGTGAGCAAGGCGGCGGCCACCGTCGACAACATCGAGGCGCTGGCGATCCTGATCATCTCGGGGGCTTACCTGGGCTTTCTGCCGGCGCACTTCGCCGCCCAGTGGATCAAGACTGGCGAGATGCACCAGTTGGCACCGGCGACCTTGCAACTGATGTCGCCGTTCGACGTGATCACCCGCCGAGGCACTGCCCCGCCGCCGATCCTTCAGGCCTTCCTCGAAGATCTGGCCGCCTGTACGCGCAAGGCCGGCACTACCTGACAGACACGACACGTGCCGGTCATACTCATTCCGTTCGCCACCCTTGCAGGCCACCTATGCGCATCCACGTCACCTTCATCGACCGCGTCGGCATCACCCAGGAAGTCCTGGCCCTGCTCGGTCGGCGCAGCTTCAACCTGGATGCCGTCGAGATGGTGCCGCCGAACGTTTACATCGATGCGCCGACCCTCGGCGCCGAGGTCCTGGAAGAACTGCGCGAGGCCTTTCTCGGGGTCAAGGGCGTGCAAGCGGTGACGATGGTCGACATCCTTCCGGGGCAGCGCCGGCGCCTGCAACTGGATGCCTTGTTGGCCGCCAGTACCGACCCGGTGTTGGCAGTGGATGGGCGCGGCCATGTGCTGCTGGCCAATCCGGCCTTGATTGCATTGTGTGGCCGCGAGCCAGCCGGTGAATCGCTGACCGCGCTGTTCGATGACCCCGAGTTGCACACCACGTTGATCGAGCACGGTTTCCGCCTGCCCATGCATGAGGTCAGCCTCGGTGGCCATACGTTATTGCTGGATGCCATGCCGATCACCGATGCCGGCGCCCTGCTGACCCTGTATCAACCGAACCGCATCGGCGAGCGCCTTTCGGCGCTGCACCACGACCATGCCGAAGGTTTCGATGCGCTGCTCGGCGAGTCGCCGCCGATCCGTGCGCTCAAGGCCCGCGCCCAGCGTGTTGCAACGCTCGATGCACCGCTGCTGATCCAGGGCGAAACCGGCACCGGTAAAGAACTGGTGGCTCGCGCCTGCCATGCGATCAGCACGCGGCGTGATGCGCCGTTCCTGGCGCTGAACTGCGCAGCGCTGCCGGAGAGCCTCGCCGAAAGCGAGCTGTTCGGCTATGCCCCCGGCGCCTTCACCGGCGCGCAACGGGGCGGCAAACTCGGCTTGTTGGAACTGGCCGATCAGGGCACGGTGTTCCTCGACGAAGTCGGCGAGATGTCGCCGTACTTGCAGGCGAAATTACTGCGCTTTTTGAGCGATGGTTGCTTCCGTCGGGTCGGCGGCGATCGAGAGGTCAAGGTCAACGTGCGGATCCTCAGCGCAACCCACCGCGACCTGGAAAAAATGGTCAGCGAAGGTCATTTTCGCGAGGACCTGTTCTATCGCCTCAATGTGCTCAACCTGCAAGTACCGCCGCTGCGCGAACGCGGCCACGACATTCTGTTGATGGCCAATCACTTCATGCAGCAGGCGTGCGCGCAGATCCAGCGGCCGGTTTGTCGGCTGGCACCGAGCACCTTTCCGGCGCTGCTCGGCAATCGCTGGCCGGGCAATGTGCGGCAACTGCAAAACGTGATCTTTAGGGCGGCAGCGATTTGCGAAAATCCGTTGGTGGACATTGACGACCTGGACATCGCCCGGACGGCCGTAGAGCGCCGGAACGACGGCGAAGTCGGCAGTCTGGAGGATGCCGTCGAAGGGTTTGAAAAGAGCCTGTTGGAACAGCTCTACCGCAGCTATCCCTCCAGCCGCTTACTGGCCGCCCGCCTGCAAACCTCCCACAGTGCGATCGCCATCCGGTTGCGCAAATACGGCATTCCCAACAAACCCTAATCTCATTGCCCAAAGACATTTCCCGATCGACACCAAACCCCTGTGGGAGCGAGCCTGCTCGCGATGGGGCCCTGTCAGTCGGCATCGTTGATGCCTGTCACACCGCATCGCCAGCAGGCTGGCTCCCACAGTGGACGGTGTGGATGTAGCTTCCTGTATGCACATCGATACAGCGTATCGAAATCAAGACAAATCCCTCTCAGCCTATCTGCACCGGGCTTCGACTCTTACAGTTCACATGGCTGTATTGATTTCAATACGGCAGCCGCATCTCAAACCACCTCACAGAACATTAAGCCTTTGATTTAAAACAATAAATCAACCTTGGCACCACCCTTGCTATCTCTCCTCACGCCACGCTCGCCCCCAACACGAGCCTGCCACCGCCTTCCGCCACCTGCAGCGGAGGAGTCAGAACAATGAGGAGTTGATATGAGCGAATTGCGTTTTACCGTCGATCACGAATGGTTGCGTCTTGAGAGCGATGGCCTGATCACCGTCGGCATTACCGCGTACGCCCAGCAAGCGCTGGGAGATGTGGTCTTCGTTCAGGTGCCGGAGCTGCGGGCCTTCAGTGCTGGCGATGAAGTGGCGGTGCTGGAATCGGTGAAAGCCGCCAGCGGCGTGTACATGCCCTTGGACGGCGAAGTGGTCGAGGTCAACGCCACGCTGGAAAGCGCCCCCGAATTGATCAACGAAGACGCGTTGGGTGAAGGCTGGTTTTTCCGCATGCGCCCCAGGGACGTGACGGCACTGGACAGCTTGCTCGACCAGGCCGCTTACGAGCGCCTGACTCACGAAGACGCTTGAGGACTTTTGTATGACCGCCCTCCTCGACACCCGTAACGAATTCATCGCCCGCCACATCGGCCCGCGCGCCGGCGATGAGCAAGCCATGCTCAACAGCCTCGGCTTCGACTCGCTGGAAGCCCTGAGCGCCAGCGTCATCCCCGACAGCATCAAAGGCACCAGCGTGCTCGGCCTGGAAGACGGCCTGAGCGAAGCCGATGCGCTGGCGTTGATCAAGTCCATCGCCGGCAAAAACCAGCTGTTCAAGACCTACATCGGCCAGGGCTACTACGGCACCCACACGCCGTCGCCGATCCTGCGCAACCTGCTGGAAAACCCGGCCTGGTACACCGCGTACACGCCGTACCAGCCGGAAATTTCCCAGGGCCGTCTCGAAGCGCTGCTGAATTTCCAGACCTTGATCAGCGACCTCACCGGCCTGCCGATCGCCAACGCCTCGCTGCTCGACGAAGCCACCGCCGCTGCCGAAGCCATGACCTTCTGCAAACGCCTGAGCAAGAACAAGGGCAGCCACGCGTTTTTCGCCTCAGTGCATTGCCACCCGCAAACCCTCGACGTGCTGCGCACCCGTGCCGAGCCGTTGGGCATCGACGTGGTGGTGGGCGACGAGCGCGAACTGACTGACGTGACGCCGTTCTTCGGCGCGCTGCTGCAATACCCGGCGAGCAACGGTGACGTGTTCGATTACCGCGAACTGACCGAGCGCTTCCACGCCGCCAACGCCCTGGTCGCGGTGGCCGCTGATTTGCTGGCGCTGACCGTGCTGACCCCACCGGGCGAATTCGGTGCCGACGTGGCCATCGGCAGCGCGCAGCGTTTCGGCGTGCCGCTGGGTTTCGGTGGCCCGCATGCCGCGTATTTCTCGACGAAAGATGCGTTCAAGCGCGACATGCCGGGCCGTCTGGTCGGTGTCTCCGTCGACCGCTTCGGTAAGCCGGCCCTGCGCCTGGCGATGCAGACCCGCGAGCAACATATCCGTCGCGAGAAGGCCACGTCGAACATCTGCACCGCGCAAGTGCTGTTGGCCAACATCGCCAGCATGTACGCCGTGTACCACGGCCCGAAAGGCCTGACGCAGATTGCTCAGCGCGTGCATCACCTGACCGCGATTCTGGCCCAAGGCTTGAGCGCCCTCGGTTTGCAAGTCGAGCAAGCCAGCTTCTTCGACACGCTGACGATCAACACCGGCGCCCACACCGCCGCGCTGCACGATAAAGCGCGTGCGCAGCAGATCAACCTGCGCGTCATCGATGGCGAGCGTCTGGGCCTGTCCCTCGACGAAACCACTTCGCAAGCCGACGTCGAAACTCTGTGGAGCCTACTGGCCGACGGTAAAACCCTGCCGGATTTCGCCGCCCTCGCCGCTTCGGTGGTCAGCACCATCCCGGCCGAGCTGGTCCGCCAATCGCCAATCCTCAGCCACCCGGTGTTCAACCGTTACCACTCGGAAACCGAGCTGATGCGCTACCTGCGCAAGCTCGCCGACAAGGACCTGGCGCTGGATCG
>NZ_JBIVBY010000065.1:0-13577 GCF_044746405.1 Pseudomonas sp. NPDC086251
GGCATCCCTGCCGGGTTGCCCACTGCGCAGAACCTCCACTCGGCCTCACGATGGGGCGGTGCATCAAAATCAAAAGCACGGCGGCCTGCAGGCCGGCCTGATTGGGGGTACGAGTTCCCCTGTAGGAGCGAGCTTGCTCGCGAAGAACGTCAATGATGGCGCGTTTTAACAGGATAAACGCGGTGCCTGTGGTTCCATCGCGAGCAAGCTCGCTCCTACAGGGGATGCTGTAAGAGCGAAACCAATATCCGCCACAATCCACCAATAAAAAAGGCCGCCGCAACCCGACGTTGCGGCGACCACAGGGTGACACGGTAAAAAGCAGGCCCACCCGGCGATCAATGCGCCCCGGCAGCCTTGTTCAAATCACTTTCCGCCCATTGCGTATACACACAAGCATCAGCCGTCGCCCAGCGCACCTGCACCGGATCACCCGCCTTGAGTGGCATCCCCGCAGCAGACAGCGCCTTGACTGTCATCGATGTCCCCCCCGAGGTCACCACACTGCAGGTCTGGCTTTCGCCCAGAAACAGCACCTCGACAACCGTGGCCGAAACCTCATTCCAACCCGCTGCCTGCGGTTCCTGGATCGCTTGCTTGACACTCAATGCCTGGGCCTTTTCCGGACGCACCATCAGCAGCACATCCTGATCGATCTGTAACCCGGCCGTCAGTCGAATCGACAGCGATTGCCCCTCAAACAAAGCCACCGCATTCCCCTGCGCCTTGAGCTTGAGGAAGTTGGAGTTACCCAGGAACGAAGCCACAAACGCGTTCGGCGGATTCTGGTACAGGTCAAAACCGCTGCCCAAACCCACGATCTTGCCATGACTGAAAATCGCAATGCGTTGCGACAACCGCATGGCTTCTTCCTGATCGTGAGTCACGTAGACAATCGTGATCCCCAGGCGCCGATGCAACTGGCGCAGTTCGTCCTGCAAGTCTTCACGCAGTTTTTTATCGAGCGCACCCAGCGGTTCATCCATCAGCAAAATGCGTGGCTCATACACCAGCGCCCGGGCAATGGCGACACGCTGCTGCTGACCACCGGACAGTTGCGAAGGGCGGCGATGGGCGAACTGTTCCAGCTGCACCAGCTTGAGCATCGCATCGACCCGGCGCTCGCGTTCGGCGCTGGCCAGTTTGCGGATGGCCAAGGGGAACGCGATGTTGTCGCGCACCGACAGGTGCGGGAACAGCGAATAACGCTGGAACACCATGCCAATGTCGCGCTTGTGCGGCGGCACGTTGACCAGTGACTGGTCATTGACCAGGATCTCGCCGCTGCTCGGTGTTTCAAAACCGGCGAGCATCGACAACGTCGTACTTTTGCCCGAGCCACTGGAGCCGAGGAAGGTGAGGAATTCACCGTCCTTGATGTCCAGCGAAATGTTGTCCACGGCGGCAAAGTCACCGTAGTGCTTGTTCAGGTTGCGCAGGCTTACCAGGGGTTGGTCATTCTGCTGCGCGGAATCTTTGATCACTGCACTCATGTCGTACTCCTGGGCGCTCAGGCGCTGATTTCATTGCGCCGGCGAAGGGCGGCGGCGATCACCATGACCAATACCGAGAGGCCGATCAGCAGCGTCGAGGCGACGGCGATCACAGGCGTCAGGTCCTGGCGCAGGGTGGTCCACATTTTCACGGGAAGGGTTTGCAGGGTCGGGCTGGCCATCATCACGCTCAGCACCACTTCATCCCAGGACACCAGGAAGGCAAACAGGGCGCCGGCCACCATGCCCGGACGAATCGCCGGGAAGGTCACCTTGAACACCGCTTGCAGACGCGACGCGCCACAGATCACCGCGGCATCCTCGATCGACTGATCGAACAGCTTCAGCGAGTTGATGATCGAGATGATGGTGAACGGCAGCGCCACGATCACGTGGCTGACCACGAACGCAAACATGGTCCCGGTGTAGCCCAGTTTGAGAAACAGCGCATAGACCGCCACCGCAATGATCACCAGCGGCACGATCATCGGCAGAGTGAACAGGCCGTAGAGCATTTCCCGGCCCGGGAACCGTCCGCGCACCAGTGCAAACGCGGTGGGCAAACCCAGCGCCACGGCGAAGAACGTAGTCAACACCGCAACCTTGAGGCTGGCCACGGCTGCGTTCATCCAGTCGGCGTTGGAGAAAAACTGGCCGTACCATTTCAGCGTCCAGCCCGGTGGCGGGAACACCAGCCACTGGGAGGAGCCGAAGGACAGCAGCACGATGAACACGATCGGCAACAGCAGGAACAGCGCGATCAGCCCGGTCGTGAAGTACAAGCCGAAACGCAGGCGTCGGCTCATCGCATTGGGAGTCAGGAGCATGACGGCTTACCTCGCGTTGCTGGCGCCAACCGGGGATTCCGGCTGAAGCTTCAGGTAGAAGTAGAACAACACCAGCGTGATCACGATCAGCAACGCGGCGCCGGCGCTGGCCAGGCCCCAGTTGAGGAACGATTGCACCTGCTGAATGATGAACTCGGGCAGCATCATGTTCTGCGCACCGCCCAGCAATGCTGGCGTGACGTAGTACCCGAGCGACATCACGAACACCATCAGGCCACCGGAGAACAACCCCGGCCGGCACAACGGCAGGAACACCCGGAAGAAGTTGGTCCAGGGACTCGCGCCGCAGATCGAACCGGCCTGCAGGATCATCGGGTCGATGGCCTGCATGGTCGCCTGCAACGGCAGCACGATGAACGGGATCATGATGTAGCTCATGCCGATCACCACGCCGGTCAGGTTATGCACCATCTCCAGCGGCTGATCGATGATGCCCATCGCCATCAAGGCCTTGTTGATCACCCCGGAGGCTTGCAGCAATACCAACCAGGAATAGGTGCGGGCGAGGAGGCTGGTCCACATCGACAGCAGCACGATGTTGAGGATCCAGCGCCCCCAGCCTTTTGGCACCAGGGTAATCGCCCAGGCCAGTGGAAAGCCCAGCAGCAAGCTGAACAGTGTCACCAACCCGGCCACCGAAAAGGTGTTCAACAACACGCGGGCATACGCCGAGTTGGCGAACAGCTGCTCGTAGTTGCCCAGCCCCGGCACCGGTTCCAGCACACCGCGCAGCAACAGCCCGATCAACGGCGCGAGAAAGAACAGGCCGAGGAACAGCAAGGCGGGCAGCAGGTTACTCGCGCCACGCCAGCGCTGTGTCATGGAAGGGGTTTGCGTCATCACGGCCGCCTTGGCGGGAACCGCTCCGGCAACGCCAGCGGCGCTACTGGGCGGAGTGCTTACCGTCATTTTCATTTGACCAGCCATTCGTTCCACCGTGTCGCGATGGCCGGACCGTTCTTGGCCCAGTACGCGAAATCAAGAGTGATCTGATCCTTAGCGTAGGCAGTCGGCAGGTTAGGGGCCAGCACCGAATCAAGGCGCGCCACGCTGTCGACGTTGACCGGCGCATAGGCCGTCAGGTTGGAGAAGTCGGCCTGTCCTTTGGCGCTGCTGGCGTTGGCCAGGAACTTCATCGCCGCGTCCTTGTTTTTCGAGCCTTTTGGAATGACCAGGATGTCGGCCATCACCAGGTTCTGTTTCCAGCTCACACCCACCGGTGCGCCGTCTTCTTGCAAGGCGTGAATCCGGCCGTTCCAGAACTGACCCATGCTCGCTTCACCCGAGGCCAGCAACTGTTGCGACTGCGCGCCGCCGCCCCACCAGACGATGTCTTTCTTGATGGTGTCGAGTTTTTTGAAGGCCCGATCCAGGTCCAGCGGATAGAGCTTGTCTGCCGCTACGCCGTCCGCCAGCAGCGCCAGTTCGAGTACGCCTGGGCTCGGCCATTTGTAGAGGGCGCGTTTGCCGGGGAAGGTTTTGGTGTCGAACAGCGCGGACCAGTCCTGAGGCTTGCTGGCGCCGAGCTTGCCTTCGTTGTAGCCGAGGACGAAGGAGAAGAAGAACGAACCGACACCGTGATCGGAGACAAAGCGTGGGTCGATCTTGTCGCGCTGGATCACTTTGAAATCGAGGGGTTCGAGCAGACCTTCGGAGGCGGCGCGCAAGGCGAAGTCAGCTTCGACGTCGACCACGTCCCACTGCACGTTGCCGCTTTCGACCATGGCTTTGAGTTTGCCGTAGTCGGTAGGGCCATCCTGGACCACGGTGATGCCGCTGGCCTTGCTGAACGGGTCGGCCCAGGCCTGCTTCTGTGCATCCTGGGTGCTGCCGCCCCAACTGACGAAGTTGACGCTTTCAGCCGCCATTGCCACGTGACTGGCCGTGGCCAGTAAGCCTGCGAACAGTACTGCGGTTGCACGTTTGTTCAACACCATTTTCACGCCCTCATTGTTGTGTTTATGAGCGGGGCTTTCAGTGCCCGCCTATCGGGAGCAACAGGTCCTTCGAGTCATTCTGACTGTCCGGTCTATGGAATATCATATTATGGTATTCCAAACTTTGTGCAAGCATTTTGCCGTACCGGCTATCCGGCGAAAACGAGAATCCGAGGGTTTGATCCCGATCCCATGTGGGAGCGAGCCTGCTCGCGATGAGGGCGTGTCAGTCGACATCCATGCTGGCAGGAATGCCGCCATCGCGAGCAGGCTCGCTCCCACAGGAAGAAGTTTTCACCCAGGGATCATTCGGTGAAGGGAATGCTCTCCACCACCTCAAGGTCATACCCGGTCAGCCCGGCATATTTCAGTGGCGGGCCCAGGTGCCGCAGTTTGCCAACGCCAAGGTTTTGCAGGATCTGCGCGCCGGTGCCGACTTCCGAATAAATCCGCGACTGCGAGCGGCTGAATTGACGTGGCGCTTGAGTCAGTTGCGGCACGCGTTCCAGCAACGCCTGCGAAGATTCGTGATTGGCCAGCACCACCACCACGCCGCGACCTTCCTGGGCCACGCGCTGCAATGCCGCCCACAATGTCCAGTTGGTTGGGCCGCTGTATTCGGCACCCACCAGATCGCGCAGCGGATCGATCACATGCACGCGCACCAGCGTCGCTTCCTCGCGGCGCAAGTCACCCATGACCATTGCCATGTGGACACCGCCTTCGATGCGATCCTCAAAGGTGATCAGACGAAAGGTGCTATGCACGGTCGGCAATTCGCGTTCACCAATACGCACCACGGTGTGTTCAGTGCTGAGGCGGTAGTGGATCAGGTCGGCGATGGTGCCGATCTTGATCCCGTGCTTGCGCGCGAACACTTCCAGGTCCGGGCGGCGGGCCATGGTGCCGTCATCGTTCATCACTTCGACGATCACCGACGCCGGGGTGAAGCCGGCCAGGCGCGCCAGGTCGCAGCCGGCTTCGGTGTGACCGGCGCGGGTCAGCACGCCGCCTTCCTTGGCGCGCAGGGGGAAGATGTGGCCAGGTTGCACGAGGTCGGCGGGCCCGGCATCGACGGCAACGGCGGCTGCAACCGTACGAGCCCGGTCGGCGGCGGAGATGCCGGTGGTCACGCCGACGGCGGCCTCGATGGACACGGTAAACGCGGTGCTTAACACGCTGCCGTTGCTCGGTACCATTTGTTCCAGGCCGAGGCGTTGGCAGTGATCGTCGGTCAAGGTCAGGCAGATCAGGCCACGGGCCTCCCGGGCCATGAAGCTGATGGCCTCGGCCGTGCAGCAGTCGGCGGCGAGCAACAGGTCGCCTTCGTTTTCCCGATCTTCGTCGTCGACCAGAAGCACCATCTTGCCTTGCCGATAGTCGTCGATTATTTCTTCGATGCTGTTGAAGGCCATGTCAGGATTCTCAGTGTTGGGCGGAAATATTTTGTGGTATACCATAATACAAAATAAACCGAGAGGTCACTATGAAGGCGTACTGGATTGCTCATGTAGATGTCACCGACCCCGATCAATACAGCCAATACACCCAGCGTGCGCCGGTGGCGTTCGCCTTGTACGGCGGGCGGATATTGGCCCGGGGCGGGCGCAGCGAAGCACTGGAAGGCGGACCAACGCCACAACGCAACGTGGTGATTGAGTTTGATTCCTACGAGAAGGCGCTGGCCTGCTACCACTCGGAGGAGTATCAGGAGGCGAAGGGACACCGCGAGGGAGTGGCTCGGGCGCAGATCATCATTGTCGAGGGTGTGGCGCCGGTTTGAGTCGGGGCCAGTCTAATTGTGGGAGCTGGTTTGCCTGCGATGGCGGCCTGGTAGCCGACCAATCGCTTGCAGATGTACGCAGTCAAAATGTAGGAGCGAGCCTGCTCGTGATGAACCCACACGCGACGCGTTAAACCTGCTTAAACGCGTCATCGTTAACGTCCATCGCGAGCAGGCTCGCTCCCACATTTGAATGGGGGGACCGGCGAGAGAGTGGTTGGCTGTCAGGCCGCCTTCGCGGGCAAGCCTCGCTCCTACAAGGGATTGTGTGTACGCGCGCTTTTTACCACTCACCGAATAAAGTGAATCTTGCCGGTATCGTCGTTGCCAATGTAAATCCCATACACCCCAGCCTGCCGCTCCTCGATATACCGCTCAAGGATCTGCCGAATCGCCGGGTAGTAAATGCTCTCCCAGGGAATATCCTCAGGTGCGAAGAATTTATAGTCGAGCGTCTCCGGCCCAAACTGACCGGTAATCTCCAGCGCGATGGCGCGAAAGATGATGTACACCTCGCTGATCTTCGGCACGCTGAAAATCGAATACGGCGAGAGAATTTCCCCACGCACGCCACTCTCTTCCCACACTTCACGCAACGCCGCCTGCTCGGTGGTCTCGCCGGCTTCCATGAAGCCCGCCGGCAACGTCCAGGTACCAGGACGCGGCGGGATCGCGCGCTGACACAGCAAATACTTGCCGTCCTGCTCAATGATGCAGCCGGCAATGATCTTCGGGTTGATGTAATGGATGTAACCACAGCCACTGCACATCAGGCGCTCGTGCGTATCGCCCGGCGGTCGCTGAGACTTGAGGTCACTGCCGCCGCACTTCGGACAAAAGCTCGGGCTGAACATGTTCAGCGACCTATGCGCGGTTCTTTCAGCGCGATGGGCAGGGTGATCTGCGGGATCGCCCCGGTCTCTTCCTGCTTGCGCTTGAGGTATTCCAGGGCGACGGCCGCAGCGGCGCGCACGTGGTTGACGCAAGCCTGGTGGGCGGCGAGGGGATCGCCGCTCTTGATCGCTTCAACGATCAGCTCCATTTCCTGATTACTCGCGCCGCGACGGTTTTCCTGGGACACCGACGTCGCGCGCAAGTAGCTGATTCGCGCCTGCAACTGGCGCAATTGCAATGCCGCCACATGGTTGCCGGAACCTTCGAGCAGCACGTCATAAAACCCCTGGACCGAGTCGATGACTTGTTGCAACTCGCCATCCTTGAGGGCCTTGCGGTTGTCCTCGAGGGCTTTTTCCAGGGCCTTGATGTCCTTGGCCTTGGCGCGCAGGGTGAACAACTGCACGATCAAGCCTTCGAGCACGCAACGCAGCTCATAGATATCGACGGCGTCGGCCAGGGTAATGATGGCAACCCTTGGCCCCTTGGCGTCGGCGAATTCCACCAGGCCTTCGGATTCCAGGTGACGCAAGGCTTCACGGACCGACGTGCGGCTCACGCCCAGGCGATCGCACAGATCGCGTTCGACCAGACGGTCTCCCGGCAGAAGCTGGAAGTTCATGATGGCGCTTCGCAGTTTATCCAGCACGATTTCGCGCAGGGTAACGGGGTTGCGATTGACCTTGAAGCTGTCGTCGAGTGGCAGGCGTTTCATGGGGTCCGCTCTGAATGTGGCTGTCCATGCAAAAAGAGCACGTGGATCGCAAGAATCTTCGTGCCCGGTCAGATCAAACAGCCAAGGGTTAACTGGAGGCCTCGGCATCGGCTTCGGCGAACGCTTCACGGGCGAGCCGGAAACTGTCTACGGCAGCGGGGACACCGCAATAAATACCGACCTGAAGCAGAATTTCGCGTATTTGTTCACGACTCAGTCCGTTACGCAAGGCACCACGCACATGCAACTTGAGTTCGTGCGGCCGGTTGAGGGCCGAAATCATGGCCAAGTTTATCATGCTGCGTTCTTTAAGCGACAAACCCTCACGGCCCCAGACGTGGCCCCAGCAGTACTCGGTGACCATCTCCTGCAGCGGTCGGCTGAAGTCGTCGGCGTTTTCCATCGAGCGATTCACGTAGGCGTCGCCCAGCACCTGGGTGCGGATCTGCAAGCCTTTTTCGTACTTCTCGTTGCTCATTTCGATTGTCTCCGGTGGGGCTGTAGGCGCCAGGCTTGCCGGCGAAGGCGTTCTTCATGGCGCCTTCGCCGGCAAGCCTGGCTCCTACCGGTCATGTTCCGAGTCCACCCATCAGGGTGTATTTGAGTTCCAGGTAATCGTCGATGCCGTACTTGGAGCCTTCACGGCCCAGGCCGGAGGATTTGATTCCGCCAAACGGCGCGACTTCGGTGGAGATCAAGCCTTCGTTGATCCCGACCATGCCGTACTCCAGCGCCTCGCTCATGCGCCAGGCGCGACCGAGGTCGCGGGTGTAGCAATAAGCGGCGAGACCGAATTCAGTGTCGTTGGCCATCTGCACCGCTTCGGCTTCGGTGTCGAAGCGGAACACGGCGGCCAAAGGACCGAAGGTTTCTTCCTGGGCGACCTTCATCGCAGACGTCACGCCGGCCAGCACGGTGGGCTGGAAGAAGCCGTGGCCGAGGGCATGGCGTTCGCCGCCGCAGAGCAGTTGTGCGCCGTGGGCGAGGGCATCCTGCACATGGTCTTCAACCTTGGCGACGGCACGTTCGTTGATCAACGGGCCTTGATTGATACCCGCTTCGAAACCACTGCCGACCTTCAATTGCGCCACCCGTTCTGCCAGGCGCGCGACGAACGCATCGTGAATCCCCGCCTGCACCAGGAAGCGATTGACGCAGACACAGGTCTGCCCGGCGTTGCGGAATTTGGCGATCAACGCGCCTTCCACGGCACGCTCCAGATCGGCATCGTCGAAGACGATAAACGGCGCATTGCCTCCCAACTCCAGCGAGACTTTTTTCAGCGTCGGTGCGCACTGGGCCATCAGCAACTTGCCGATGGCCGTGGAGCCGGTGAACGATAGTTTGCGCACCAGCGGGCTGGCGGTCAGCTCGGCGCCGATGGCCACAGCGTCGCCGGTGATCACGTTGAAAATGCCCGGTGGAATCCCGGCCTGTTCCGCCAGCGCGGCCATTGCCAGCGCCGAAAACGGCGTTTCCGGCGCTGGTTTGACGATGCACGGACAGCCCGCGGCAAGTGCCGGGCCGGCCTTGCGGGTGATCATCGCCGCCGGGAAATTCCACGGGGTGATGGCCGCGACGACGCCGATCGGCTCCTTGCTGACCACGATGCGCGCATCGCCTTTATGGCTGGGAATGGTGTCGCCGTAGATGCGTTTGGCTTCTTCGGCGAACCACTCGATGAAGCTCGCCGCATAGAGGATTTCGCCCTTGGCTTCGGCCAGTGGCTTGCCTTGTTCGAGGGTGAGAATTTCTGCCAGGGCTTCGGCCTGCTCCAGCATCAGCGCGTGCCAACGCTTGAGTACATTGCTGCGTTCCTTGGCGGTCAATGCGCGCCACGCCGGCCAGGCGTTGTTGGCGGCTTCGATAGCCTGGCGGGCTTCGGAGGCGCCGAGGTTCGGCACCCGGCCGATCAACTCACCGGTGGCCGGATTGAAGATGTCCTGACTGGCGCCGTCCGGCGCCTCCAGCCACTGGCCATTGATATAGGCCTGCTGACGGAACAGTTGCGAGGCTGAAGGGCTCATGCCGGCTCCTGGAAAAAAGGGTGATTACCTGTAGGAGCCAGGCTTGCCGGCGAAGGCGGTGGGTCAGTCAATAGGAGGTCAACTGACACTCCGCCTTCGCCGGCAAGCCTGGCTCCTACAGGGTTTTATGTACAGCCATCAGGCCAGGACGGGCAGGGGGCCCAGCTTGCCTTTGTGGTAAATCATCGGCGTCACCGGTTGTTCGGGCAGAATCAGGTTTTTCACCGCGCCGACGATAATCGCGTGGTCACCGCCGTCGTATTCGCGCCACAGTTCACACTCGATGATCGCCGTGGCTTTTCGCAGCAACGGGTTGCCCAGTTCGCTCAAGTGCCAGTCGATACCGTTGGCCTTGTCTTTGCCTTTGCCGGCGAACGCATAGGCTTCGGCGGTCTGGTCGGCGGACAGCAGATGAATCGCAAACTGCTTGCTGTCCCGCAGGATCGGGTAGGTGTCAGAGGCGTAGTTGGGGCAGAACAGCACCAGTGCCGGATCAATCGACAACGCACTGAAAGCGCTGGCGGTAATGCCGACGATGCCGCCGTCCGGGTCCAGGGTGGTCACCACCGTGACCCCGGACGGGAACGAGCTCATGACGTCTTTGTAAATGCCGGGTTCAATCATTTCGAAAATCTCCTAGCGCATCACGAAGGGGTCAGGCATCGGTGCCTGGGAGAGATTGATCCACACCGTTTTCAGCTCGGTGTAGGCCAGCACCGAATCGATGCCGCTCTCGCGTCCATAGCCGCTGTTCTTGAAGCCGCCGATCGGCGCCATGGCCGATACGGCGCGGTAGGTGTTGACCCAGATGATCCCCGAACGCACGTCCCGCGCCAGGCGATGTGCCCGGCCCAGATCGCGGGTCCAGATGCCCGCGGCGAGGCCGAATTGTGAGTCGTTGGCGATCGCCAGGGCTTCGGCTTCATCCTTGAAACGGATGACCGAGGCCACCGGGCCGAAGACTTCTTCCTGCATGATCTTCATCGAGTTGCGGTCGCATTCGAACAAGGTCGGTTCGTAGAACCAGCCATCACCCAGATTCTGCGGACGCTTGCCGCCCAGGCGCAGGCGCGCACCTTCGGCGATGGCATCGGCGACCAGCCCTTCGACGACCGCCAGTTGCTGCGCGGTAGCCATCGGGCCCATTTCGCTGCTGTCTTCCTGCGGGTTGCCGATGCGGATGCGTTTGGCGCGCTCGACCAGGCGATCGACGAACTCCTCGTAGATTTCATCCTGCACCAGCAACCGCGAGCCGGAGACACAGCTCTGCCCGGACGCCGCGTAGATCCCGGCGATAGCGCCGTTGATCGCGCTGTCGAGGTCGGCGTCGGCGAAAATGATGTTCGGTGATTTGCCGCCGAGTTCCAGCGACAGCTTGGCGAAGTTTTCCGCGCTGCTGCGCACCACATGCCGCGCCGTCGCCGCACCGCCGGTGAAGGCAATCTTGCGGATCAGCGGGTGGCGGGTGAGGGCAGCACCGGTGCTTGGGCCATAACCGGTGACGACGTTGACCACGCCTGGCGGGATGCCGGCTTCGAGGGCCAGGCGTGCCAGCTCGAGAATGGTCGCGGAGGCGTGCTCCGACGGCTTGATGACGATGGTGTTGCCCGCCGCCAGTGCCGGGGCCAGTTTGATCGCCGTCAGGTACAGCGGGCTGTTCCAGGGAATGATCGCCGCCACCACGCCCATGGCTTCATGCACGGTGTAGGCAAACAGGTCGGGCTTGTCGAGGGGCAGGGTGCCGCCTTCGAGCTTGTCGGCCAGGCCTGCGGTGTAGTGGAAGAACTCAGGCAGATAGCTGACCTGGCCGCGGGTTTCGCGAATCAGCTTGCCGTTGTCGCGGCTTTCCAGCTGCGCCAGGTGTTCTTTGTTTTCAGCGATCAAATCGCCCAGGCGCCGTAGCAATTTTCCCCGGGCGGTGGCCGTGAGGCCGCGCCAGGCCGGGCTGTCGAAGGCGGTCTGCGCCGCCTGCACGGCGCGCTCGACGTCGGCTTCGTCGGCATCGGGCAGTTCCGCCCAGGCTTCGGCCAGGGCCGGGTTCAGGCTTTCGAAAGTCTTGCCGGAGAGGGCATCGACCCATTCACCGCCGATGCACATCTGGAAGCGTGCGAGTGTCATGCAACGATCCCCTTAATCTGGTTTTGTCGGGCGTTTGCCGTGTCGAGAAACTCCAGCAACAGCTGGTTGACCAGGCGCGGCGATTCTACGGGCATCATATGCCTCTGCTCGGCGAGCACGGCGACTGTCGCGCCGGGAATTCGCTCGGCCAATTGCTGGGCCATTTCCGGCGTCGAGCCCGGATCGAGCTCACCGGTGGCGACCAGCGTCGGCACCTGAATGTTGCCCAGATCGTCGGCGCGGTACATGTCCTGAGTGGCGAACAGCTCGTAAGTGGTCAGGTAGCCTTGCGGGTCATTACCGGCCAAGGTCTGGCGCAGGGCAGCAATCTGCGCCGGGTTGGCGGCCTGGTATTCGCGGCTGAACCAACGTGACAGCGCCGCTTCGGCGTTGGCATCCGGGCCGTGCTCGGCGGCCTGGGCGGTGCGGGCGATGACGCCGGCACGCTGTTCGGCGCTGCGATTGAATACGCTGTTGAGCACCACCAGACCTTGCAGGCGTTGCGGGTAATGCAAGGCAAACGCCCTGGCGACCAGGCCGCCCATGGAGAAACCGATCACGGTGGCCTGTGGCAGTTGCAAGTGGTCGAGCAATTCCAGCAACTGATCGGCATAACCGAGCAGGGGCGTGCCACTGTCCGGGCGTGGGCTGGCGCCATGGCCGAGCATGTCGTAGGCAATCACGCGGTATTTTGTGGCCAGGCCAACGACCTGACCGCCCCACATTTCTTTGTTCAGGCCCACGCCGTGGATCAAGACCACGGGCTGGCCTTGGCCGGTCGCCAGATAACTGGTGCCAGCCGGGGTGCGTTCAGCGGTGAGCCGAATCATGGAGCGCTCCTGCATGCCTTTTTGTTGTAGTTAGGCGGATCGGGATTACTGGGCCTTTTCGGCCGCCAGTTCTTCCAGATCGATGTAACGGTTGCCGATGCGTGGGTGCAGGCGGCCGCCATCGGCGCACCCCAGGACCACGACGATTTCGTCGGCGCGCGGTGCATCTTCGATCTGCATTTCGAGGGTGATGTAGTGCGAACGCAGGCCTTCGTCGTCCTTGTGCATCATCGGGATCTGGATCGACGTGCCAGGGCCGCCACGCTTGTTGGTAAAGCTCAGGTAGCTCTTGGCTTTGACCGCTTCGCGATAATGGTTGCCAAAGCGCAGGGTGTGGATGACGGCCGAGGCGTGTTCGATTTCGCCGTCGGCGCCCACTACTGCTGCCTTGCCGTACGCCTCGATCTTCTCGGCACCGCCGATGATGCCCACCAGACGCTCGACCATCAGCGCACCGAGGTCGGAGCAGTTGGCGCGGATTTCCGGTTTCAGGTCTTCGACAAAGCCGCGACCCAGCCAAGGGTTTTTCATCACCACGGCCAGCCCGACCATGGTCACGGGCGTATCGGTGGCCTTGCCGCCTTCGATAAAGGTTTCTTCGACGTAGCTGACGATCTTGCGGATTTCGAAACTCATGAGCTGCTCCGTAGGAGGTTTGGGTGTCTGTGCGTCTGATGGTATACCATAATACCGGATGCGCAAGTCCCTGAAATGAGTTTCTGGTCGGACGGTTTAAAAACAATTAAGCCATCACCCACCCTGTTGCAGATGGCGCAGGGTGTGTGATGGCTTAGGGGAAGGAGGGCAGGCAGCGAAATCGGTGAATGACCCCGCTCACCTAATGAAATGGCTACCCCCGCCGCCCCCTGTGATCGCCCACTAAGCTTTCACCGGGGGCTCATCGGAGACTGTTGCCATGAACAAAGTAGCTA
>NZ_JBIVBY010000066.1:0-13541 GCF_044746405.1 Pseudomonas sp. NPDC086251
ACCCCACTCAGACGCCGGATAGATGAAAGCAAGCCAAACACGCATCAAAAACAGTATTGCAGAAAAGGGGGTAACCATAGATGTAGCAGCTGGCGCAGCCTGCGTTCGGCTGCGCAGCAGTCGTAAAACCATTCACCGCGTTGACCCAGGAAAATCGCGGTCGCAGGATTTACGACTGCTGCGCAGCCGAACGCAGGCTGCGCCAGCTGCTACACGGATCGGTATCACGCTGACCGGACTGTCATCATTCCTGGCAGTTACAGTCATTGCTCCAGGACGCTGTCTTACGGACAATCAACCCTTGTTTTCGTTGATGGATCGACCGGTATGTCGCAGCAGATATTTTTCGCCCACGCCAATGGCTTTCCTTCGGGCACCTACGGCAAGTTGTTCGCGGCGCTGGCGCCCGAGTATCAGGTGACGCATCTGGAGCAGCACGCCCACGATCCGCGTTTCCCGGCAGACGATAACTGGTACAACCTGGTCGACGAGCTGATTCATCACCTCAAGCAACAACCCGAACCGGTGTGGGGCGTCGGCCATTCCTTTGGCGGCGTGTTGCACCTGCACGCGGCATTGCGTTGCCCCGAACTCTATCGCGGTGTGGTGATGCTCGATTCGCCGGTGCTGACCCGCGCCGATCAATGGGTGATCCGCGCCGCCAAGCGATTTGGTTTCATCGACAAGTTGACGCCCGCCGGCCGTACCTTGGGCCGTCGGGAAGAGTTCGCCGACATCGAAAGCGCCCGACGTTATTTCGCCGGGAAAACCCTGTTTCGCGGTTTCGACCCGGAGTGTTTTGACGCCTACCTGCAACACGGTCTGCACAAGGTCGGCGACAAATTGCGCCTGCGTTTCGACCCGGCCACGGAAATCAGCATCTACCGTGGCGTGCCCCACACCAGCCCTGGCCGTGCACGGCAATTGAAAGTGCCGTTGGCGGTGGTTCGCGGGCACAAGAGCCGGGTGGTCATGCGCCATCACGCCAGCGCCGTCGGGCGCATGCCGCTGGGTGAGTCCCTGACCATGCCCGGCGGCCACATGTTTCCCCTCGAACGTCCGCAAGACACCGCTACGCTGCTGAAGAATCTGTTCAGCCGCTGGGAAGGTCGTCGCCAACAGGATTGCGCATGAGCAACGTCGTCGAAGAAGTCCGCCTGAGCTTGCCGCACATCGAGTTGGCCGCGCACCTGTTCGGTCCCGAAGACGGTTTGCCGGTGATCGCCTTGCATGGCTGGCTGGACAATGCCAACAGCTTTGCCCGGTTGGCGCCGAAGCTCAGAGGCTTGCGCATCATTGCCCTGGACATGGCCGGTCACGGTCACTCCGGGCATCGGCCGACCGGTGCCGGCTACGCGATGTGGGACTATGCCCATGACGTGCTGCAAGTCGCCGAGCAGCTCGGACTGAAGAAGTTTGCGTTGCTGGGGCACTCCATGGGCGCGATCGCATCCTTGATCATCGCCGGGTCGATGCCCGAGCGTGTCACGCATCTGGCGTTGATCGACGGCATCATTCCTCCTACCGACAAAGGCGAAAATGCTGCCGAGCGCATGGGCATGGCCCTGCAAGCGCAACTGGACCTGCGGGAGAAACGCAAACCGGTCTACAACACCCTCGACCGCGCCATCGAAGCCCGCATGAAAGGGCTGGTGGCGGTCAGTCGCGAAGCCGCCGAACTGCTGGCCCAGCGCGGCTTGATGCCAGTACCGGGCGGTTACACCTGGCGCACCGACAACCGCCTCACGCTGCCATCGCCGCTGCGTCTGACCACTGAACAGGCGATGGCTTTCGTCCAGCGCGTTAGTTGTCCGGCGTTATTGGTGGTTGCCGCCGACGGCATGCTCGCCAAACATCCCGAGTTGCTGGAACGTCTACCCTTTAGCCGTGAACAGCTGCCTGGCGGCCACCATTTGCACCTGAATGACGAGCCCGGTGCCGACCTTGTCGCAGACTGTTTCAATCGGTTCTTCGCCGTTCCTTGACTTGCGCCGGGCAACTGTCGAGGCTGGGCGGGTTGAAATGGGAGACAACCATGATAGATCTCTACACCGCTGCGACCCCGAATGGCCACAAGGTCTCTATCGTGCTCGAGGAACTCGGCCTGCCCTACACGGTGCACGCCTTGAGTTTCGACAAAAAGGAACAGAAGTCCGCGGACTTCCTCAAGATCAATCCCAATGGCCGGATTCCGGCGATTGTCGACCGCGCCAACGGTGATTTCGCCGTGTTCGAATCCGGCGCCATTCTTGTTTATCTGGCAGAACTGAGCGGGCAACTCATGCCCAAAGACCCCAAGGGGCGCTCGGTGGTGCTGCAGTGGCTGATGTTCCAGATGGGCGGCATCGGCCCGATGCAAGGCCAGGCCAACGTGTTTTTCCGCTATTTCCCGGAAAAACTCCAGGGCGCCATCGACCGCTATCAACATGAAACACGTCGCCTCTATGAAGTGCTCGACACCCGTCTGCAAGATGTGGAGTTTCTCGGCGGCGAGTACAGCATTGCCGACATCGCCACGTTCCCGTGGGTGCGTGGCCATGAGTGGTCCGGTGTCGAGGTGGACGGCTTGTCGGCCTTGCAGCGCTGGATGGCGACGATGGAAGCGCGCCCGGCGGTACAGCGTGGTTTGCTGATACCTGAACGCATCGACGATGCCAGTGTCGTCAAAGGTGCCCAGGCCATGCTGATCCGATGAGCCTATCCATGCGTTCACTCAGTCTGCTGGCGCTGTGTTGTTTCAGTCCCTTGTTGTTTGCGGCCGATGTCCCGGGCAGTCAGGACTTGCCGATCGTGCCGCGTATGGCCGATGCGCAGATCGTTGACTATCGCCCGGTCGCCGAGCTTGAGCGGATCTACCCGCTGGGTTCGATCCGCAAGATCAGTGGCCAGTTGCGCTTCGACGGTCAGGTCAGCGCCCGTGGGCAAACCACGTCGGTGACCTACGAGCTGCCGCCGGAACACTCCTCCACCGATGCCTTCACGGCTGCCCGTGAAGCCCTGCAAAAGCAGGGCGCCCAGTTACTGTTCTGGTGCCAGGCCCGTGATTGCGGCGAAAGCAGCCTGTGGGCCAATGAAGTATTCAGCAACGCCAAGCTCTATGGCGCCGATGATCAGCAGGCTTACTTGCTGCTGCGACTGGCCGCGCCCCAGGACAACACGCTGGTCGCGCTTTACAGCATTACTCGCGGCAATCGCAAAGCCTACCTGCATGTCGAACAATTCGACGCCGCCGCACCGCTGGGCGATTTGTTGCCAACCTCGGCGACGCTGTTGCGAGAGCTTAAAAGCACCGGTGAACTCGATTTTCCCAAACTGAGTGCCGATCCCGACGACACCTGGCTGCGCTTGATTTCTCGCGGCTTGAACCTGGACACCACGTTGCGGGTCAGTGTATCCGGGGCCAAGGCTGAAGCCTGGCGTCAGGCGCTGATCGGGCAGGGCGTACGCGCGGCGCGGATGGAAGCCGGCAGCGCCGAAGGCTCTGGCCTGCACATCGAGCTGTTGCGATAAGCTGTACCGGGCGAACGCGCCAGCCGCGTTCGCCGACTCTTTTGCCGACTGACTTTTTACGAGACTTGGATGATCAATAACGATCGGCTGTTGGTGCAGATCCTGCTCCTGGTGCTGTTTGGCGCGAGCTTCTGGGTGATGGCGCCGTTCTGGTCCGCGTTGTTCTGGGGCGCCGTGCTGGCGTTCGCCAGTTGGCCGCTGATGCGTTTGCTGACCCGCTGGCTGAATGGCCGCGAATCCCTGGCGGCGGCATTGCTGACGCTGGGCTGGATGTTGCTGGTGGCCGTGCCGCTGGTGTGGCTGGGGTTCAACCTGGCGGACCACGTGCGCGATGCGACGGCGTTCATCAAGGATGTACAGGTCGATGGCGTGCCTGAGGCACCGGCCTGGCTGGGCGGTATTCCCTTGGTCGGCGAACGCTTGGCAGGCATCTGGAACAGCATCGACCAGCAAGGCGCGGCGATGATGGTGGCGGTCAAACCTTATCTGGGGCAGGTCGGTAACTGGTTGCTGGCGCGCAGCGCGCAAATTGGCGGCGGGATTCTCGAACTGACGCTGAGCATTGTCTTCGTGTTCTTTTTCTACCGTGACGGGCCGCGATTGGCGGCGTTTGTCCATGGGTTACTGGAACGGCTGATCGGTGACCGCGCCGGTTACTACATCGAGTTGGTGGCGGGGACGGTCCAGCGGGTGGTCAACGGTGTGATCGGCACGGCGGCGGCCCAGGCGGTTCTGGCGTTGATCGGGTTCTTGATCGCCGGGGTACCGGGAGCGTTGGTGCTGGGCATCGTGACGTTCATGCTCAGCCTGATTCCCATGGGCCCGCCACTGGTATGGATTCCGGCCACGGCGTGGCTGGCCTGGAAGGGCGAATACGGGATGGCGGTGTTCCTCGGGATCTGGGGGATGTTCATCATCAGCGGCGTCGACAACGTGCTGAAACCCTACCTCATCAGTCGCGGTGGAAATTTGCCGTTGGTGATTGTGCTGCTGGGCGTGTTCGGCGGGTTGATTGCGTTCGGGTTTATCGGGTTGTTCATCGGCCCGACCTTGCTGGCCGTGGCGTACAGCCTGCTGACTGATTTCAGCAAGGGTCAGGCCCGGGTGGAAGATCACCGGCCTTGAACGGCAGTGATTTCTGAATCCTCATCAATCTAATGTGGGAGCGGGCTTGCTCGCGAAGAGGGCGTGTCAGTCGACATCAAAGTTGACTGATACACCGCCTTCGCGAGCAAGCCCGCTCCCACATTGGATGTAAGTGTTGCTCAAGTTCGGGGTAGACGGATCACTGCCGTCAAACCACCACCGGGGGTTTCTTCCAGGCTCAATTGCCCGCCCAGCCGCTCGGCGGCCTCGCGGGCAATGGTCATCCCCAGCCCGACGCCACCGGAATTGCGATTACGCGAACCTTCCAGTCGGAAGAACGGTTCAAACACCGCTTCACGCTTATCCGCCGCAATACCCGGCCCATGATCGATGACCCTGATCACCAATTGTTCGCGATGGTCTTCGAGCGTGATCAGCGCTTGCCCGGCATACCGCAAGGCGTTGTCCAGCAGGTTGTTGATGCACGAGCGCAGCGCCATCGGCTGCACTTGCAGCGGTGCGCAGTGGCCGCTGGCCTGGACGTCGGCGCCCTGGTCCTGGGCGTTTTCACTCAGGGATTCAACCAGCGCCTGCACATCCATCCACTGCCGCGCTTCACTGGTGCGCTGTTCGTGCAGGTAGGTGAGGGTGGCGTCGAGCATGCTGATCATGTCGTCCAGGTCCTGGCGCATCTGGCCTTGCAGCTTTTCATCGTCGATCTGTTCCAGCCGCAACTTGAGCCGCGACAGCGGCGTGCGCAAGTCATGGGAGACGGCGCCGAGCATTCGCGAGCGCTGCTGCACCTGTTCGATAATGCGCTTCTGCATCAAATTGAAGGTGAACGCCGCTTGCCGGGCTTCCCGTGGACCGGACTCATCCAGCGGCGGGCTGTCGAGATTTTCGCTCAAGCGCTCGGCCGCATCGCTCAGTCGCTGGATCGGCCGGCTCAACAGTTTGGCGCCATACCAGGCGGCAATGATCAGCGAGACCAATTGAAAAGTCAGCGGCACCAACGGCCCGCCGAACCACGGCCGCGGTGGCCGGTTTTCGAAACGCGGGTCCAGCGGTGGGCGCTCCCCTTCGATGCCCTCGGAAAACTCGGGCGGCGGAGGCGGCGGTGGCGGGCCGTAATGGTGAAACCAGGCAAACGCCAACAGGTGCGCCAGGATAATCGCCACCAGCAACACGCCAAACAGGCGGCCGAACAGCGTATCGAAGCGCGCACGCATCAGCCGATGTCTCGGGCGTCGAACAGGTAACCCTCACCGCGAACGGTCTTGATCAACTGTGGGGCCTTGGGGTCATCCCCGAGTTTCTGGCGCAGGCGCGAGACCAGCAAATCGATGCTGCGATCGAAGGCTTCGATCGAACGACCGCGCGCGGCGTCCAGCAATTGTTCGCGGCTGAGCACCCGGCGCGGACGTTCGATGAACACCCAGAGCAAACGGAATTCAGCGTTGGACAGCGGCACCACCAGGCCATCGGCGGCGATCAATTGGCGCAGCACGCTGTTCAGGCGCCAGTTGTCGAAGCGAATGTTCGCCCGCTGCTCGGTGCGGTCGTCGCGCACTCGACGCAGAATGGTCTGAATCCGCGCCACCAGTTCTCGCGGTTCGAATGGCTTGGCCATGTAATCGTCGGCGCCCAGTTCCAGGCCGATGATCCGGTCGGTGGGTTCGCAGCGGGCTGTGAGCATCAGGATCGGGATGTCCGACTCGGCGCGCAGCCAGCGGCACAGCGACAGGCCGTCTTCGCCGGGCAGCATCAGGTCGAGCACCACCACGTCAAAGTGTTCCGCCTGCATGGCCACGCGCATGGCCGCGCCGTCGGTGACGCCGCTGGCGTGGATGTTGAACCGGGCCAGGTAATCGATCATCAGTTCGCGGATCGGGACGTCATCGTCGACGATCAGGGCGCGAATGCTCCAGCGTTTGTCGTCGCCGGGCGCTTTTTGATCGTCGTTCAAGGGTGCTTGGGTGCTGTGCATGCGTGCGTTCATCTGCCAGGTAGGCTGCCAACCACAAAGATGGGCTGCGAGGTTGTGGCTTCAGCATAGGCGTCCGGCCCGGAGGCGGGAAGTGCTGTAAGGACGTGTTGCGGCGGCCGAGGGTAGCGATGAAGGATGTTGCAGGCGTGTCGTCTCGGTATCAAGCTCGACACAATTGCCGAAAAGGCTAGTCTTGCCTGAGTCTTCGGGACGATTTACCGATCATCGGGTCCCGCAGCGCCGTTGGTTCCGCTACAATGCGCGCCGATTTCGTCCTGCCTGAGAGCCCGCACATGTCCGTCTGCCAGACTCCTATCATCGTCGCCCTGGATTTCCCCACCCGTGACGCCGCACTGAAGCTGGCCGACCAGTTGGACCCGACACTGTGCCGGGTCAAAGTCGGTAAAGAGCTGTTCACCAGCTGCGCCTCGGAAATCGTCGGCACCTTGCGCGACAAGGGTTTCGAAGTGTTCCTGGACCTCAAGTTCCACGACATTCCGAACACCACCGCCATGGCCGTCAAGGCCGCTGCGGAAATGGGCGTGTGGATGGTCAACGTGCATTGCTCCGGTGGCCTGCGCATGATGGCCGCGTGCCGCGAAGTGCTCGACCAGCGCAGCGGCCCCAAGCCGCTGTTGATCGGCGTGACCGTGCTGACCAGCATGGAGCGTGAAGACCTGGCGGGTATCGGCCTGGATATCGAGCCGCAGGAGCAAGTGTTGCGCCTGGCCGCATTGGCAGAAAAAGCCGGGATGGACGGTCTGGTGTGCTCGGCCCTGGAAGCCCAGGCCCTGAAATCGGCTCACCCGTCTCTGCAACTGGTGACCCCGGGGATTCGTCCAGCGGGCAGCGCCCAGGACGATCAGCGCCGTATTCTGACCCCGCGTCAGGCGCTGGATGCCGGTTCCGACTATCTGGTGATCGGCCGTCCGATCAGCCAGGCGGCTGACCCGGCCAAGGCGTTGGCCGCAGTCGTCGCCGAACTCGCCTAATCAAACACTGAAGATCAAATGTGGGAGCGGGCTTGCTCGCGAAGGCGGACTGACATTCAACGATGATGTTGACTGTTAGTCCGCCTTCGCGAGCAAGCCCGCTCCCACATTGGTTTTGTGGTTATTTCAAATATCGGTTAAACCTTCAACACCAACTTCCCGAAATTCTCGCCGCTGAACAATTTCATCAGCGTCTCCGGGAAAGTCTCCAGTCCTTCAACAATATCTTCCTTGCTCTTGAGCTGCCCCTTGGCCATCCAGCCGGCCATTTCCTGCCCGGCGGCGGCGAACTGTGCGGCGTAATCCATCACCACGAAACCTTCCATTCGCGCGCGATTGACCAGCAGCGACAAATAGTTGGCCGGGCCTTTGACCGCTTCCTTGTTGTTGTACTGGCTGATGGCGCCGCAAATCACCACCCGTGCCTTCATGTTCAGGCGGCTCAGCACCGCGTCGAGAATATCGCCGCCGACGTTATCGAAATACACGTCCACACCTTTCGGGCATTCGCGCTTGAGCCCGGCGACGACGTCTTCGTTCTTGTAGTCGATGGCGCCATCAAAGCCCAGTTCGTCGATCAGGAACTGGCACTTGTCCGCGCCACCGGCAATGCCGACCACACGGCAACCCTTGAGCTTGGCGATTTGCCCGGCAATGCTGCCCACTGCACCGGCGGCACCCGACAACACCACCGTGTCACCTTCCTTGGGCGCGCCGACATCGAGCAGGGCGAAGTAAGCCGTCATGCCCGTCATGCCCAGTGCGGACAAATAACGCGGCAGCGGCGCCAGTTTCGGATCGACCTTGTAGAAACCGCGCGGCTCGCCGAGGAAGTAATCCTGCACACCCAGAGCACCGTTCACGTAGTCCCCGACGGCAAATCCCGGATTGTTCGAGGCCACGACTTTGCCTACACCCAACGCGCGCATCACTTCGCCGATACCGACCGGCGGGATGTAGGACTTGCCCTCGTTCATCCAGCCACGCATGGCCGGGTCCAGGGACAGGTATTCGTTTTTGACCAGGATCTGACCCGCCGCCGGCTCGCCGACCGGTACTTCTTGATAGGTGAAGGTCTCGCGGGTCGCCGCACCCACTGGACGTTTGGCGAGCAGGAACTGGCGATTGGTCTGGGTAGTCATGACAGGCACTCAAGATGAATGAAGCCTTGTTGATAGCCCTTCATGCCCAATGCCGCAAGTTTGGCTGATGCGGCGAATGCACTGCAATCCAGTGCGGTGATAGTCACGGCGGCGGTTCTATCACTGTCACTCATGGGCGCCCAACCGGCCTTCTGATAGTGCTGCCGCGCCATGGGCCGCTGTGACTAGACTGCGAACACGCGATTCCCCGCACTCTCTCTCAGAGGACATAACAATGAGCATGACGTTTTCCGGCCAGGTCGCCGTAGTGACGGGCGCCGCCAACGGTATTGGCCGCGCGACCGCCCTGGCATTCGCTGCCGAAGGTTTGAAGGTCGTGGTTGCCGACATGGACACGGCGGGGGGCGAGGGTACGGTCGCGCTGATTCGCACGGCCGGTGGCGAAGCGACCTTCGTGCGCTGCAACGTCACGCAGGAAAACGATGTAAAAAACCTGATGGAAGAAGTGGTGAATACCTACGGTCGTCTCGACTATGCCTTCAACAACGCCGGCATCGAAATCGAGAAAGGCAAATTGGCCGACGGTACGCTCGATGAGTTCGACGCGATCATGGGCGTCAACGTCAAAGGCGTCTGGCTGTGCATGAAGTACCAGTTGCCCTTGCTGCTGGCCCAGGGCGGTGGCGCGATCGTCAACACCGCTTCGGTCGCCGGTTTGGGCGCTGCACCGAAGATGAGCATTTACGCCGCGTCGAAACACGCGGTGATCGGCCTGACCAAATCGGCGGCCATCGAATACGCCAAGAAAAAGATTCGGGTGAACGCGGTGTGCCCGGCGGTGATCGACACCGATATGTTCCGCCGTGCTTATGAAGCCGACCCGAAGAAAGCCGAGTTCGCCAATGCCATGCACCCGGTCGGTCGCATCGGCAAAGTCGAGGAAATCGCCAGCGCGGTGCTGTACCTGTGCAGCGACGGCGCCGCATTCACCACCGGGCACTCGCTGGCCGTGGACGGTGGCGTTACAGCGTTCTAAAACCAGAAACATCGAACCTGTGGGAGCGAGCCTGCTCGCGATTGCGGTGCGTCAGACAGCATTGATGCCAACTGACCCTGCCTCATCGCGAGCAGGCTCGCTCCCACAGGTTTTTCATTTGCCTCATGGTTCCGGGAAAGCCTTGGCATTGTGTTTCAAATGGTTAGAATCGAGGGTTTTGGCGGCGTTGTCGCACATCCTGTCGGCCGCTCCTGTGATTAACTGACTCCCGCAAAACGAACAGGAGTTTGCTTGCTCATGGAGTTGAGAATCGATCGACAGGCATTGGTGCCGGTCGTACAGCAAATCGTCGACGCGCTAACCGGCTGGCTCCATCACAGCGAGGTGCAGCCGGGGACGCGTTTACCTTCGGTGCGGCAAATCGCACGAACCAATTTGCTCAGCCAGTCCAGCGTCGTTGAAGCCTGTGAGCGTCTGGTGGCTCAGGGCGTGTTGGCATCGCGCCAAGGGGCGGGATTCCTGGTCGCCGCCCCGGTACCAGTTGTTCACGGACAGCGGGAGGGCCCATGGTTCGAGGGCGCAGAAGAGCATCAACGAGGTCGCCAGGGCGAGCTAAGGCTGGGCCATGGCGGATTACCGGAGAGCTGGCGCGAGACGGACGACCTGAGCTATGCGATCCGTCAGGTTAGCCGCACCGACATGGCCGGCCTGTTCAACTACAGCACACCGCTGGGCCTGCCAGCCTTGCGCCAGCAGATTGTCAAACGCCTGAAGCCGCTGGATATCGACGTGGAGGAATGTCGCATCCTGACGACGGCGGGCGCCAGTCAAGGGCTCGACCTGATCGTGCGTACGTTGTTCAAGCCGGGTGATTGCGTGGTGGTGGAAAGTCCCGGTTATTCCCTGCTGTTCGAGCTGCTCAGGCTGCACGGGGTCAGCATGCTCGAGGTGCCGCGCACCCCGCGCGGGCCGGACGTTGAGGTGCTTGAAACGCTGCTGTTGAAGTGCCGCCCACGCGCGATATTCATCAATAGTTTCTACCACAACCCGACGGGCAGCAGCCTGGCGCCGGTGGTCGCGCAAAGGATCTTGCAACTGGCCAAATCCCATGGCGTGTTGGTCATCGAAAACGATGTCTATGCGGATTTGCACAGCGGCCCCGGTACGCGGCTCGCGGCCCTGGATGACGATGTGATCTACGTCGGCAGCTACTCCAAAACCCTCAGCAGTTCGTTACGGGTCGGCTTTGTCGTGGCCGGTGCCGAGGTTATTTCACGTCTGGCCCAGGTCAAAATGATCAGCAGCATGGGCGCTTCCCGATTTTGTGAGTCGGTGCTGGCATGCCTGTTGGCCAGCGGTGCCTACCGCAAGTTGGTACAGCGTCAGCGTCAGCGTTTGAACACCGACAGGGAGGCGGCGTTACAAGTGCTCGAAGACGCTGAATGGGAGGTCTTCGGCAAGCCTTCCGGCGGGTTGTTCATTTGGGCGCGATCACAGATGTCCGACTACGCTCAGGTGCGCACTCAGGCACAGCGCTTTGGTGTCCGGCTGTCTTCGGCGACGGCATTCAGTCCCACCGGCGAACCCAGTGACTGGCAGCGTATCAATGTGGCCTATGCCTGTGATCCGCGTGCCCGGGCGTTTTTTCAAGCGACCGCTCTGGATCGACCTCAAGCGTTCTGAAAACGACGTGGGCGTAGCTTTTTGCCATTATTCCGACGCCAGAGACTTGTGTTGATACAGGCCCGTTGCGAATCTGCGTCAACAGACTATGTCAGGGGACTAAGTGCAATGATTTCGGCCATGCAAGGACGTTTTGCCAACCTCGGTATGGCGAAAAAACTGGGAGTAGGGTTCGTGCTGGTGCTGCTGTTGACAGCCCTGGTGGCGGGCATCGGCGTATGGTCCCTGCAAACCATCAGTCAGCGCTTCGACGGGCTCAAGCAGATGTCGTCGCTCAACAGCGGCCTGCTCAAAGTGCGCCTGCTCGAACAGGAATACGCCTTGCACGGCAACCCGAAGACCGCCGACGCCCTGCACCAGGGCGTTGATGGCCTGATCGCGCTGGCCAACGAACTCAAGGCTGCGTCTGCGTCCAACGTGCCGGTGATGAATGATGTCGAACAGTCCTTAGGGGCTTACCGCAAGGCGTTTGACGAGTTCGTCTCCCTCAGCCAGGCCAAGGACCTGGCGCTGGAAATGGCCAGTTGGTCGGTGTCCAGCGTGGCGAATAACCTCGACGTGCTTCAGGCCGGACTGGCCGATGACGGCGCCTATGCCTTGAAGGAGTCCGAGGGCAAGGACGGTGCGCAGTTCATCGAGCAAGCCAATCAGGTCAGCCAGGTGTCGCGGCTGATGTTGCAGGCGATGAACGAAGCCCGTGTGCGCCTGGACCAGAGCCGCAAGGGTGACGACAGCGCAGGGCAGGGCAAGATCGAGCAGGCCGATCAGGCACTGACCCAGGCCGAACAGCTGAAAACCACGGTCAAGGATGAGGGTTACCAGACAGTCCTCAATGAAGTGGTCGGGCATATTCGCGGTTTCAGCGAGAAACTTGCCGAGTACACCGGGCTGCTGGCACAGGAAAAGACCGTCTATGAGCAGCTGCACCAGCGCGCCGCTCAAGTAGTGGATCGCGTGGATCAGGCCTACGTTGCCGAAGACCAGTCGATGCAGACGGAGCTGAAAAAGAATTCGCTGTTGATCATCGGTTCCTCCGCGTTGGCGTTACTGGTCGGGCTGATTGCGGCGTGGGTGATTACCCGGTTGATCGTGGCGCCGTTGCGCAGCGTGATCCGGGTTGCCCAGCAGATTGCTTCTGGCGATCTGAGTGCGACCGTTGAAGTGACCCGTCGCGACGAGATTGGCCAGTTGATGCTGGCCATGCAGCAGATGGGCGCGGGGCTGAGCAGTATTGTCAGCGGTTTGCAGGCGGGTATCGAACAGTTGGCCAGTTCGGCGCAATCGCTGTCGGCGGTGACTGAGCAGACCAATCTTGAAGTCAGCAGCCAGAAGGAAGAAACCGAGCAGGTCGCCACGGCGATGAATCAGATGACGGCCACCGTGCATGACGTTGCACGTAATGCGGAGGAGGCCGCGCAGGCGGCTCAGACGGCGGATGGCAAGGTTGAGAGTGGTCAGCAGGTCGTACGCCAGAGCATGGCGCGGATCGAGCAGTTGGCGGACTCGGCGACATCGGCCAGTTCGAGCATTGAAAGCCTGAGTGCGGAAATCCAGAACATTGGCACGGTGCTCAGCGTGATCAAGAGCGTGGCCGAGCAGACCAACCTGTTGGCGCTCAACGCGGCCATCGAAGCGGCGCGGGCCGGCGAGCAGGGCAGGGGGTTTGCGGTGGTGGCCGATGAAGTCCGGGCGTTGGCCAAGCGGACGCAGCAATCGACCGAGGAGATTGAGCGACTGGTCAGTGCCTTGCGTTCGGCGGCGCAGTCGTCGGTGCAGCAAATTCAGAACAGCGGCGAGTTGGTGAAGCTGGCGGTGAGTGATGCGTTGCAGACCGAGAGTGCGTTGGGGAGTATTGCGGCGGCGGTGTCGTTGATTCAGCAGATGAATCAGCAGATTGCCGCGGCGGCCGAGGAGCAGAGTTCGGTGGCCGAGGAGATTAATCGCAGTGTCACGAGTATTCGCGCCAGTGCGGATCAGTCTTCACTGGCGATGCAGGGGAACGCGGCGTCCAGTATCGAGCTGGCGCAGTTGGGGGTTGAGTTGAAGGGCATGGTGGGGCATTTCCGGCTTTGATGTTTGTTCGATCTAGGGAGTGTCATAAATTTTGTGTTCGGGCATAACATGTTGCAGAGGTGCATGTATGCCGACCAAAAAGAAACCGGCCAGTAAGGCCCAGCGTGACC
>NZ_JBIVBY010000067.1:0-13374 GCF_044746405.1 Pseudomonas sp. NPDC086251
CCCCCCCCCCCCCCCCCCCCCCCCCCCCCCCCCCCCCCCCCCCCCCCCCCCCCCCCCCCCCCCCCCCCCCCCCCCCCCCCCCCCCCCCCCCCCCCACAGCTGCTACGAGGATCGCGTCAGGGCTTGGCGTTACGCAGGGTCACGTAATCTCGTGAATCGCGCTACGAAGATTCGTGTTTCTACGCAATTGCGTCGTGCCGTCTCGTCTTCAATGACACCGTGCCTGATCAATATTTACGTTCTAAATCAACAAGTTAAACCATGCATAAATAACAGCGACAAACTGGTACGGCATTCGCTACGGGTTACCCACCCGCCTGACGGATATCTACCATGCCGACATTCATCGCCACGCGTTCAGAAACCTATCTCGCTTCGATGCCCAACCTGGCCTTCACCGGACTGTCGGAAAACTGGTTGCTGAAAGAGTGCGGCCATCAACATTGGCTCGCATTGGCCCAACTGCACAATCGGCCCCTGCCTGATTTCGTCGATGAGCAAGGGCGCATCGCATACGCCGCGTTCACTGCCGTAAAAACCTGGAATCTGAAGCTCGAAGCGATCATCGAGAATCGCGCATTCCAGATTCATACGCGGATCGGTCGTGGTGGCCAGGCCCGGCATTACAGCGAACATGAGGTCAGGCTTGGCGACCGTGTCGTCGGGCAACTGGCATTGCTGTCCACCTTCGTCAGCCGTCACGTACCGGGCGACAATCGCAGTGTCAGCAAGGCTTGTCTCAAAGGCAGTCACGCCCCCATAACACCGCTACCCGATGGATTGCAGGCACTGCACGCCGACAACCGACGAATCCGCAGCGGTGACTGGCGCACTCATTACGACATAGACCGACAATCCATCGAGGCCGCGCGCGTGTTTGATTTCACGCCCTGCCCGGACATCGACTTCAACGGCGCCGACCTCCTGTACTTCGCCAATTTCCAGGCCATGGTCGAGCGGGCGGAATGGGCCTTATTGGGATTGCGTCGCCCCGGTCACATCCGCCAGCGCGAGCTGCACTTCTACGGCAACCTCAATATCAACGACAGCTTGCAGCTCAGGCTGCACATGGGCGAGCCGGGCCATCATGAATTGCACTGGTGTGAGGTGTATCGGCGCAGCGACCTGTTCAAGCTGGCCGACGTGTTCACCCGCAAGCTCCATCTTTCGGAGTGCAGCCGACCATGAGCCACCCTCCACTCTGGCGGCCCGAAGGCCTGCGACTAAAACCGGTGTACCACAGCAGTGACCTGGACGGTCTTGAGCACCTGCACAGCCTGCCCGGCAAGGCTCCGTTTGTACGCGGTCCTTATTCGAGCATGTACCCGGAAAAACCCTGGACCGTGCGCCAATACACCGGATTCGCCGGTGCCGACGCCAGCAACCGGCGGCTACGGCAACGCTTGGCGGAGGGCGCCACAGGTTTATCCCTGGCGTTCGATTTGCCGACCCATCGTGGCTACGACTCCAGCGATCCGCAATGGCAGGCCGATGTCGGCAAGGCCGGTGTCGCCATCGATAGCGTCGAAGACATGGCTGAACTGCTGGAAGGTATTGCCCTGGACAAGGTCTCGGTGTCGCTCACCATGAACGGCGCCGTACTGCCGGTGCTGGCAGCCTTCATCGTTGCCGCCGAAGAATCCGGCGTCGCACCGGAACGGCTCAGTGGCACGATCCAGAACGATATTCTCAAAGAGTTCACGGTGCGCAACACCTACATTTTTGCGCCGCAACCCTCGATGCGCATCACCATGGACGTGATCGGTTACCTGAACGAACACGTGCCGCGGTTCAACCCGATGTCGGTGTCCGGTTACCACTTTCAGGAGGCCGGCGCCGATGCAGTGCTGGAGTTGGCATTGACCCTGATCAACGCCAGAACCTACGCCGAGCAGGTGCAAAAAAGCGGCTTCGACCTGCAGCGATTCTGTGAGCGAATCAGCTTCTTTTTCGGCATCGGCAGCGACTTTTATACCGAAGTCGCCAAGTGTCGGGCGGCCCGCTTGCTCTGGTCCGAAATCACTCAGGCCTTGGGCATCCGGAGTGAAAAAGGCCAGGCGCTGCGCATGCACTGCCAGACATCAGGCTGGTCGCTGTCAGCCCAGGACCCACTCAACAACGTCACACGAACCACCGTCCAGGCCATGGCCGCTGTATTTGGCGGTACGCAGTCCCTGCATACCAATGCCTGGGACGAAGCGTTGGCGCTGCCCAGTGAGGCGTCGTCAAGATTGGCCAGCAATACCCAACATATCCTTCAACAGGAAACCGGACTCTGCGATGTGGTCGACCCCTGGGCAGGGTCTTACATGATGGAAGCGCTGACGGCACACATGGCCGCGCAAGTTCGCCAACGGATGGCCGAGATAGATGCCCAAGGCGGAGTGCTGCAGTCGATAGAATCCGGTTCGATCAGTCAGGCCATTCATCTTCAGGCCATGGCCACCCAGGCCCGACTTGATAGCGGGATTCAACGGCGTGTTGCGTCAAGTGAGGCGGCGCCAGAAGCGGCGGCAGCCATCGACAGCCAGGCCCTGTGCGCCCGCCAATGCCAACGCCTGAGCCGCTTGCGACTGAAGCGCGACACCGCGCGGGTTGAAGCGTTTCTGGATTCGATCACTGAATGCGCACGCTCGGGTCAGGGCAATTTGCTGGAAGTGACTGTGGCAGCCATCAGGGCGCGGGCAACCCTGGGCGAATGCACCCAGGCACTGGAAAAAGTATGGCCACGTTTCAAGCAGGATCTGAACTTTCGCGCCGGTCACTACGGCCCCTCTCTTAGCGAGCAACCGGGTTGGGCGCTGATCGGTGCGCGCATCTCGACCTTCGTCGCCGACCATGGCCGGCCGCCGAGGATTCTGCTGACCAAGCTGGGCCAGGACGGCCATGACCGTGGGATTCGGCTAATGGCCGCAGCATTGGCCGATGCCGGTTTCGAGGTAAAACTTCTGCCGCTGTTTCAAACGCCGATTCAGTTACTGCAAGCACTGGATGAAGAACGCCCGGTGGACCTGATCGGGATTTCGAGCCTGGCCGGGGCGCATAACGAATTACTCGCTGAGCTGCTGAGCCTGTTGAGCGAACGCGAACTCGCCATTCCAGTGGTGGTGGGAGGCATCATTCCGCAGGCCGATGCGAGCCAGTTGCTGGGCCTGGGAATCAAGGCGTGTTTCGGTCCGGGGCAGGAGGTGATTGAAATTATCGAACAGCTGGTCGATCTGCTCGCCCCTGCTCGATTGCCAGGCGAGAATCGAAGCACAACACATTGCCCAGATCACACCGTGCTGCCCCCGTGGGCGGCGCAGGTCTAGAGCAAAGAAGAGACTGTAAGGAAAATGGCAGGGGCGGCTGGATTCGAACCAACGCATGGCAGGATCAAAACCTGCTGCCTTACCGCTTGGCGACGCCCCTGTAGGTGTTGCGACGAGTGCCTGGCACTCTTGGTGATATTGCAGCTGGCGAGCAGCTTCGAGTCGCTGCGTTCGCCAAGGCCGTGTAATGGCCTCTGCAAGATGCGCGGGAATTTATCAACTTTCGATCCGGCTGAAAAGCCCTATTAACAATAAATTTGTTTAAAAACAGCCGCTTACCATTACTTGAAATCAGATACAACCCTCTCAGAAATTTTTCTGCAACCGGAGCGCGGCACAAGGCACTGCAGCGAACAAGGCGCTTTAAAGGCCTTGCTCGTTGCAGTGCTCGGTTGCGACTGACTAAACCAGCGGCTGGTGGCTGGTCACACAGTGGATACCACCGCCACCGGCGGAGATCGCGTCAATGTTGAGCTGCACCACCTCGCGGTCCGGGTAGAGCTCCGACAACAGATCAAAAGGCCTTGGCATCGGCGGCCTTGTCGCCAAACTCCGGCGCAATCACCGCCCCGTTAATCACAAAGTAGTTGATGTAGCCGGCGGCGAAGTCCGGGTTGTTGCGACTGAACGAGCTCTGGCGCGGCTTGAGTGGCGGCGACACGGTGTGCACCTGTAGCGCGCGGCCATCGGCGTCCGTGGCAGTTTCCAGAATCGCCAGATGAGCACGGGTGACGGCGTAATCGTATGACGCGGGGTCGTTATCGAGGTTGGCGATCACAACGCTAGGCTTGACGAAACGCGCATAGAAATCGACGTGGGCGTCGGTGATGTCCTTGCCTTTGATTCCCGGCAGCCAGATGATTTTGCGCAGGCCCAGGCGAGCTTTCAGCTCTTGCTCGACCTCGGCCTTGCTCCAGTCGGGGTTGCGGTTGCTATTGATCCAGCTGCTTTCGGTCATGATCCCGGTGCCGTGACCATCCACTTCTATACCACCGCCCTCACCCACCAACTCGCTGCGGATGTGACGGGCATCCACCGTGTCGGCGACCAACGCGGCCACCTGAGCATCCTCGCTGTGCTGCTGTTTGTTACCCCAACCATTGAAGTTGAAATCCACGGCGCCCAGCTCGCCTTTCCCGTCGACGACAAAGTTGGCGCCGGTATCGCGCATCCAGATGTCATCGAGTTCGGTGCTGATGTAGGTGATGTTCGCCGCGCCGCAGTGCTCTTCGGCCAAATCCCGTTCGCGCTCCCGACAGAACACGGTCACCGGCTCATAGCGCGCGATGGTGCGAGCGATCAGGCCAATGGCGGCTTGCACGTCAGCGGTGGAATCCTCCCAGATGCCCTCCTGTGCGCCAAAAGCGATGAAGGCCCTTTGGTGTTGGTCGCCCTCATCCGGCATGCGCCAATGGCCCGATGAAGCCGCCTGCACCCGCAACGACGTCAGGCCGAAGGTCACTGCCGCACCCAGACCGGCAACGACCGATACCTGCTTAATGAACTGACGACGCGTCGACATGTGTTGATCCTTGACTGTATCTGCATTCATTTCGCGGTGGCTGTCTTGAACTTGGTCCAGGTGCGCATGCGCGCTCGCATATCGGCCTGCGGGATGTCCTTGCCGGGAATCAGCCGTGCATACGTGGCGTCGTCGATGTAGATATCCGGGTTATTGCGCATCGCGGCATCGACGCTCGGACGCGCCTTGGCGTTGGAGGTGGGATAGCCGGTGAAGTTGCTGATCGCCGCCATGTTCTCCGGGCGCATGACGAAGTTGATGAACGCATAGGCATACTCCGGATGTTTGGCGTCGACCGGAATTGCCATAGTGTCCATCCACACCGTGGTGCCTTCACGGGGAATCCGGTACTGGAACGTGGTCTTCTTGCCGGCGCTGTCCGCCGTGCGTTGCGCCTGGGTCATGTCGCCGCTGTAGCCGAGCGACAGGCACAGGTTGCCATTGACCAGGTCGGTCACTGGCTGCGACTGGAACTTGCGAATGTAAGGCCGCAGTTTCATCAGCAGGTCACTCGCCGCGACCAGGTCTTCAGGCCTGGCACTGCGAGGCTCACGCCCCAGGTAATTGAGCACCACCGCCAGCACCTCGTCCGGCGAATCGATCATCGAGATGCCGCAGTCGGCAAATTTACCGACCAGTTCCGGTTTGAACAGCATGTCTAGGCTGTTCACCTGAGCATCTGGCACGCGTTGTTTGATCTGCTCATCATTGTAGGTCAGGCCGATGGTGCCCCAGGTGTAAGGCACGGTGGCCTGGCTCGAATGCTCATAATGCGAACGCAACTTCTGCAATCCGGGTTCGACGTCATCCAGGGCCGTCAGTTTTGCGCGGTCCAGCGGCAACAGACTGCCGGCGCGCATCAAGCGCTCGGCAACCGTGTCGCCGGGGAAGATCAGGTCGTAACCACTGCCGCCGGCGAGCATCTTGGCTTCCAGCGTCTCACTGCCATCCATGACGTCGTAGATCACGCGAATCCCGGTTTCAGCGGTGAATCTGGCCAACGTGTCTTCGGCGAAATAGTCGGCCCAGTTGTACAACCTGAGGGTTTTCTCTTCCGCGTGCAGCGACGGCAAGACGCAGCAAAGTGCCAAGGCACCGGTCAGCCATGGGTTGGGCATGCGCATATCAAATCCCCTGAGTCGTCCAGCGTGCATTGATGTGACGGCCATCCTGGCTTAACAGCGCCCCGTACATTTCCGGGCGACGGTCGCGGTAGATTCCCCAGCTCAAGCGGTCTTCGCGCATCGCGCTCAGGTCCAGGCTGTGCACCAGTACGCCGGTGCTGTCACGGTCGGCCTCGGCGAGCAATTTGCCCTTGTGATTGCAGATAAAGGACGAGCCGTAGAAGCTCATCTGCAGCAGCGGATCGGTGGTCGCCGCTTCTCGGCCAACACGATTGGCCGCTACACCGGCAGGAGGTTGGCAGCTGCATGGCCGCGCATGGTCATTTGCCAGTGGTCGCGTGAATCCAGGGCCGCGCAGCCCGGTTCAGAACCAATCGCCGTGGGAAACAGCAAGACTTCGGCGCCCATCAACGCCAGGCAACGCGCGGTCTCGGGGAACCATTGATCCCAGCAAATCCCCACACCGATCCGCCCGAACGCGGTGTCCCAGACACGAAAACCGGTATCGCCGGGGCTGAAGTATTCCTTCTCCTGATATCCGATGGCGTTGGGGATATGGGTCTTGCGATACACGCCCAGCAGGCGCCCATCGGCATCGGCCACGCTCAAGGAATTGAAGTACGCGTTGCCGGCCTTCTCGAACCAGCTCAGCGGCAACACCACACCCAGTTCCTTGGCCAGCGCGGCAAAGCGTTTGAGGACGTGACTGTCTCGATACTCTTGCGCCAGAGCCAGATGCTTGTGGCTTTGCTCGATGCAGAAATAAGGCGTGGCAAACAGCTCCTGCAACAGGATGACCTGCGCCCCTTTGGCCGCCGCCTCACGGACTAGCTGTTCAGCTTGATCGAGGTTGTGTTGCAGGTCCCAGGTGCAGGGCATCTGGGTGGTGGCGATCGTCAATAAGCTCATGGCATCAACCCTCCACCGGCCAGGCGGGCTGTTGCTGGGTGATGCAATGCACACCGCCGCCGCCATGGGCCAGGTGATTGATTCGCACCGGCACTACCTCGCGTCCAGGGAAGACCTGCGCCAGCACTTCGGCCGCCGCGTAGTCAGCGTCAATGCCGTAGGCCGGCATGATGATCGCGCCGTTGGCGATGTAGAAGTTGGTGTAGGAGGCGCAGAACACTTCAGCCTCGGTGTCCACGGCGTCAGTGGCTTCGTACAGTTCGATCAGTTCGAACTTCCGCCCCCGGGCATCGGTGGCCAACTCCAGGGCACGCCGGTTTTCGCGGGCCACTTCGGCATACACCGACTGCTGGTCGTGGGTCGCGTCTACCAGCAAAACGCCGGGGCGTGCGAACGCACAGACACCGTCGACATGGCCGTCCGTCATGTCGCCCGTCACATAGTCCGGGTCGCCCGGCAGCCAGATGGTTTTCTTCACACCCAGCAGACGCGCGAAGAGCTCTTCCATCTCGGCCTTGTTCATGCCCGGGTTGCGATTGGGGTTGAGCAACACCGACTCGGTGGTGATCAGTGTGCCCTCGCCATCGACATGAATCGCACCGCCCTCGTTGCTCAGCGGTGTGCCGAAACACGGCACGCCCAGATGATTGAGTGCGCGGCGCGCCAGGCCTTCGTCCAGGTCATGGGCCGACTTGCCGCCCCACGCGTTGAAGCGCCAACTCACACCGGCCAGACCGTGTTGTGGATGGCAGACGAAGCTCGGGCCGGAGTCACGGCACCAACTGTCGTTCACCGCCAATTCGATCAGTTCGATGTTGGGACCGCACAGCGCTTTGGCACTGGCGACAGCGGACGGATCGACAACCATTTTCACCGGTTCGAAACGGGCAATGGCATTGGCCACGCGAGCGAAGTCCTCTTGCACCAGCGGCAAGGTAACGCGCCAACCCGACTCCCAAAGTGCCTGGTTGTGCGGCCAGACCATCCACGTCGCGGCGTGCTTGACCCACTCTGCCGGCATCATCCAACCACTGTTTTGAATTTGATCCTGCTGCATGACATGCCCCATGATAATAAGCTCTTTGAGTTAAGACATTGTGTTCAATGAGAACTGCCTTGATCGGCTTGTTATCCATGCTACGGCTGGCCAAACAGGCAAACAAACGATGGATTTTGTGGAAAACTGATTAGAGGAACTTATCAATATGCTTAAGCACTGGCCGCCGCTCAGCACCCTTCGCGGCTTTGAAGCCGCCGCCCGGCTGGGCAGTTTCCACAAGGCCGCCGCCGAGCTGCACCTCACCCAGTCGGCCATCAGTCAGCAGATCCGCAGCCTCGAGGCGTACCTTGAACAGCCCTTGTTCTTTCGCAGTGGCCGCAGCGTCAGCTTGACCGACGCCGGTCACGACCTGCTCAGCACCACCCAGGCGCTGTTGCAACAATTGGCCGTCGGCATTCGCCGCCTCGGGCAATACCAGAAACCCAACCAACTGGTCCTCAACACCACCCCGGCGTTCGCCCGTCACTGGTTGTTGCCACGCCTGGCGGGTTTTCGTCGCCAGCATCCGGAGGTTGACCTGTGGATTTTCAGTACCGATGAAGTCCCCGACATGACCACCCAAACCATTGACCTCGCGGTGCGCGACGACATCAGCTCCCAGGCCGAATGCAGCTTCAAGGTGCTGCACGCCGACCGCCTCTATCCGGCGTGCCACCCGACCCTGTTGGCGATACCACAGGAACAGCGCACCACCCTGCACGGCGAGCGGGAAATGGACTGGAGTCACTGGGCGGTGGAAGCTGGCATCGATGTCGGCCAGCACGATCAGGGGCTGAACTTCTCCGACCCCGGCCTGCTGCTCGACGCCGCCTGCGCCGGCCTCGGCATCGCCCTGGTCAGCGAGCTCCTGAGCCAGCAGGCACGCGCCCAGGGATTGCTGCAACCGTTGGTGGAGCAAACCATTCGCGGACCGAATTGGGCGTTGCTGACGCACCGTGACAGCGAGAACGCTGCGCAAAGTTTTAGTGAGTGGTTGCTGCGTCATCTGCAGGCGGTTGGCCCGCTGATGTAGCGGTTCGGGGGCAAGCCAGCAATCGAACGCGGCGGCACGTCCCAGGTGCGCGATGATCAAGCCCGATCATTAATCGAACGCCTGCCGACCCGACAGGTCTGCTCCTGTATGACTTCTCGGAATTTCAATCCAATGTCCGCGCAAAACAGCCTTGTCGTACTCGCACGTGGCGGATATGCCGCTCGGGGCGTTCTTTATCTGATCATCGGTATCTTCGCGCTGCTGGCCGCGCATGACTCGACAAAACCCAAAGACAGCCACAAGAGCCTGGAGGCATTGTTAAGCCAGCCATTTGGCTATGTCCTGGTCGGGCTCGTGGTGGCGGGTCTGCTCGCCTTCGCCGGTTGGCGCGTGTTGCAGGCAACGCGCGACGTTGATCATCACGGCAAGACATTCAAGGGATGGGTCATTCGTGCAGGTTTGTTCGCGGGAGGCTTAGTCAACGGCGCGCTGGCGTTTTTTGCGCTGGGCTTACTGATCAGCGGCCTCAAAAGCTCGGGCAATTCCGGAGGTGGGCAAACCAGGGGTTTACTGGCGCATCTTTTATCCTGGGAGCACTCGAATGTATGGGTCTACATCCTCGCCCTCATTCCCATGGGCGTCGGCATTGCTCACATCATCAAGGGCTGGAAGGCGTCGTTCGAAAAATACTTTGAAGCCGACGAAGACGTCATGCGGTACGTGCGCCCGGTGTCTCGGATTGGTCTCATCGCCCGTGGTGTCGTCTTTATCGAGATCGCCTTGCTGCTGATAATCAGCGGTTCCCGTTATCAAGCCGTGAATCCACCTGGCATGAAGGAAGCCCTTGATGCCCTGCAGAATCTGCCGGCCGGACGTTTGATTTTGATGGTGATGGCCGTCGGGCTGATCGCGTTTTCGGTGTACAGCTTTTCAGAAGCCTTCTGGCGCAAGATAAACATGGATGTGCCTGGCGTATCGAACGCTTAGGAGCTCGGCGACTACCGTATTTAAAACGCGGATTACCTCATTGAAACCGGGTCGACTGCTGTGTGCTTCTATTGACCGGCAGCGCTTTCAGTCAGCCCCCTCCCGCACCGCCCGCCTGACCTCAGCCTGTATGGCATAAGCCGGCGCCTCCACCGCATTGAAATCCTGTGTATAGCGCTGGGCAAATCCTTCTACCCCCCATTCCTGATACTGCTGCACATGCTTGAGTTCGTGAGCCCAGAGCGCGATGTTCTGTTCTGCGGTTTCAGTGTCGCGGAAGAGGATGATGTCGATCAGCGTTACGGCACCGACATCGGGATTTTGCAGCATGGCCGTGGCGGCGTTGAATTGGCCGTTGTCGCTGACTTTGTAGTGCGCGGTGTCGAGGACGCTGGGGTCGTACCAGCGCAACAATTGCTCGCGGAGGTGCGGCGGAATGGGTTGGCTGCCGGTGCTGGCCGCATCAGCGCGGGCTTGGGTCAGCCACAGTGCCAAGGCAGGCGCCGCGACTTGGTAGACGTCATCCGACAAGGGGCCGAGTACCTGTCCCAGGTCTGGCAGGCAGATGCAACTGTCCAGGCACACTTCTTTCTCGCCAGCCGGGCAAGCGCTGGTCTGGGCTGACGTTTCTAGCGTCAGGCAAAGAACCAACAGCGCCACCAGGCGCGTGGTGATGGGCGACATTGAATGCTCCAGGGGCGGACGACCCGCTTAGCGTTAGCGTAGCCCTATCGGTCTGTTCTCGATGACCGCTTTGGGCAAAAGCGGACACTGCCGCGATGCCTTGATACTCTCTGTAGCCGATCAATGATGGACACCGCCACATGGAAGTAGCAGCACCTTTCATCATCCATGAAACTGCGCACTGGATTCTTAATCATCACCTGTCATCCGCGCTGCCGGGTTATTTGATGCTGGGATCGAGGGCTCATGTCAGCTCGCTTGCCGAACTTCCGGGCGAGGCGCTGGCGGAGTTGGGTGGTTTGCTCGCCACCATCCAGAAAACCCTGGAGTCGCAGCTGAAACCGAAATGGCTCTACATCAGTCGATTCGGTCATGCCCCCGGCTATCCCCTCCACTTCCACTTCATTCCTGTCTATCACTGGGTTGAAGATCTTTTCTGGAAGGATGCGCGGTACAGGCTCCTGGAAACCTTCGCCACACACGAAAATGCCCAATCACTGACCGATGGGGCGGAACTGACGTTGTTCATCTGGCGCGAGTTTGGAGAGCGCCCGGAGCCACCGGCCATCCAGGGACCTTCGATATCCCAAGTCATTGATGATTTACGCGGGGCATTGCGCTGATGCGCAACTTCGATCGATCAGATCAGTCAGCAGGCAGACTTACGACCACAACTACTGGACCGGTTTGATCGATACTATGTCGCTCAACCTGAACCTTGTTTTTCGCCTCATTCCTCGCCGCTTGTCCAGCAACAAACGTGCTTAAGGTAGAACCGTTATGCGAACCCATTTTGAGATAAGTGATGTCCCTGAAATCAAGTCCCAGCGTGAAGGACACATTGACCCCATTTCCCATCAGCAGCCGGCGGTAACAGCATGATCGAGGTCACCGAAGTTTCCATTGCCCAGCTGCGTGCTGCGCTTGAATCCGGCCAGACAACGGCGGTTGAGCTGGTGCAGGCCTATCTCGCCAGGATCGAGGCCTACGACGGTCCAGCCACGCCCACCGCGCTCAACGCGGTGGTGGTGCGCAACCCCGAAGCGCTGCAAGAAGCGCAGGCGTCCGATGCGCGTCGAGCCAAAGGCGAGACGCTGGGTCCGCTGGATGGCATCCCTTATACGGCCAAGGACAGTTATCTGGTGAAGGGGCTGACCGCCGCTTCCGGAAGTCCCGCCTTCGTCGACCTGATTGCCTATCGCGATGCGTTCACCATCGAACGGCTTCGCGCCGCGGGTGCGATCTGCCTGGGCAAGACCAACATGCCGCCGATGGCTAACGGCGGCATGCAGCGCGGGGTCTACGGCCGTGCGGAAAGTCCGTACAACGCCGACTACCTCACCGCGCCTTTCGCCTCGGGCTCATCGAACGGCGCCGGGACGGCGACCGCTGCCAGTTTCGCGGCGTTCGGCCTGGCTGAAGAAACCTGGTCGAGCGGACGCGGTCCGGCCTCCAACAATGGCCTGTGCGCCTATACGCCTTCACGCGGGGTGATCTCGGTACGCGGCAACTGGCCGCTGACGCCGACGATGGACGTTGTCGTGCCGTTCGCCAGAACCATGGCCGACCTGCTCGAAGTGCTCGACGTGGTGGTGGCGGAAGATCCCGACACCCGCGGCGATCTGTGGCGGATGCAACCCTGGGTGCCGATTCCGAGTGTCGCGTCGGTGCGTCCTGCGTCCTATCAGGAACTCGCCGCGAAGCCCGAGGCTCTTGCCGGAAAACGGCTCGGCGTGCCCCGCATGTACATCAATGCGGACCCCGAGGCCGGTACGTCTGAAGCGCCGGGCATCGGTGGTCCGACGGGCCAGCGGATCATCACTCGCCCTTCGGTGATCGGGCTCTGGGAACAGGCTCGCAAGGCACTCGAAGCGGCTGGTGCGGAAGTGATCGAAGTGGATTTCCCGCTGGTCTCCAATTGCGAGGGTGATCGGCCCGGTGCGCCGACGGTGTTCACCCGTGGTTTGGTGTCCAAGGAGTTCCTGCATCATGAGTTGTGGGACCTGTCGGCCTGGGCGTTCGATGATTTTCTGCGGGCCAATGGCGATCCCACGTTGAACCGTCTGGCGGATGTCGACGGGCCGCTGATTTTCCCCCACGACCCGGGGACGCTCCCCAACCGTGAGGACGATCTGGCCGCCGGCATGGACGAGTACGTGAAGATGGCCCAGCGCGGTATTACGCCGTGGAACCAGATCACCACGGTGCCGGACGGATTGCGCGGGCTTGAAAAGACCCGGCGCATTGATCTTGAGGACTGGATGGATCGGCTCGGGCTGGATGCGGTGCTGTTCCCGACGGTGGCCGATGTTGGCCCGGCGAATGCCGATGTCGATCCGGCGTCTGCGGATATCGCGTGGAGTAATGGTGTGTGGGTCGCCAATGGCAACCTTGCGATCCGACACCTGGGCGTTCCGACGGTCACTGTGCCGATGGGTGTCATGCCGGACATCGGTATGCCGGTAGGGCTGACATTTGCCGGGCGTGCTTATGACGATTCGACGCTGCTGCGCTTTGCTTCGGCGTTTGAGGCGACGGGGTCGAAGCGATTGATTCCGCCGCGGACGCCTGCGTTGTAGCTTTTCTCGGACAAGACACGTTTGGGTTTGGGTTGGGGTTGGGGGCATATCCGTTGCTGCGGTAACGGCGGATATTGGTTCCGCCCTTACGGCGGGTCACTTTCGAAAAGCGCGAAAGTAACCAAAGCGCTTTGCCCCGCCATTCGGTGCCTCGCTTAGGCTCGGCATGCCCTCACTCCGGCATTGCTCCGGGGGCCCGCCGCCATCGGCCATCCATGGCCGGGG
>NZ_JBIVBY010000068.1:0-10699 GCF_044746405.1 Pseudomonas sp. NPDC086251
GCCGGCATGACCGGGCCCCACGAAACGTGCTGGTAGTGCGTGATCAGGGTCTCGATGTGCTGCAGCGTGCGCTCTTTCGGCGGCGGCGTAGTCAGCGGGTGATCCGCCTTGTACGGGCCTTCCGGCATGTTGCGCATGCACTGCTCGATGATCTTGATGCTCTGGCGCATTTCTTCGACGCGCACGATGCAACGGTCGTAGGCATCGCCATTGGCCGCCAGCGGTACTTCGAATTCGAAATTCTCGTAACCGGAGTACGGGCGAGCCTTGCGCAGGTCGAAGTCGCAACCGGTCGAACGCAAGCCTGCACCGGTGACGCCCCACTCGAAGGCTTCTTTGGTGTTGTAGGCCGCGACGCCGATGGTCCGGCCTTTGAGGATGCTGTTGTCCAGGGCGGCTTTCTGGTATTCGTCCAGACGCTTTGGCATCCACTCGACGAAGTCTTTCACCAGTTTTTCCCAGCCGCGTGGCAGGTCGTGAGCGACGCCACCGATGCGGTACCAGGCCGGGTGCAGACGGAAACCGGTAATGGCCTCGATCACCGTGTACGCCTTCTGGCGGTCGGTGAAGGTGAAGAACACCGGCGTCATGGCGCCGACGTCCTGGATGTAGGTCCCGAGGAACAGCAGGTGGCTGGTGATCCGGAAGAACTCGGCCATCATGATGCGGATGACGTCGACCTTCTCGGGCACCTTGATGCCGGCCAGCTTCTCGACCGAGAGCACGTACGGCAGGTTGTTCATCACGCCGCCGAGGTAGTCGATACGGTCGGTGTACGGGATGAAACTGTGCCAGGACTGACGCTCGGCCATCTTCTCGGCACCACGGTGGTGGTAGCCAACGTCCGGCACGCAGTCGACGATCTCTTCACCGTCCAGCTGCAGAATGATGCGGAACGCACCGTGCGCGGAAGGGTGGTTCGGGCCGAGGTTGAGGAACATGTAGTCCTCGTTCGCACCGGAACGCTTCATGCCCCAGTCTTCAGGCTTGAAGCGCGCGGCTTCTTCCTCAAGCTGTTGCTTGGCCAGGTTCAGGGTGAACGGGTCGAACTCGGTGGCGCGGGCCGGGAAGTCCTTGCGCAGCGGGTGACCTTCCCAGGTCGGCGGCATCATGATGCGGGTCAGGTGCGGGTGACCGGCAAAGTTGATGCCGTACATGTCCCACACTTCACGCTCGTACCAGTTGGCGTTCGGCCAGATGCCGGTCACGGTCGGTACGCTGAGGTCGCTCTCGGACAAGGCGACTTTGATCATGACGTCACTATTACGTTCGATCGACATCAAGTGATAGAACACAGTGAAGTCGGCACCGCTTGGCAGCCCTTGACGCTTGGTGCGCAGACGCTCGTCCACGCCGTGCAGGTCATAGAGCATGACGTACGGCTTGGGCAGGTTGCGCAGGAAGGTCAGGACTTCGACGAGTTTGGCGCGGGCAACCCAAAGCACCGGCATGCCGGTGCGGGTAGGCTGGGCGGTAAACGCCTCGGGGCCAAAACGGTTATTCAGTTCGACGACCACATCCTGGTCGTCTGCCTTATAAGGCGGGATGTACAGAGCACTGCCTGTAGTCATGGTTATTTATCGCTTTCGGTCAACGTAAAGAATGAATCCAGTGTCACGTTCTATAAAAGAAGCAGGTCTGGATCAGACTTCGTCGGGGCTGCGCAGGTTGGTGACTGCGATTCGCTGTTCGCGGCGCTTTTCCTTTTCGGAAGGCATCTCGGCGCGGTACACGCCTTGATCACCAACGACCCAGGAAAGCGGACGACGCTCCTGTCCAATCGACTCCTGCAACAGCATCAAGCCTTGCAGAAAAGCTTCAGGACGGGGCGGGCAGCCAGGCACGTAGACGTCCACGGGCAGGAACTTGTCCACCCCTTGAACGACGGAGTAGATGTCGTACATGCCACCGGAGTTGGCGCACGAACCCATGGAGATAACCCATTTAGGTTCGAGCATTTGCTCATAGAGACGCTGAATGATCGGCGCCATCTTGATGAAGCAGGTACCAGCGATAACCATGAAATCCGCCTGGCGCGGCGATGCCCGGATAACCTCGGCGCCAAAGCGCGCGATGTCGTGGGGCGCCGTGAAGGCGGTGGTCATTTCCACGTAGCAGCACGAAAGACCGAAGTTATACGGCCACAGGGAGTTCTTGCGCCCCCAGTTGATCGTGCCGTTAAGCACGTCTTCGAGCTTGCCCATGAAGATGTTTTTGTGAACTTGATCTTCTAACGGATCGGAAACGGTTTCCCGTTCGCCAATCGGATACTGCTCGTTAGGAGCATCGGGGTCGATCCTGGTGAGATTGTATAGAATTTGGCTGAGAGCCGCAAGCGGGCGCCACCTGTAGGTAGCATGCCGGACTCGAACGGTTCGTTTTTGCTGCGGCCCCAGGCTTTTGACCCGAGGAGGCTGGAAACGCCGAGCATGAAGGCGCATAGGCCGACGACGCCCAGAAGGAAAATGGCAAAGCCCCAGTTGTGGGCCATGAGTCCTGTCGCTTCGGGCATGCTGGTAATCCTTAACAGAGAGCAAAGGTCTCTGAGCTTGAAAAGAAACAAAGCAGTGACGATATGTCGCAGCAATCAATCCCGCTGATTTTATGGCACAACACGGTGCAAGTAAAATTCCTATAGCGAAATTATTTACAGGAATAAGGACATAGCGCACCTCCAAAGCCCCGCAGCCCATGCGATGCGGGCATTAGCCGGCTTTTCATCAATTATGTTTTGTAGGGAATGTAACGAACATAGTTGTCGCTAAATGATAATCAATATTGTTTGAGTCGGTTTTTAAACTGTTTAACGGGTGAGTGGTCGGGAAGTTGTCTTATATAGCCATTACTGCAAGTAGCGGCGGCGCCTGTTTTACCGCGATTTTCTGATGGCGATACCGCTCTGGATCAATATTTTTGCCTGACCTCCACAGACCCCCGCCTGATCCCGCCGGCCCCTGTAGGAGCTGTCGAGTAAAACGAGGCTGCGATCTTTTGATCTTTTAAAAAGCCAGGATCAAAAGATCGCAGCCTCGTGTCACTCGACAGCTCCTACAGGGTTTGGGAGGGATTGGGGAATCACGGGCAAAAAAAAACGCCCCGAACCAGTCGGGGCGTCAGATGTGCGACGTTGCGGTTAGCTTTCTACTCGGTCCGCGACGGCCGTTTGCTCAGATCAGTGGAACTGTTCTTCTTCAGTCGAACCGGTCAGTGCGGTCACCGAAGACGAGCCACCTTGAATCACGGTGGTCATGTCGTCGAAGTAGCCGGTGCCCACTTCCTGCTGGTGAGCCACGAAGGTGTAACCCTTGGCAGCGTCAGCGAATTCCTGCTCTTGCAGCTTCACGTAGGCAGTCATGTCGTTGCGGGCGTAGTCGTGTGCCAGGTTGAACATGCTGTGCCACATGTTGTGAATGCCGGCCAGGGTGATGAACTGGTGCTTGTAACCCATGGCGGACAGTTCGCGCTGGAACTTGGCGATGGTCGCGTCGTCCAGGTTTTTCTTCCAGTTGAAGGAAGGCGAGCAGTTGTACGACAGCAGTTGGTCCGGGTATTCCTTTTTGATCGCTTCAGCGAAGCGACGAGCCTCGTCCAGGTCTGGCTTGGCGGTTTCGCACCAGATCAGGTCGGCGTACGGCGCGTAAGCCAAGCCGCGAGCGATGGCCTGGTCGAGACCGGCGCGCACTTTGTAGAAGCCTTCCTGGGTGCGTTCGCCAGTCACGAATGGCTGGTCGTACGGGTCGCAGTCGGACGTCAGCAGGTCTGCCGCGTTAGCGTCGGTACGGGCCAGGATGATGGTCGGAGTACCGGCAACGTCAGCCGCCAGACGAGCAGCGGTCAGCTTCTGTACAGCTTCCTGGGTAGGAACCAGAACCTTGCCGCCCATGTGGCCGCATTTTTTCACGGAAGCCAGTTGGTCTTCGAAGTGAACGCCGGCGGCGCCTGCTTCGATCATGCTTTTCATCAGCTCGTAGGCGTTCAGTACGCCGCCGAAACCGGCTTCAGCGTCAGCCACGATTGGCGCGAAGTAGTCGATGTAACCTTCGTCGCCCGGGCCTTTGCCGGCTTTCCACTGGATCTGGTCAGCACGACGGAACGAGTTGTTGATGCGCTTGACCACGGTTGGAACCGAATCCACCGGGTACAGCGACTGGTCCGGGTACATCGATTCTGCGGAGTTGTTGTCCGCAGCGACTTGCCAGCCCGACAGGTAGATGGCCTGGATACCGGCTTTGACTTGTTGTACAGCCTGGCCGCCGGTCAGGGCGCCCATGCAGTTGACGAAATCTTTCTCAGGACGGAAGGATGGCTTGGCGCCCTGGGTCACCAGGTTCCACAGCTTCTCGGCGCCCAATTTTGCAAAGGTGTGCTCAGGTTGAACCGAGCCACGCAGGCGGACGACGTCAGCAGCGGAGTAAGCGCGTGTCACGCCTTTCCAGCGTGGGTTTTCAGCCCAATCTTTTTCGAGGGCTGCAATTTGCTGTTCGCGTGTCAGTGCCATGGAGATAAACCTCGTCGCATAGGTCTTGGGTGGAAAATTCCTGCTCCTGCCAGATACGCATTTCAAAAGGGGCGTAAAAGGCTGCTCGCTGACCAGAAGCTTAGGCGGTCAAGTCGGATTCGGCGGGGATGGCGACGGGATGAACGATGGGCTCGAGGGGAAGTGAGCAGGTAAAGGCGAACTGCTGGGCGCATTCGGGCGTCGTGGGCCTTGGTGCGAACATCAGAGTGGTGCCGGGTTACCTAATTACGCTTCCGTCCCTCGGGACAACTTCGTTCCAGTCGGCAACCTCGTCAAACACACCTTGTGGGCGGTACAGACACGAAGCGGCTCGCGGGGTAGGTGCGAACGGCGCCTCGAAGGCCCTTGCCAGGGCCCCTGATTAGCGGGAGCGAGGCCATCATGCCTTCGCTTTTTTGTATCGTCAAACGTTTTGTAGTGCTTTTTTTCAGGCACTACATCTTTGGTCTAATACGACTAATCAGTCAGATTTCGGTGGTTTAGTCCAAAGTATCGACTTTCACCCGCAGGGTCATGTCATCCCGGCCCTGAGTCGAGTAGCTGCGGGCCACGCCCTGTTTATCGGCCTGAGTCTGACGGTTCACGCCCGCCAGGGTGATCCATTCGCCGAGTCGCCCCGTGACGGTTGTGTCGGTGCTTTGCACGTTCACTACATCGGGACGTTCCTGGCTCATACGGTCACGGTTGGTACTGATCGCCAGGTGAACGATGTCGCCGGTGACGCTGGCAGTGACATAGAAACCCTGGGTGACGTTGCGGTATTCGGTCTGGCTGCGCAAATCACCGTAGGAATCGGTCTGACTGCTGGTTAGCGGGACGCTTTGACCGACCTGGATCAGTGCCGGTGCGCCTTCGCTGGCCTGGATCTGCTGAATCCCGCCGTCGCGGCTTTCGGTGCTGCGATTGATGATGCGGGTCTGGCTCGGCTTGGCGCCGTTCACCGAATAACCCTGGTCGCCCTGGACATTGTTTTCGTTGGTGTCGACGGTGATCAGCAAGCGCTTGGGTTGGGTATCGAGTTGGGCGATCAGGGCCTTAAGTTCGTCGATCTTGCGCTGATCAGCGTTGACGATCAGTTGATTGCCATAGGCGCTGACCTGGCCATCCTTGCCGATGAAATCCTGTGCCATCGGCAGCATGTCAGCGCTGGTGTGGTAGTTCAGGGGCACGATCTCGGTGGCGGCCATGACCGAAAAGCTGCAGGTCAGCAGCAGCGTGGTGAGCAGGGTGCGTAGGGACATGTCCGTTATCTCCGACTTCTGGTGTGGTGCCTGTAGGAGCGAGCTCGCTCGCGATGGACGCAAGAGCGACGCGGGGTGTCAGGTTTCAAGCATTATCGTTGACGACCTTCGCGAGCAAGCTCGCTCCTACACTGGGTTTGATATTGCCAGTTTGTCGGCCTGGGATGGGGCAAGTTGAATCGTAGACAGCAAAACGCCCCGGCATCGGTTGATGGCGGGGCGTTTTGGGGTGTTCTTTCGGGCCTCTTCGCGGGCAAGCCTCGCTCCTACAGGGAATAGGCTTGCCCGCGAAGGCCGCGACCCGGTATCAAACCGAACCGCGCACCATGTCCACATGCGGAATCCCGGCTTCCAGGAACTCCTCACTGACAATGCTGAAGCCCAGGCGCTCATAGAACGCCGTGGCCTGCACCTGCGCGCTGAGCTTCTGCTGCTTCAGCCCGCGCTTCTCGGCATCGAGAATCACCGCTTGCATCAGCGCATCGCCGACTTTCAAGCCGCGCCAGTCCTTGAGCACCGAGACCCGGCCGACGTGCCCGTCGGGCAGCAGGCGAGCGGTACCAATCGGAAAGTCGCCTTCGAGCGCGAGGAAATGCACGGCGCTCTGGTCATCGGCATCCCATTCCAGTTCAGGCGGAACGGACTGTTCGGCGACGAACACCGCTTCACGAATGCGCCGGATCTCGGCGTTGTCCTTTTGCCAGTCTGCGACACGTACGTGAATCTTATTCATCGGCGAACCCCAGGCTGCCTTGCTTGATCAGTTCGCACAGCAGGCCGCGGCCGTCTTCGTCGCTCAGCCAGTCGCCGAGGTTGTCGGTGTGCAGGGCGTCGGCGGCGCAGATCAGCTTCAGCAGTTCACGCAGTTTGCCCGGCAGATAACGGCTCTGGCCGCTGGCGAACAGCAGCAAGTCGTCATCCACTTCCGACCACGCCAGGCGCGCGCTTGGGTTACGGATCAGCACGGCGCCTTGCTCCAGGGCGCTGAGCACATCGTCTTCCGCGACGTCTTCCGGACCCGCCACCAGCTCCGGGTAGCGCGGCTCGGTCATGAACTGGCCGAACCAGGTCAGCAGCAGGCGCTCGTCGCTCATGTGCTCGGCCAGCAGGCTTTTCAGACGATCGAGGGCGTCGTGCTGGATCTGGTGAGGATCGACCGCCGGCAAGGCGTCAGCATCGGTGTAACGCTCTTCGTCCGGCAGGAACTGGCTGAGGAAATCGGTGAAGTGCGTCAGTACTTCAGCGGCACTCGGTGCACGGAAACCAACGGAGTAAGTCATGCAATCCTCGACGGCCACGCCGCAATGGGCCAGGCGTGGTGGCAAGTACAGCATGTCGCCCGGCTCCAGAACCCACTCATCGGTGGCTTCGAAATCGGCGAGGATGCGCAGGTCGGCGTGTTGCAGTATCGGGCTTTCGGAGTCGCACATCTGGCCGATTTTCCAGTTGCGCTTGCCCTGGCCTTGCAGCAGGAACACGTCGTAGTTGTCGAAGTGCGGACCAACGCTGCCACCCGGGGCGGCGAAGCTGATCATCACGTCGTCGATGCGCCAGCTCGGCAGGAAGCGAAAGTGCTCCAGCAGTTCACTGACTTCCGGGACGAATTGATCGACGGCTTGAACCAGCAGCGTCCACTCGCGTTCCGGCAGTTTGCTGAATTCGTCTTCGGCGAACGGGCCGCGGCGCAATTCCCAAGGGTGCGCGCCGTGTTCGATCACCAGGCGCGATTCGACTTCTTCTTCCAGCGCCAGGCCGGCCAGTTCGTCGGCGTCGATCGGGCTTTCGAAATCAGGAATCGCCTGGCGGATCAGCAGCGGTTTTTTCTGCCAGTAGTCGCGCAGGAATTCCCGTGCCGTGATGCCGCCCAGTAGTTGAAGAGGAATGTCAGGATTCATGTGTAACCTATTGAAAAAAAGTACTTTTCACACGGGAATAAAAACGCCCGGCGCTGCCGGGCGTCTCAAAAGGGTAAAACGGTCGATCAGATGCGCTTGGCTTGCTCTACAGCGTTGCCGATGTAGTTCGCCGGGGTGAGCAGTTTCAGCTCGGCCTTGGCGGCGGCTGGCATGTCCAGGCCGTCAATGAAAGTTTGCAGTGCTTCAGGGCTGATGCCCTTGCCACGGGTCAACTCTTTGAGCTTTTCATACGGGTTTTCGATGTTGTAGCGACGCATCACGGTCTGGATCGGCTCGGCCAAAACTTCCCAGCACGCGTCGAGGTCAGCCGCGATTTTCTGGGCGTTGAGCTCCAGTTTGCTGATGCCTTTGAGGCTGGCTTCGTACGCGATCACGCTGTGGGCGAAGCCGACACCGAGGTTGCGCAGCACGGTGGAGTCGGTCAGGTCGCGCTGCCAGCGGGAGATCGGCAACTTGCTCGCCAGGTGCTGGAACAGTGCGTTGGCGATACCCAGGTTGCCTTCGGAGTTTTCGAAGTCGATCGGGTTGACCTTGTGCGGCATGGTCGACGAACCGATTTCGCCAGCGATGGTGCGCTGTTTGAAATAGCCCAGGGAGATATAGCCCCAGATGTCGCGGTCGAAGTCGATCAGGATGGTGTTGAAGCGCGCAATTGCGTCGAACAGCTCGGCAATGTAGTCGTGCGGTTCGATCTGCGTGGTGTACGGGTTGAAGCCCAGGCCCAGCTCGTCTTCGATGAAGGCGCGGGCGTTTTCTTCCCAGTCGATCTCAGGGTAGGCCGACAGGTGCGCGTTGTAGTTGCCGACAGCGCCGTTGATCTTGCCCAGCAGCGGGACGGCGGCGACCTGAGCGATTTGACGCTCCAGACGGTAAACCACGTTCGCCAGTTCTTTGCCCAGGGTGGTCGGCGAGGCCGGTTGACCGTGGGTGCGCGACAGCATCGGCACGTCAGCGAAACGGATTGCCAGTTCGCGGATGGCGTCGGCGGTCTGGCGCATCAGCGGCAGCATCACGTCATCACGGCCTTCGCGCAGCATCAGGGCGTGGGACAGGTTGTTGATGTCCTCGCTGGTGCAGGCAAAGTGGATGAACTCGCTGACCTTGGCCAGTTCCGGCAGCTTGGCCGCTTGCTCTTTGAGCAGGTATTCGATGGCTTTGACGTCGTGGTTGGTGGTGCGCTCGATCTCTTTGACACGCTCGGCGTGCTCCAGAGCGAAGTTGTCCGCCAGGGTGTTCAGCACCGCGTTGGCTTCGGCGGAGAACGCCGGCACTTCGCTGATGCCTGGGTGAGCGGCCAGGCGCTGGAGCCAGCGCACTTCAACCAGAACGCGAGCACGGATCAGGCCGTATTCGCTGAAAATTGGGCGCAGGGCCTGGGTTTTGCCGGCGTAGCGGCCGTCAACAGGGGAAACCGCAGTGAGCGAAGAAAGCTGCATGGGGTGTTCTCGGACAGTCGGGCAACGAAATGGGGCGCGTATCATACATGAAAAAATCCGCCGGTCCGTTGCCAACTGACCGGCGTATTACGCGTTACAGATCTAAAGCAGTGTTGCGGGCGCGGTTCAGCTGCTGCGCATCAGCGGGTAAAGCTCTTTCAGCAACTTGCGACGGCTGATCACCAACTGCCAGCGATGACCGCCCAACTGTCGCCACAGGCGTGCCGAACGAATCCCGGCCAGCAACAAGGCGCGGATTTTCGAGGCGTTGCTCGGTTGCTGCAAGTTGCGCATGTCGCCGTGGACCTGAATCCGTTGGCGCAAGGTGCTCAGGGTGTCCTGGTACAGCGCGCCGCAGGCGGCAATGACGTTTTCGTGTACCGGGCCGAAGTGCTCGACCTGGGACTGAATCTGCGGCAAACGCTTGCCGATCACGTCCAGCATGTCGTTACGCTTGGCCAGTTGACGCTCCAGACCGAGCATCGCCAGGGCATAACGCAGCGGTTCGCGCTGCAGGGTGCTCGGGTCGCGCTCAAGGGCGCCGATCAAGGCGCGGTAGCCTTCGCGCAGATTGATGTCGTCGCCGCCGTACACTTCCAGCGTGTCCTTGGGGTCGCGAATCAACAGGCTGCCGAGCATGCAGGTCAGGCCGGCTTCGGTGGTCTGGCCGGTCTTGGCGATCTTGTCCACCAGCACGGCGGCGAGAAACACGCCGCCCAGCGCCGTCAGTTGCTCCTGGGTCGGGCTCATTGCTGCTCGCCTTGAGGGGTGCCTTTGCTGGTCCACGGTTCGGCGATTTCGATCACGCCGCCGCCGAGGCAGATTTCACCGTCGTAGAACACCACGGACTGGCCCGGAGTGACCGCGCGTTGCGGGTCATCGAAGGTCGCGCGGTAGCCGCTGGCGGTTTTTTCCAGCGTGCAAGGCTGGTCGCTCTGACGATAGCGGACTTTGGCGGTCAGCCTGCGCGGCTCGGTCAAATCGATCGGGTTGACCCAATAGATGTCCGACGCGAGCAGGGCGCGGGAGAACAGGTACGGATGGTCATTGCCCTGGCCGACGATCAGCTCGTTGTTGACCAGATCCTTGATCAGCACGTACCACGGCTCGTCGCTGGCATCTTTCAAGCCGCCGATGCCCAGGCCCTGACGCTGGCCGATGGTGTGGTACATCAAGCCGTGGTGACGGCCGATCACTTCACCTTCGGTGGTCTTGATTTCGCCAGGCTGTGCTGGCAGGTATTGCTTGAGGAAGTCGCTGAAGCGGCGTTCGCCGATAAAGCAGATCCCGGTGGAATCCTTTTTCTTCGCGGTGGCAAGGTCGTGTTTCTCGGCAATCGCGCGCACTTCGGGCTTTTCCAGCTCGCCGACCGGGAACAGGGTCTTGGCGATCTGTTCGCCGCCGACGGCGTGCAGGAAGTAGCTCTGGTCCTTGTTCGGGTCCAGGCCCTTGAGCAGTTCGGTGCGGCCATCGATGTCGCGGCGGCGCACGTAGTGGCCGGTGGCGATCAGGTCGGCGCCGAGCATCATGGCGTAGTCGAGGAACGCTTTGAACTTGATTTCACGGTTGCACAGGATGTCCGGGTTC
>NZ_JBIVBY010000069.1:0-10380 GCF_044746405.1 Pseudomonas sp. NPDC086251
CCTGTCCTTCCACGTAGCGCTGGACCAGGCCCGTGAAAAGGCCCGTGGCGAGCTGAAGATCGGTACGACCGGTCGCGGCATCGGCCCGGCTTACGAAGACAAGGTTGCACGTCGCGGCCTGCGTGTGGGCGACCTGCTCAACATGCCGCGTTTTGAAGACAAGCTGCGTGAACTGGTGGATTACCACAACTTCATGCTGGTGGGTTACTACAAAGAGCCTGCCATCGAGTTCGAAAAAACCCTGGCCGAGTGCAAGGAATACGCTGAACTGCTCAAGCCGCTGATGCTGGACGTGACGGCCGAGCTCCACGACCTGCGTCGTGCCGGCAAAGACATCATGTTCGAAGGCGCCCAGGGTTCGTTGCTCGACATCGACCACGGTACCTATCCGTACGTGACCAGCTCCAACACCACCGCAGGTGGCGTGGCGACCGGTTCGGGCGTTGGTCCGATGTTCCTGGATTACATCCTGGGCATCACCAAGGCTTACACCACTCGCGTCGGTTCGGGTCCATTCCCGACTGAGCTGTTTGACGAAGTGGGTGCGCACCTGGCCAAACAAGGTCACGAGTTCGGCGCTACCACCGGCCGTGCCCGTCGTTGCGGCTGGTTCGACGCCGTTATCCTGCGTCGCGCTATCGATGTGAACAGCATCTCGGGCATCTGCCTGACCAAGCTCGACGTGCTCGACGGCCTCGAAACCATCAACATCTGCATCGGCTACAACGATGCGCAAGGCAATGCCGTTGCCCCGACTGATGCTGACAGCTACGTGGGCCTGCAGCCTGTGTACGAAGAAGTGCCGGGCTGGACCGAGTCGACGGTGGGTGCCAAAACCATCGAAGAGCTGCCCGCTAACGCCCGTGCTTACATCAAGCGCGTCGAAGAGCTGATCGGTGCGCCGATTGACATTATTTCGACGGGCCCGGACCGCAACGAAACCATCGTTCTGCGTCACCCGTTCGCTTAATAAGTCGTTGATGTAAAACACAAAGGTCCCTTAATCGGGGCCTTTGTCGTTTGTGCCTGTCGGACGGCACGACCTTTGCTGTGATGTTGATTAAAAGCATCGCTTCCAGCGCGCCATCAATTTAATGGCGCCAAGCAGAGGGATTTTAAGTGTCAGCCATTCTCTCATTGTTACAAAGCCGTCTGTTGCGGCCGGTGTTCGTTACCCTTGGTATCGCCCTTTTGGTGCAAGTGCTAGTGGCTGTCGCTCTGACCCGGAGCACAGTGACTGCACTGGAGGCCGATCTCGGTGCGCGCCTGGGGGCCGACAGCCAAAAGCTCTCCGGTGAACTCGAGCAGGCGGGGCGTGAAGTCACGTCGAGCCTCGACAGCCTCTCCGCGAGTACGCGTCAGCGCCTCACCGCCGGTTTGTCCTCGCGATTGAAGGACGAGCAGGCGCAGTTGCGCGCGACGCTGGAAAAGGACCTGAAGGATTCCGCCAATGATATGGCGCAGCTTCTGGCCTCGGTCGCACCCCGCGCGATGTGGGACAGCGACGTTCCAACCCTGTCTGAGTTTGCCCGCCGGGCCCAGCGCAATCCCAACGTGTTGTTCGTGGTGTACGACGACGCCACGGGGCAGCACCTGACGCGCTATCTGAATCGCGAGAATCCGATCAACAAGGCGTTGCTGGAGAAAGGCCAGGGCGAGCGAGCGCTGGACAAGGTGCTGGATGCGGCGAAGAACGATCCGTCGGTCTACTACCTCGAATCCTCGATCAACCCCAACGGCGTGGAAATCGGCAAGGTCTTGATGGGCGTCTCGACTGCTTCGGTGGAAATCGATCTGGCGGCCCTCGACAAGCGTTTCTCGGCGCTGATCGCCAGCAGTGATCAGCTGGTGGGCGACAGCCTCAAAGGCGCGGCGGCTGATAGCGCCGCGGCAATGGGTGCGCGCCTGCAGTCGGCGCAGGCCACTGCTGCTGAAATGAAAGCCAACACCACCAGTACCGTGCAGGAAGCGGCAGGCACTTTGCGCTGGCGCATCGGCATGGGCCTGGCGCTGGTGGGTTGTGGTGTGCTGCTGTTGCTCGCGGTGGTGTTGGGTCGTCGCGTGGTCAATCGCTTGAAAATGCTGATTGCTGCCATGGATGACCTTGCTGCGGGCGAAGGTGATCTGACCAAACGGGTGCAGATCAATAGCAAGGACGAAATCGGCGACATGGCCTCGGCGGTCAATCGCTTTGTGGATAAGTTGCAGCCGATCGTGCGTGAGGCGGGTGATGTGGCCCAGCGTACCGGCGTGGAAATCGGCGCCATGACCCTGCGCAATGCCGGGGCCGATGCGGCGGCCGGCATGCAGCGCGATGAAGTGGCCGAGAGCCTGCGTGCGTTGTCGCAGATGGCTGACGAAGCCCAGTCTGAAAGCCACGCCATGCAGGCGGCGTTGCAGCAGGTGGTGGACATCCGTCAGGCCACCGATGAAAACACTCGGACCTCGGCGAAAGTCGGCAGCCTCATCGAAGCATTGGCGGGGCAGGTCGACACCGGGGCGAAAGTCATCGAGCGACTGGCGCAGCAGAGTGAACAGATTGAAGTGGTGCTGACGGTGATTCACGGGATCGCCGAGCAAACCAACCTGCTGGCGCTGAACGCGGCCATCGAAGCGGCGCGTGCCGGCGAGACCGGTCGCGGGTTTGCGGTGGTGGCTGACGAAGTACGGGCACTGGCGAGCAAGACCCAGAGCTCCACCGGCGATATCCAGGCGCACATCGTTGCCTTGCAGCAAGGCGCGCGTGAGGCCGTTGCCGCGATTGGGCAGGCCGGGCGCCAGGCCAGCGAAGGTTTGCTGGTGTTGCGTGACAGTGCGCGGTTGCAGCAGTCGGTGCAGGCATCGGTCGAGCAAGTGCATGCGGCGATCGGTCTGGCGACGCAGGCGGCGGCGCATCAGGCGCAAGGTGCGCAAGCGGTGCGAGGTCGGGTTGAGACGATTCATGCGCAGGCTGAGAAGGCAGCTCAAGCGGTGGTGGAAACCACGGCCAGCGGCAAAGTGCTGGATGGGTTGGCGGCGCAGTTGAAGGCGAGCCTGGGGCAGTTCCGGGCTTAAAAGGTTGTATGAGCGGGCCCCTTCGCGAGCAAGCCCGCTCCCACATTAGATGTTCTGTGAACACACAATTTGTGAACGCCAGAGATCAAATGTGGGAGCGGGCTTGCTCGCGAAAGCGGTCTCAACGGCTCAAATACATCCGCGTCGTCAGCAAATAAACCGGCAACCCCGACACCACAATCAACAACGCCGCATAGGGCGCCGCCGCCGCAAACTCGACATTCGCGGTATGCGCCCACACCTCGGTGGCCAACGTATTAAGCCCGGTCGGACTCAACAGCAATGTCGCCGTCAGCTCCTTCATCGCATCCAGGAACACCAGCGCAAACGCCGCGCCCAGCGCCGGGAAAATAATCGGCAACGTCACCCGGCAAAACGCGCTGAACGACGACGCGCCCAACGTGCGTGCCGCCTCTTCAAGCTGCGGCGCCGCTTTGTTCAGCGCCGTACGAATCGGCGCCTGAGCCAGTGGCAGGAACAACAGCGCATACGCGATCAGCAGCAACGCCGAGGTTTGATACAGCACCGGCACGTAATGCAGGGCGAAATACACCAGCGTCAGTGCAATCACCAGTCCAGGCAGCGCATGCAGCAGATAGGGCAAGCGTTCGGCCCAGATCGCCAATGGACCTTTAAAGCGCACCACCAGCAGCCCCACCGGCACCGCCAGCACCAGGCACAACGCCGCGCCGCCGAGTGATAGCGCCAGGGACGAAAGCAACGCCTCGCCGATCGCCGCCACCGGGAATGCCGCCGACGAACCCACGGCCAGCCAGTACACCAGCATGCCCAACGGAATGCCGCTGCCAATGACCGCCAGTGTCAGGCAGTAAATTTGTCCTGCTACGGCCCAAGGCCCCAGGCGAACCTGTTCGGCATGTCGCGCTGCGCCCTGGCCGGTGCGCACGTGTCGGCCCTTGCCACGCACTCGCAGTTCGAGCCACAACAGCACCAGGCACAGCGCGAGCAGCACCGCCGAGAGCATCGCCGCGTTGGCATTGCTGAATTCCAGCTCGAACTGCTGATAGATCGCCGTAGTGAAGGTTTGCAGGCCGATGATCGACAGCGCGCCGAACTCCACCAGCATGTGCAGGGCAATTAACAGCGAGCCGGCGAGCAGAGACGGCCAGAGCAAGGGCAGGGTGATCCTGAAAAACACGCCCCAGCGATTCTGCCCCAGCGTGCGGGCGGACTCTTCCAGGGACGGATCGAGATTGCGCAGGGTCGCCGCCACCGGCAGAAAGATCAGCGGGTATTTGGACAGGGTCATCACCAGGATTGCCCCGCCCAAGCCTTCGAAATGCGCGCTCAACGACACCCAGGTAAAACTGCTGACAAATGCCGGTACGGCGAACGGCAGACACAGGATCACCCCCCACAACCGGCGCCCCGGCAGATTGCTGCGCTCCAGCAGCCACGCCAGCGACAGACCGATCACACCGCAAGCCAGCGTCACACCGACCATCAGCGCCAGGGTGTTGCGCAGCAGGCCAAAGACATAAGGCCGCCACAGCAAATGGATCGCCTCGGCCCAGCCCGCTTGCCAGGCCTTGAGCCCGACATACGCCAGCGGCAGAAGGCTGAGCACGACCAGCAGCAAGACCGGCAGCAGCAACCAGATCGACGGCCGCTTGCGCCGTGGCACGTAACCCCCGCGCAATGCGGAGGCGGATAACGATGTGCTCATCAGTTCAAGCCAACGTCACGTTCCAGGTCCAGGGCTTCTTCGGCATTGCCGAGGTCGGCAGGCGTGACCTTCGGTGCCTCCAGTTCGCTGAACGGCTTGAGGCCGCGATCCGATTCCATGCCCTTATGCAGTGGGTATTCGGCGGTGGTCTGGGTGATCACGCGCTGGCCTTCTTCGCTGGCCATGTAGGCGAGGAATTGCTGGGCTTCTTTTGGATGCTTGCTGGATTTCAGCACCGCCGCGCTGGACACGGTGATCAGCCCGCCGACGTCGCCGCCGGTGAAGTAATGCAGTTTCGAATCGAGCTGGCCTTTTTCGCGTTGCAGGGCGAACCAGTAATAATTGTTCACCAGCACGGTGGCGACTTCGCCGTTCTCCACAGCCTTCAGTGCGACCATGTTGTTGCTGTAGGTCTTGCCGAACGCGCGCAGGCCGGTCAGCCATTCTTCGGCTGCGTCCATGCCGTGCACTTTGATGATTGCCACGGCCTGTTCCTGGAACGCGCCGCTGGTGGGGACAAAGCCGACTTTGCCTTGCCATTTTGGATCGGAGAATTCCATCACCGATTTGGGCAGGTCTTTTTCATCGATCAGTTTCGGGTTGAAAGCGACCACGCGGACCCGGGCGGTGATGCCGATCCACGTGCCATTGCCGGCGACATAGTCTTTGGGCAGGACGGCGAGGGTGGCGTCGTCGGTTTTCGCCAGCAAACCCTGCTCGCCGAGTTTGTTCAGTGGCGGTGATTCTTCGGTGTAGATCACGTCGGCAGGAGAGCGATCGCCTTCTTCGACGACCTGGCTGGCGAGCTGGTTGCTGCTGCCCTTGCGCACATTGACGTGAATGCCGGTCTTGGCTTCGAAGGCTTTGGCGATGGCGTCGCCGACTTCCTTGTGTTGACCGTTATAGAGCGTCAGGGCCACCGCGTCGGCGGCTTGGGTGAGGGGAGTGGCGAGAGCCAGGCCGAGGAGGGTAAAGGTCAAGCCTCGGCGCAGGGTATTTCGAAACTTCATTCGCAGGGTTCCTCACTGTCGCATTGCAAAAACTTGCAACAATGATAAACGATATTGTTTCTCAAGTGCGCCTTGCGCACCTGTAGGAGCGCGCTTGCTCGCGATGGGCGTGAACGATGACGCGGGGTATCTGAATGTCCGCGTTGTCCGGGCTACCTTCGCGAGCAAGCTCGCTCCTACAGGTCATTTGTTGTTTTATGGAAGTCAGAAACGCAAAAACCCGCTTTCGCGGGTTTTTGTGAAATTCCAGATCGACTCTGAAATTTGAATTGGTGCCCAGAAGAAGACTCGAACTTCCACGACCTTGCGGTCACCAGCACCTGAAGCTGGCGTGTCTACCAATTTCACCATCTGGGCATAATCTTCAGCGTTGCCGCTGTTGATGTGGCGCACTATACGGAGAGCTTTTTGATCTGTAAACCCCTGATTTAATTTTAATAAATCAGGCGCTTAGAATGCAAAAAACCCGCTTTCGCGGGTTTTTGTGCGAGCCTTGAAATTGATCTAATCTCAAGCTCGAAATTGGTGCCCAGAAGAAGACTCGAACTTCCACGACCTTGCGGTCACCAGCACCTGAAGCTGGCGTGTCTACCAATTTCACCATCTGGGCAGTATCGGCAACGCTAGTGCGTCGTCGATGGCGCGCACTATACGGAGCGTCTTTTTAACTGTAAACCCCTGGCCTTAAAAAAACCTGAAAAATGTTACCAATGGCATTCAAGTAAGCTTTACGGGGTCGATAAAGGGCTTTAGATGGGCTGTCATAGCTTGAAATTTCCCGTTTCATTACGCCTATGCCAAACTAACCCGCATATAGACAAGGTGAAAACTCTCTAATGGCCGATTGGCAGTCCCTCGATCCCGAGGCCGCTCGTGAAGCGGAAAAATATGAAAACCCTATTCCTAGCCGCGAACTGATCCTTCAGCACCTTGCTGATCGGGGTTCGCCTGCTAACCGCGAGCAGCTGGTCGAAGAGTTTGGTCTGACCACAGAAGACCAAATCGAAGCCCTGCGCCGCCGCCTGCGCGCCATGGAGCGCGACGCTCAACTCATCTACACCCGTCGCGGCACTTATGCGCCGGTGGACAAGCTCGACCTGATCCTGGGCCGCATCAGCGGTCACCGTGACGGTTTCGGCTTTCTGGTTCCGGACGACGGCAGTGACGACCTGTTCATGAGCCCGGCGCAAATGCGCCTGGTGTTCGACGGCGACCGTGCCCTGGCCCGTGTTTCCGGCCTGGACCGTCGCGGTCGCCGCGAAGGCATGATTGTCGAAGTGGTGTCACGTGCCCACGAGACCATCGTCGGTCGTTACTTCGAAGAAGGCGGCATCGGCTTCGTCGTTGCGGATAATCCGAAGATCCAGCAAGAAGTGCTGGTGACGCCGGGTCGCAACGCCAACGCGCAGATCGGTCAATTCGTCGAAGTGAAGATCACTCACTGGCCGACGCCACGCTTCCAGCCGCAAGGCGACGTGGTTGAAGTCGTGGGTAACTACATGGCGCCGGGCATGGAAATCGATGTCGCCCTGCGCACCTACGACATTCCTCACGTCTGGCCTGAGGCGGTGCTCAAAGAAGCCGCCAAGCTCAAGCCGGAAGTCGAAGAGAAAGACAAAGAGAAACGCATCGACCTGCGTCACCTGCCGTTCGTGACCATTGACGGTGAAGACGCTCGCGACTTCGATGACGCGGTCTACTGCGAAGCCAAGCCGGGCAAACTGCGCCTGTTCTCCGGTGGCTGGAAGTTGTACGTGGCGATTGCCGACGTCTCCAGCTACGTGAAGATCGGTTCGGCCCTGGACAACGAATCCCAGGTTCGCGGCAACTCGGTGTATTTCCCTGAGCGCGTGGTGCCGATGCTGCCTGAGCAGCTGTCCAACGGCCTGTGCTCGCTGAACCCGCACGTCGATCGCCTGGCCATGGTTTGCGAGATGACCATCTCCAAATCCGGCGAGATGACCGACTACTGCTTCTACGAAGCGGTGATTCACTCCCACGCTCGCCTGACTTACAACAAAGTCAGCGCGATGCTGGAAACGCCGAAACTCACCGAGGCGCGTCAGCTTCGTGGTGAATACAACGACGTTCTGCCGCACCTCAAGCAGCTCTATGCGCTGTACAAGGTTTTGCTGGCGGCCCGTCACGTGCGTGGCGCGATCGATTTCGAAACGCAGGAAACCCGGATCATCTTCGGCACCGAGCGCAAGATTGCCGAAATCCGTCCGACCGTTCGCAACGATGCACACAAGCTGATCGAGGAATGCATGCTGGCGGCCAACGTGGCCACCGCCGAATTCCTGAAGAAGCACGAAATCCCGGCGCTGTATCGCGTCCACGATGGCCCGCCACCGGAGCGTCTGGAAAAACTGCGCGCCTTCCTTGGCGAGCTCGGCCTGTCCCTGCACAAAGGCAAGGACGGCCCGTCGCCGAAGGATTACCAGGCATTGCTGGCAAGCATCAAGGACCGTCCGGATTTCCACCTGATCCAGACCGTCATGCTGCGTTCGTTGAGCCAAGCGGTTTATAGCGCCGATAACCAGGGCCACTTCGGCCTGAATTACGAAGCCTATACCCACTTCACCTCGCCGATCCGCCGCTACCCGGACTTGCTCACGCACCGGGCGATCCGCAGCGTGATCCATTCCAAGCAGGATACGCCGCACGTTCGTCGTGCCGGCGCGATGACCATTCCGAAAGCGCGTATCTATCCGTACGACGAAGCGGCCCTGGAGCAACTCGGCGAGCAGTGCTCGATGAGCGAGCGCCGTGCCGACGAAGCGACCCGCGACGTGGTGAACTGGCTCAAGTGCGAGTTCATGAAGGACCGCGTGGGCGAATCGTTCCCGGGTGTGATCACCGCAGTGACTGGTTTTGGCCTGTTCGTCGAACTGACCGATATCTACGTCGAAGGCCTGGTGCACGTGACCGCGCTGCCGGGCGACTACTACCACTTCGATCCAGTGCATCACCGCCTGGCGGGTGAACGTACCGGTCGCAGCTTCCGCCTGGGCGACACCGTTGAAGTGCGCGTGATGCGTGTCGACCTCGATGAACGCAAGATCGACTTCGAGATGGCTGAAAAAACCATCAGTGCGCCGATTGGCCGTAAAAAGCGTGGCGCGGAAACAACCGCTCCAGCGGCTAAAACCGCAGCAGAGCCGGCGCCGGCGAAAACCGGTCGTCGTCCTGCCAAGGAAAAGGCTGTCGAAGCCTATCGCCCGAGCGATGCGGCGGCAAAAAATGCCGAGCTGCGCAAAAGCCGTGAATTGAAGCAGGCGTTGTTGTCTGAAGCGAAAAGCGGCGGTAAAGCGGCGTCTGGGGGAAAGACCGGACGGTCGGCGCCTGACAAGGCTCCCGGCGGCAAGCCAGCAAAACCGAGCAAGCACCGTAAAGGCCCGCCAAAAGCGGGTGCCGCTCCAGCTGCCAAAAGCGGCGGGGCGCGTAAACCTAAGGCCAAGTCATGAGTAATCTGGAAAAAATCTACGGCGTACACGCGGTAGAGGCGTTGCTGCGCCACCACCCGAAACGCGTCAAGCAGATCTGGCTGGCCGAAGGCCGCAGCGATCCGCGCGTGCAGACGCTGATCCAGCTGGCGAACGAAAATCGCGTCGCCGTCGGCAACGCCGAGCGTCGTGAGCTGGATGCCTGGGTTGAAGGCGTGCATCAGGGCGTGGTGGCGGACGTGAGCCCGAGCCAGGTCTGGGGCGAGGCGATGCTCGACGAGCTGCTCGATCGCACCGAAGGCGCCCCGCTGCTGCTGGTGCTCGACGGCGTGACCGATCCGCACAACCTCGGTGCTTGCCTGCGTTCGGCCGATGCGGCCGGCGCGCTGGCGGTGATCGTGCCGAAGGACAAGTCAGCCACCCTGACCCCGACAGTACGGAAAGTGGCCTGTGGCGCGGCGGAAGTGATTCCGTTGGTCGCCGTGACCAACCTGGCGCGCACCCTGGAAAAACTCAAGCAGCGTGGCTTGTGGGTCGTCGGTACGGCGGGCGAGGCTGAGCAGAGTCTGTATCAGCAAGACATGACCGGCCCGACCATCCTGATCATGGGCGCGGAAGGCAGCGGCATGCGTCGCCTGACTCGCGACCTTTGCGACTACCTGGTGCATCTGCCGATGACGGGTAGCGTCAGCAGTCTCAACGTGTCCGTGGCAACCGGAGTGTGCCTGTTCGAGGCCCAGCGCCAGCGCAGCGTCAAAGCCGCCGGTATCGCCAAAAAGTCCTGATCCAGCGGTAACCCCCCCTCCTGTGGGAGCTAGCCTGCTAGCGATGGCGGAGTCACATTCAACATCAATATTGAATGTTATTTCCTCATCGCTAGCAGGCTAGCTCCCACAGTGGTTTGTGTTTTGGGCAAATAGTCGTGGTTGTTCAAATAATCACCAATTGCCTTGCACCTCTCCTGTCCCTTCTCTACAATTGCGCCCCTTGCTGTGACGGCAGGCACGCATGTGTCTATCGCAAGCAAGTCCATAAGTGTCATTCACTCCTTGTCTGACCGCTTTTGAGCGGCAGGCTACAACCCGTAAGGAGCATTCATGCGTCATTACGAAATCATCTTTTTGGTCCACCCGGATCAAAGCGAGCAAGTCGGCGGCATGGTTGAGCGTTACACCAAGCTGAT
>NZ_JBIVBY010000070.1:0-9194 GCF_044746405.1 Pseudomonas sp. NPDC086251
CTGACGCGCTGACCCGTCCGTTTTCCGCTGAACAGTTCAGCTTCTCTTCCTACATTGATATGGAGCCCTTCGGCGTTGTGGTTTGCCAGGTTCGTGCGGTCGAAGCCTTGCAGTTCGGTGTGGCCATGCCACGCCCCGGTTACAACGTATTCGTCATGGGCGAGCCCGGCACTGGCCGGTTTTCGTTCGTCAAACGCTACCTGAAGGCCGAAGGCAAACGCCTGCAGACCCCGGCGGATTGGGTCTACGTCAATAATTTCGACGACCCTCGGGAACCTCGCGCACTGGAATTGCCATCGGGCACGGCCGGTGCTTTCATCGATGACATCAACGGTTTGATCGACAACCTGCTGGCGACTTTTCCAGCCGTGTTCGAGCACCCGTCCTACCAGCAGAAGAAAAGCGCCATCGACCGCGCGTTCAACCAGCGTTACGACAAGGCGCTGGACGTGATCGAGCGCCTGGCACTGGAGAAAGACGTCGCGCTGTACCGCGACAGCAGCAACATCGCCTTTACCCCGATGGCTGACGGCAAGGCCGTGGACGAAGCGGAATTCGCCCAATTGCCGGAAGCCGATCGCGAACGTTTCCACGACGATATTTCCTGGCTGGAAGAACGGCTGAACGAAGAACTCGCCAGCCTGCCGCAATGGAAGCGCGAGTCGAGCAATCTGCTGCGCCAGCTCAACGAAGAAACCATCACCCTGGCCTTGCAGCCCTTGCTGTCTCCGTTGTCGGAGAAGTATGCGGAAAACGCGGCAGTCTGTGGCTACCTGCAAGCCATGCAGGTGTATTTGCTGAAAACCGTGGTCGAGCAACTGGTGGACGACAGCAAGACCGACGCCATCGCCCGCAAGCTGCTGGAAGAGCAATACGCCCCGAGCCTGGTGGTCGGCCATCCGCACAGCGGCGGTGCGCCTGTGGTGTTTGAACCGCACCCGACGTACGAAAACCTGTTCGGCCGCATCGAGTACACCACCGATCAGGGCGCGCTCTACACCACGTATCGCCAGTTGCGTCCGGGTGCGCTGCACCGCGCCAACGGCGGCTTCCTGATTCTGGAAGCAGAAAAAATGCTCAGCGAGCCCTTCGTGTGGGATGCGCTCAAACGCGCCCTGCAATCGCGCAAACTGAAAATGGAATCGCCGCTGGGCGAGATGGGCCGTTTCGCCACGGTAACCCTGACGCCGCAGCACATTCCGTTGCAGGTCAAGGTGGTCATCATCGGCGCGCGTCAGCTGTACTACACGCTGCAAGACCTCGATCCGGACTTCCAGGAGATGTTCCGGGTCCTGGTGGATTTCGACGAAGACATCCCGATGGTCGACGAGAGCCTGGAGCAGTTCGCCCAGCTGCTCAAGACCCGCACCTCCGAAGAAGGCATGGCGCCGCTGACGGCCGATGCGGTGGCGCGCCTGGCGACGTACAGCGCTCGTCTGGCGGAGCACCAAGGGCGTTTGTCGGCGCGGATCGGTGATCTGTTCCAGCTGGTCAGCGAGGCGGATTTCATTCGCCATTTGGCCGGTGACGAAATGACCGACGCCGGGCACATCGAGCGTGCGCTCAAGGCCAAGGCCACCCGTACCGGACGCGTCTCGGCGCGGATTCTCGATGACATGCTGGCCGGCATTATCCTCATCGACACCGATGGCGCGGCGGTTGGCAAATGCAATGGGCTGACAGTGCTCGAAGTCGGTGACTCGGCCTTCGGTGTGCCGGCACGGATTTCCGCCACGGTTTATCCGGGCGGCAGCGGCATCGTCGACATCGAGCGCGAGGTCAACCTTGGCCAGCCGATTCACTCCAAAGGCGTGATGATCCTCACCGGGTACCTGGGCAGCCGTTACGCCCAGGAATTCCCGTTGGCGATCTCCGCGAGTATCGCCCTGGAGCAATCCTACGGTTACGTCGATGGCGACAGTGCGTCGTTGGGCGAGGCGTGCACCTTGATCTCGGCGTTGTCGAAAACGCCACTCAAGCAGTGCTTCGCGATCACTGGCTCGATCAATCAGTTCGGTGAAGTGCAGGCGGTGGGTGGGGTCAACGAGAAGATCGAAGGCTTCTTCCGCCTCTGCGAAGCGCGCGGGCTGACGGGTGAGCAGGGGGCGATCATTCCCCAGGCCAACGTGGCCACGCTGATGCTCGACGAGAAGGTGCTGGCGGCGGTGCGCGCGGGTCAGTTCCATGTCTACGCGGTCCGCCAGGCCGACGAGGCGTTGAGCCTGTTGGTGGGCGAACCGGCCGGTGCGCCGGATGCCGATGGCCAATTCCCCGAAGGCAGCGTCAACGCGCGGGTAGTGGAGCGCCTGCGGGTCATCGCGGAAATGATCAGCGAAGAAGACCTCAAGGAAGCCGAGAAAGAGATGGCGCAGGAAGCGTTGGCGGAGACCAAACCGGCCTGACGCAAATCGGACTTGGGATCACACAACGCCAATGTGGGAGCGGGCTTGCTCGCGAAAGCGGTTTTTCATTCAACAGAGATGTTGGTCGATACACCGCCTTCGCGAGCAAGCCCGCTCCCACATTTTTTTCGGTGCTAACTCAAAAAGTGCCATCACTTTGGCGTCAATATTCACACAATGACCATTCGGCGCCTTCTGGTCTCACTTGACGTGCCAGTCAGACTTTTCTTCTATTATCAGCTCAAGGATATCGACAGTAATCACTGGATCGAGACAGCCTTCGTGTGGGGGCTGAATACCGGATCTAACGAGGGTCGCCGCCATGTCGCGCAACCTCTGCCTCACCCGTCAATGCCTGGGTCTTGTGACCCGTATCGAATGCGCCATCCGCCCGTTGGCGGGGGATACGGGCATGTGGACCTTGCTTTTCGCCGCCGGAATGGCTGGCGAACAACCTTCAGCCATCAAGGCCCAGGGCCCGTTTCATGGCCCCTTCGTCGCTGAGTCGATTCTCGACACCATTGTTGAAAGCCTGACCCTGCACGGCTATGAACTGGCCGATGATCCGCAAATCTGGTGCCTGCATCTGCAAGCCCAGCTGCGGGAAATCAACGGTGGGCGTTACCGCAGCGCCCCGTAGGCGCTGTCGAGCAGGTTATTGATCAAGGCTGGAAGTATCAGCCTTGTCGAGTTTGACCTCGAATCCATATTGCACCGTGGCGAGGTCGGTTCGCTGGTAGGTTTCCAGGCGGGTGGGTTGCCCGTAGAAGTAGTGCACGCTGAACAGTGCCGGGCCTTGCGCGCTCGCATCGTGACTGACCGACAGAATCTCCTTCAGGTAATTACCGCTGTCGTCCTTGGCGAAGAAACGCCAGTCCTGAGCGGGGAACAGCTTTGAATCCACTACCAATGCGTTGCCTTTGAGCTCCAGGCCTTTGGGTAACTGGTGGGCATCGAGGGTTTGCTTGTCGACCAAGGCCAGGAACATCGGCATGGAGCCTATCGCGTAAGCCGGTGTTTCCGGAAACAGGTTCAAATCGTAGGTGATGGTGCCGCGCAAGGGATCGACCTGGTACGCCTCTGGCGGCAACTCGATCGGCTCGTCGCGCTTGCCGCTGCTGTCTTCGGTGAAGAAACTGACCGGGCTTTCGCCGGGGTTGAAGGAGGTACCGAGCAATTCATCATTGAAGCTCTTGGGGTGAACGAACTCGATTTGTGCAGCGCTGGGGTCTTCGACCGATTGACTGATAGTGACGCTTTTTTTCAGTTGCTCCTCGCCCAGCGTCGCACCCTTGAGCCAGGTCGGGGCCTGGTCGTCGTACACCACCACCGGCAACGCCAACGGCTGGATGGATTTCTCCGTGGTGTTGCGATCGAAACGGCGTATCGGCAGGTTCAGGTCCCTGTGGGTCACCGTGGCCGCGGAGAAATCCAGCACGCTGACCTCGACGGTTTCGATCGGTCCGTTGAAGTAGACCTTGGAATAATGATGGGTCTGTTGCTTTTCAAACGCTTGTTGTTCGTCATTCAGCTGTTTTTCAAACGTTTCGCTCCAGGCCTTTTGTTGCTGCATTTTCGCCAGTTGTTTTTGATAGAAGGCAATCTGTGCAGCGGTTTCATTGATCGAGCCTGAGCGCGAAAGAAACTGCCCGGTGGTGTCTTTGGCCTGCACGATCAGCGGGTTCAGCGGCGTGTCGCCGACCTCGGGGGCCAGCGGCGCGCTGTTGTTGAATTCGATTTCGGCGTAGTTGTTTTCAAGTTTCAGCAAGGTGACGCTGAGGTTGTCGTTGGTGCGGGTCTGGCCGACGTCTTTTTTCGTCAGGTCGAAGCTGTAGAGCCGGCGCGGCGCAATGACTTCCACTTTGCCTTGCAGGCTCACCGGTTGCGGCTGGTTCTTGTTTTCCACATCCAGGCCATCGATGAAGGGGTAGGTCACCGTCAGGTCATCGGGGTTGGTCAGGTTGGAGCTCGACGGGCTCAGCTGAATACCGGGGTCGGTTTCCGACCATTCCGGCTGAAACGCGATGACGCGTTTGTTGCTCAGCGTGACCGATTGCCATTCCAGGCCATGGGGAAAGAGAAACGCGGCCGGAATATTGAAATTGAAAGGGAACACCGGTTGCAGGTCGGTCAGGTAATCGGAGCTGGAATCCTTGTGCAAGACGAACAGGCCGTTGATGTACGTGTCGACCAGGGCCTGTGGCGTGGGGTAGTGCTTGAGCACGGCGAGGGCGTCTTCGCCGTATTCGGTTTCCACCGGTTTGCTGTCGAGCTTGAGTTGCGCACGTTCAAGCAACAGCAGTGAACCACCGAGTTCGGCGACGGCATCCTTGAGTTTCGGATCCTCAATCGCATCCAGAGACTTCTCGAACTGCGCGGTCTTTTCCTCGAGGCTGACCTGGCGCTTTTCATCGCTGGGCGAGCAGCCGATCATCAGCAGCGCCAGGCACAGCCCGGCACTCGTTAAAGGCAATCGCACATCCATTTTCCCGTCTTCCTGTCCGATGTCGCTGAGCTGTCAATGGTTTGGACACTAGCAGAAAAACTTTGTCACACACGCGCAGGTTGCGGATTTTCCGACGGTTTCTGGGTGCAACAGGTGGCTGGTATACTCGCGGCCATTTCCAGCCCCTGTGTGAGATTCAATGGAACGTTTTATCGAAAATGCAATGTACGCCTCCCGTTGGCTGCTGGCGCCGATCTACTTCGGCCTGTCCCTTGGGCTGCTGGCCCTGGCGCTGAAATTCTTCCAGGAAGTCTTCCACGTCATCCCCAACGTGTTCTCGATGGCCGAATCGGACCTGATCCTGGTGCTGCTGTCGCTGATCGACATGGCGCTGGTCGGCGGTTTGCTGGTGATGGTGATGATTTCCGGGTACGAGAACTTCGTGTCCCAACTGGACATCGACGACGACAAGGAAAAGCTCAATTGGCTGGGCACCATGGATTCGTCTTCGTTGAAGATGAAAGTGGCCGCCTCCATCGTGGCGATCTCGTCGATCCACCTGCTGCGGATTTTCATGGACGCCAAGAACGTCGATCCCGAGCATTTGAAGTGGTATGTGATCATCCACATGACCTTCGTGATCTCGGCCTTTGCCATGGGTTACCTGGATAAGCTGACCAAGCACTGATCCGCGCGATCCCCCAGACCGCGATCCCTGTAGGAGCGAGGCTTGCCCGCGAAGCCGGCCTGACAGATAACACCTATGTCGTCTGACACGGCCTCTTCGCGGGCAAGCCCCGCTCCTACACAGAAGGGGTGAAACAGACGGGCGGTGTTGTTTTTGGCTTGTACTTTGAGGCATCAAGGCATATGCCTGTAAGGGACTTGGCTCGCCACTGTTTGAGGTGCGTTCATGAACCTGCAAGAGTTGAATGCCTATGCCATCGCCGGGAAGGTCGATGAGCTGAACCTGATCTCGATGGAAGGCGGGATCTACCTGCTGGAAGCGCGCATGCATGGCGCGGCGTATCCGTTGAGTGATGCCCACGGTCAGATGTTTCATGTGCGCTCTGTCGAGCATGCACGTGAAGTGCTTCACGCCTGTCCAAGCGTACCGTTCAACCTTGTGCACACCTCGGTTCATGACGAAATGTGCGGGCTCGGTGGAAATACCGAAGAAAGCCTGAAGGTGCCGATTGCCTTCCGTTCTGTGTGGCAGCGCTGACGCCCCTGATCAACGCGATGGCATCTGTGCTAGTCTGCTGGCCCTTTTGGTTCCGGGCGCTCCGGGACGCGCTGTGCACGCACGGCAAGTTCCTGGGCCGTCCGCACAGCGGAGCAGTGTCATGTCCGAAGTAAATCTGTCCACCGACGAAACCCGCGTCAGCTACGGTATTGGCCGTCAGTTGGGCGACCAGCTGCGCGACAACCCGCCGCCAGGCGTCAGCCTGGACGCGATCCTGGCTGGCCTGACCGACGCCTTCGCTGGCAAGGAAAGCCGTGTAGGTCAGGAAGAAATGTCCGCGAGCTTCAAAGTCATTCGTGAAATCATGCAAGCCGAAGCAGCCGCCAAAGCTGAAGCCGCTGCTGGCGAAGGCCTGGCGTTCCTGGCTGAAAACGCCAAGCGTGATGGCATCACCACCCTGGCTTCCGGCCTGCAATTCGAAGTGCTGACTCAGGGTGAAGGCGCCAAGCCAACCCGTGAAGACCAAGTGCGCACTCACTACCACGGCACGCTGATCGACGGCACTGTCTTCGACAGCTCCTACGAGCGTGGCCAGCCTGCAGAATTCCCGGTTGGCGGCGTGATCCCAGGCTGGACCGAAGCCCTGCAACTGATGAACGCCGGCAGCAAATGGCGCCTGTACGTACCGAGCGAACTGGCTTACGGCGCACAAGGCGTTGGCAGCATTCCGCCGCACAGCGTACTGGTATTCGACGTCGAACTGCTCGACGTTCTGTAAGACCTGATCCTGTAGGAGCGAAGCTTGCTCGCGAAGGGGGTGTGTCATTCAACGATGATGTTGAATGTTGTGGCCTCTTCGCGGGCAAGCCTCGCTCCTACAGGGTTTTGTGGTGTTTTTCATATTTCGATCTTGTGCTGCAGTTCATTCGTCGGGCGCAACGCCCGGGCATAGCAGAACAGAAACAGATTGCGCACCAGTTCCTTCAACACCACCGGCTCGCTGGAACTCAGGCCGTTGACGTCCAGATCACCCTGATCCTGCAGCTCGTTCAAGGCTTCTTCTTCAAGCACCGCACAGACTTCCCCGGTTTCCCGATGCAGGATCCTGAGGTAAGGGTGTGGGCGGTCCAGCCAGGCATCGATCAAATAAGTCATGGGTCTCATCTCCATTGATGGGTTTCAATGAGAATAATTCTTATTCATCAAATAGCAAGGACCTATTGGCGGTTTGGGTTTTTTTCAGGGTAAAGATTGCGTAAGGTCAAAACGGCTGGCGTTTGGCTACTGCGAGGGATTGCCGGGCGGAGCAGGAGAGGGTGAAGCACCATCCCACGCCGGGCGCAGGATGGAGTACAGCAGGCTCAGACTTTTCTGACGAACTCGGATTTGAGCTTCATCGGGCCAATGCCGTCGATCTTGCAGTCGATGTCGTGATCGCCATCGCAGAGGCGAATGTTCTTGACCTTGGTGCCGACCTTGACCACCAGCGACGTGCCCTTGACCTTCAGGTCCTTGATCACGGTGATGGTGTCGCCGTCCTGCAGGACGTTGCCCACCGAATCCTTTTTCACGGTGTCATCCGACGCTGCTTCGGCTTCGCCGCTGGCGGACCACTCGTGGGCGCACTCAGGGCAGATCAGCTGGGCGCCGTCTTCATAGGTGTATTCGGAATTGCATTTTGGGCAGGGTGGCAACGTGCTCACTAAAGCTCCTTGGATTCAGGATCGCTAAAAAGCGCACATTGTATAGGGTTTTTAGTAGGCAAGGGGCGACGCATGATTGGTAGGAGCGAGGCTTGCCCGCGAAGGCGATCTGCCAGTCGACATCAAGTTGACTGACACATCGCCTTCGCGGGCAAGCCTCGCTCCTACAGAAGCTCGCTTAGTGCGTGCGGGCGACCGCAAACTCGCTCAGCTCGACCAGTGCGTCGCGGTACTCGCTGGCTGGCAGCGCGTCGAGGCATTTGATCGCACGGGCCACGTAGTCGCGGGCCAGTTTCGCGGTGTAATCCAGCGAGCCCGAGGCTTCAACGGCTTCGCGGATGCTTTCCAGGTCTTCGATGCCGCCTTTCTGGATCGCCTTGCGCACCAGTGCAGCCTGCTCCGGTGTACCTTCACGCATGGTGTAGATCAGCGGCAGGGTCGGCTTGCCTTCGGCCAGATCGTCACCGACGTTCTTGCCCAGGGTTTCGGCATCGCCACGGTAATCCAGCAGGTCGTCGACCAGTTGGAACGCCACGCCCAGGTGGTCGCCGAACGTACGCAGCGCTTCGCTCTGCTCCGGCGAGGCACCGGCCAAAGCGGCGGCACTGTGGGTCGAGGCTTCGAAGAGCATCGCGGTCTTGCCGCGGATGACTTCCATGTAGGTTTCTTCGGTGGTGCTGGCGTCGCGGACCTTCGACAGCTGCAACACTTCGCCTTCGGCGATAATGCGCGTGGCTTGCGACAGGATCTTCATCACCGGCATGGAGCCCAGTTCGACCATCATTTCGAAAGAACGCGAATACAGGAAGTCGCCCACCAGCACGCTTGGCGCGTTGCCCCACATGGCATTGGCGGTCGAGCGGCCACGGCGCATGCCGGACATGTCGACCACGTCGTCATGCAGCAGGGTGGCGGTGTGCAGGAACTCGATGGTCGCGGCCAGCAGGCGCAGGTCATCGCCTTCGCGGCCCAGTGCCTTGCCACACAGCAACACTAATAAGGGACGCAGGCGTTTACCGCCGGCCGAGGTAATGTAATCGCCGATTTTCGATACCAGCGGCACTCGGGAAGTCAGCTGCTTCTTGATGATGCCGTCGACGGCGCTAAAATCGTCCGCCACCGCGCGGTAGAAAGCTTGGGGTTGCATCAGCGACAGTTGCTCCAGAAGGGTTGCGCGGCATGCTAGGACCCACGTCGGCGGGTGTCAAGGCGCGATGGACGGCCTCTTGCATCGCTCAAGCAGCTTGCGTACAATCGCGCACCCTGAACTTCCTGGGCAGCACCTGCCTTACGCAATTGCAAAAAGGCCTTCCAGCCTTATGCAGCCATGCCAGCCAATACCTCTTCTTATAAAGAGCTGGGTGAGCAGGATTATCGGAGAAATACCATGTCGTACGCAGTAATTGTTACTGGTGGCAAGCAATACAAGGTCGCCCCGGGTGAATACCTGAAGATCG
>NZ_JBIVBY010000071.1:0-8140 GCF_044746405.1 Pseudomonas sp. NPDC086251
AAGGACGACAACCCACTGAAAAACGCCCCGCACACGGCGGCGGAAATCGTCGGCGAGTGGACGCATCCGTACAGCCGTGAGCAGGCTGTTTACCCGGTAGCGTCGCTGATCGAAGGCAAGTACTGGCCGCCGGTCGGTCGCGTCGACAACGTCTTCGGTGATCGCAACCTGGTCTGCGCCTGCCCGTCGATCGAAAGCTACGCTTAAACCAATGAGGGGCGGGCTCACTCGCCCCCATTTCAAGAACACCACAAAAACCTGTGGGAGCTGGCCTGCCAGCGATAGCGGTGGATCAGTCGACACTTCCGTTGCCTGACACCCTGCAATCGCTGGCAGGCCAGCTCCCACAGGATCATGCCTGGCCTGACTTTCACCAATTCCTATAACAAGAAAACCGGAGAACAACCATGTCGTTAAGCGTGTTCGACCTGTTCAAGATTGGTATCGGCCCCTCCAGCTCCCACACCGTCGGCCCGATGCGTGCCGCTGCACGTTTTGCCGAAGGTCTGCGCCGTGAAGGGCTGCTGACCGCGACCGCCTGCGTCAAAGTCGAGCTCTACGGCTCGCTCGGCGCCACCGGCAAAGGCCACGGCAGCGACAAGGCTGTGTTGCTGGGCCTGGAAGGCGAACACCCGGACACTGTGAACACCGAAACCGTCGCCGCCCGCCTGCAAGAAATTCGTGGCAGCGGTCGTCTGAACCTGCTCGGTGAGCACGCCATCGAATTCAATGAAAAACTGCACCTCGCGATGATCCGCAAACCGTTGGCCTATCACCCCAACGGCATGATCTTCCGCGCGTTCGACGCCGCAGGGCTGCAAATCCGCAGCCGCGAGTACTACTCGGTCGGCGGCGGCTTTGTCGTCGATGAAGACGCCGCCGGCGCCGACCGCATTGTCGAAGACGCCACGCCCCTGACCTTTCCGTTCAAAAGTGCCAAGGACCTGCTCAATCACTGCACCACCTACGGCTTGTCGATCAGCCAGGTGATGCTGACCAACGAAAGCGCCTGGCGCCCGGAAGCGGAAACCCGCGCCGGCCTGCTGAAAATCTGGCAAGTGATGCAGGACTGCGTCGCGGCCGGTTGCCGCAACGAAGGCATCCTGCCCGGTGGCTTGAAGGTCAAGCGCCGTGCGGCGGCGCTGCATCGGCAACTGTGCAAGAACCCGGAATCGTCGCTGCGTGATCCGCTGTCGGTGCTGGATTGGGTCAACCTCTACGCGTTGGCGGTCAACGAAGAAAACGCCAACGGCGGACGTGTCGTCACTGCGCCCACCAACGGTGCGGCGGGAATCGTCCCGGCGGTTTTGCATTACTACATGCGCTTCATCCCCGGCGCCAATGAAGACGGCGTCGTACGTTTTCTGCTGACGGCGGCCGCCATCGGCATTCTCTATAAGGAAAACGCCTCGATCTCTGGCGCCGAAGTCGGTTGCCAGGGTGAAGTCGGCGTCGCCTGTTCGATGGCCGCCGGGGCCTTGTGCGAAGTGCTGGGTGGCACCGTGCAGCAAGTGGAAAACGCCGCGGAAATCGGCATGGAACACAACCTCGGCCTGACCTGTGACCCGATCGGCGGGCTGGTGCAAGTGCCTTGCATCGAGCGCAACGCCATGGGCTCGGTCAAGGCGATCAATGCCGTGCGCATGGCCTTGCGTGGCGATGGTCAGCATTTCGTCTCCCTCGACAAGGTCATCCGCACCATGCGCCAGACCGGCGCCGACATGAAAAGCAAATACAAGGAAACCGCCCGTGGCGGTTTGGCGGTCAACATTATCGAGTGCTGATGCACTCACCTGCATCTGCATCATTTTCAGGAGCTGAATATGTCCACCGAACAATTGTCGACAACCCCGCTGCACGCACTGCACATCGAACTCGGCGCCCGCATGGTGCCGTTCGCCGGCTACGACATGCCAGTGCAATACCCGCTGGGCGTGATGAAAGAACACCAGCACACCCGTGAGCAGGCCGGGCTGTTCGATGTCTCGCACATGGGCCAGATCCGCCTGACCGGCGCCAATGCCGCCAAAGCCCTGGAAACCCTGGTGCCAGTGGACATCATCGACCTGCCGGTGGGCATGCAGCGCTACGCCATGTTCACCAACGAAACCGGTGGCATCCTCGACGACTTGATGGTCGCCAACCTCGGCAACGACGAACTGTTCCTGGTGGTCAACGCCGCCTGCAAGGATCAGGACCTGGCGCACCTGCAACAGCACATTGGCGACCAGTGCACCATCGAGCCGCTGTTCGAAGAACGCGCACTGCTGGCCCTGCAAGGTCCGGCCGCCGTCACCGCACTTGCACGCTTGGCGCCCGAAGTGGCGAAGATGACCTTCATGCAATTCGCCCGCGTGAAGCTGCTGGGTGTGGATTGCTTTGTCAGCCGTTCGGGTTACACCGGTGAAGACGGTTTCGAAATTTCCGTACCGGCCGCCGATGCTGAAGCCCTGGCTCGCGCGCTGTTGGCCGAACCGGAAGTGGAGGCCATCGGCCTTGGCGCTCGCGACTCCCTGCGCCTGGAAGCTGGCCTGTGCCTCTACGGCCACGACATGAACACCGAGACCACGCCGATCGAAGCCAGCCTGCTGTGGGCCGTCTCCAAGCCACGTCGTGCCGATGGCGCACGTGCCGGCGGTTTCCCCGGCGCCGAAACCGTGTTCGCTCAGCAACAAGGTGGCGTCAGCCGCAAGCGTGTAGGCCTGCTGCCTCAGGAACGCACACCGGTGCGCGAAGGTGCAGAAATCGTCAACGAAGCCGGCGACATCATCGGTAGCGTGTGCAGCGGCGGCTTCGGACCGACCCTCGGCGGCCCTCTGGCGATGGGTTACCTGGACAGCGCTTATATCGCTTTGGAAACACCGGTCTGGGCCATCGTACGTGGGAAAAAGGTGCCTTTGCTTGTAAGCAAAATGCCATTTGTTCCACAACGCTACTATCGTGGCTGATTGACTGTTTCTATAAGTAACGCGATTGCGTTAACAGTGCACTAATGTGTAACGCAATCGCCATAAAATAGTGCATGCCTTTGGCTCTAAGCTTCGTTTATGAACTTTGCTTATAACGATCGAAAACGATTGAACACCGCCATCGCATAAGCCAGCACTAGTTGCGATACGACACCACCAACGCGAGCAAATCCGGGCCTTTCACAGGGCTTGTTTTTTCTCCCGTAGTTGGCGTAGAGTTTGTTCACTGTGTTTGCATGGGTCGCTTGGAATCGTGACCTGGGCAGTAGCCTACAAGTTAGCTACATCCCGTTCGACGTCTTCTTACTCTCCTGCAACCAGCCCCAGTACTCTTTCATGAGAAGGAGACTGTCATTAATTTTTGCGTCAAAGGAAATAAGAAATGTCCCAACGTCAGAGCGGTACCGTCAAGTGGTTTAACGACGAGAAAGGTTTTGGTTTTATCACTCCAGAAAGCGGTCCGGATCTGTTCGTGCATTTCCGCGCTATTCAGGGCAACGGCTTCAAGAGCCTGAAAGAAGGCCAAAAAGTGACTTTCGTTGCTGTGCAAGGCCAGAAAGGCATGCAGGCTGACGAAGTACAAGCAGAAGCCTAAATCTTCTGTAACGAAAAAGCCCCTGATGCTGACATCAGGGGCTTTTTTGTGCGCGTAAATCCGTAAAATGGCTTCTTTTTCCGTCCAGAGGCTGCCATGTCGAAACACCTGCTCAAACCCCAGGGCGAATTTCCTGCCGCTGGCCTGGGTCGTCGCCTGGCAGCGATGTTCTATGACTTCCTGCTGTGTACCGCGCTGCTGATCGTTACCAGCGGCGTCTACAAGATGATTCAGATGGCAATCATCGGCGAGGACAAGATGCGCACCCTGACTGAAGCCGGCGCGCTGGACGGTGATCCCCTGCTGTCGACGGTGCTGCTGTTCGTGCTGTTCGGTTTCTTCGCCAAGTTCTGGACCTGGTCCGGGCAGACCTTGGGCATGCAGGTATGGTGTATCCGTGTGCAGAACGCCGACGGTTCATCCATCAGCCTGTGGCAGGCGCTGCTGCGCTTTGTGGTGTCGATCGCTTCTTTGCTGTGCATTGGGCTCGGGTTCATCTGGTCGCTGTTCGACAAGCAGAAACGCAGCTGGCACGACATGTATTCCAATACCCAGCTGGTACGGATTCCGAAGAAAACCAAGTAAGTCAGCCATACACAAATCAATGTGGGAGCGGGCTTGCTCGCGAAAGCGGTGTGTCAGTCGACATTAAGTTGTCTGACACACCGCTTTCGCGAGCAAGCCCGCTCCCACAGGTTTTGTGGACTGACTGACAGGCCTTAGGCGTTACCGGCCAACTTCATCCGCGCCGCCTGGGTAAAGTCGAGCATCCGCTTCAACGGCCTAATCGCCTGCGGAATCAACGCCGGATCAACAAAGATCTCGTTCGCCCCTTCCTTCAAGCTCTTCAGCAGGCGCTCAAGGGTGTTCATCGCCATCCATGGGCAATGCGCGCAACTGCGGCACGCAGCGCCGTTACCGGCCGTTGGCGCTTCGATGAAGACCTTGTCCGGGCACAGCTGCTGCATCTTGTAGAAGATGCCGCGGTCGGTGGCGACGATCAGCGTCTTGTTCGGCAGGCTCTGCGCCGCCGCGATCAACTGACTGGTGGAGCCGACGGCATCGGCCAGCTCGATCACTGAGGTCGGCGATTCCGGGTGCACCAGAATCGCGGCGTCCGGGTACAGCGCTTTCATGTCTTCAAGCTGCTTGGACTTGAACTCCTCGTGAACGATGCAGGCACCGTCCCACAGCAGCATGTCCGCACCGGTCTGGCGCTGGATATAGGTGCCCAGGTGTTTGTCCGGGCCCCAGATAATGGTTTCGCCGTTATCCATCAGGCTTTCGACGATCTCCAGCGCGCAGCTGGACGTCACCACCCAATCCGCCCGTGCTTTGACCGCTGCCGAGGTGTTGGCATACACCACCACCGTACGCTCCGGGTGCTGATCGCAAAACGCCGAGAACTCATCGACCGGGCAACCCAGGTCCAACGAGCAGGTCGCCTCCAGGGTCGGCATCAGCACGCGCTTTTCAGGGTTGAGGATCTTGGCCGTCTCGCCCATGAACTTCACCCCGGCGACCACCACGGTCTTTGCCGGATGGGCATTGCCGAAGCGGGCCATCTCCAGAGAGTCGGAGACACAGCCACCGGTTTCTTCGGCCAGGGCCTGAATCACCGGATCGCAATAGAAGTGAGCAACCAGCACCGCGTCCTGAGCCTTGAGCTCGGCAGCAATGGCGGCGCGGTAATAGGCCTCTTCCTCGGCGGTCAGCGGCTTGGGCTGCTTGGCGTCGAGGTGGGCTTGAACCAGAAGGCGTTCGGAAATCTGCGTCATGTTCGCAAGACCTGCAGGCGCGTTCGCGCGAAAGTCGAGTATACACCCGGCTCCGGACCCAATCAGGGTACCGCCGGGAGAGTGAGTATCATCAGGCACGGATAACGTTGGAGCTGCGCAAGGCTACAGAATATCCCGTTGATGCAAAAGATGATTCTGACCTGCGCCACGCGGTGCAGCCCTGGCTCGGGCCAACCTTAAATCGCGGGCAAAAAAAATCCGGAAATCCTCACTTGCGTGGGCCTTCCAGACTTTTAAAACTGCTACAAAAATGGTGGGTCGTGTGGGATTCGAACCTACGACCAATTGGTTAAAAGCCAACTGCTCTACCAACTGAGCTAACGACCCGCTGTGTGGTGGCGCGTATAATACTGATTTTTAAGGACTATTCAACACCTAATTTGAAATAAATCAAAAATAAGGTGTTGGGTCGCTGATTCCGGCTGCCGCGAAGCCTTCTGCACGCAGGCGGCAGCTGTCGCATTTGCCGCAGGCACGGCCATTATCGTCCGCCTGATAGCAGGAAACCGTCAGGCCGTAATCAACGCCAAGCTTCACGCCCGCCTGGACGATCTGCGCCTTGCTGAGGTTCTGCAGCGGTGCCTGGATACGGAAGCCATTGCCCTCGACACCGGCCTTGGTCGCCAGATTGGCCATGCGCTCGAAGGATTCGATGAACTCGGGACGGCAATCCGGGTAACCGGAGTAATCCACCGCGTTGACACCGATAAAGATGTCGCGAGCGCCCAGCACTTCAGCCCAGCCCAACGCCAGGGACAAGAAAACGGTGTTGCGTGCCGGCACGTAAGTCACCGGAATACCTTCGCCCGCCTCCTCCGGCACGTCGATGCGGGTGTCGGTCAAGGCCGAACCGCCGATACCGTTCAGGTTCAGGCCGATCACTTTGTGCTCAACTACACCCAGGTCGCGAGCGACACGGGCGGCGGCGTGCAATTCGGCGTGAGAGCGCTGGCCGTAATCGAAGCTCATGGTGTAGCAGCTGTAGCCTTCAGCACGGGCCATGGCCACGACGGTCGCCGAGTCCAGACCACCGGACAGCAGGATGACCGCACGTTTTTCAGCAGTGTTCAGTTGTTCCGTCATTTCAGCGCCCCGGCTCGTCATTCCAAAGATATTTATGCAGCTGCAATTGCAGACGCACAGGCAGGTTGTCAGCCACCACCCAGTCAGCCAGGTCCCGAGCATTGAGATCATGGTGACTTGGCGAGAACAGGACTTCGCCGGCACGTCGATCAAGACCGTACTGGATCAGCTTGGACACGGCCCAGTCGTAGTCTTCCCGCGAGCAGATGACAAACTTCACCTGATCGTTGGGCGTGAGCAGTTCGATGTTCTCGTAGCGGTTGCGGTGTGCTTCTTTCGACCCCGGGGTTTTCAGATCGACAACGCGACTGACCCGAGAATCTACCGCCGAGATGTCGAGAGCACCACTGGTTTCCAGTGACACTTCGTAACCGGCGTCACACAACCGCTTGAGCAATGGAACGGCGTTGGGTTGCGCCAACGGCTCGCCGCCGGTGACACAGACATAACGCGGACGAAAACCCGCCACTTGTTCGAGAATGTCGTCGAGCGGGCGAAGGGTACCGCCCGTGAACGCGTAGGCGCTGTCGCAGTATTGGCAACGCAATGGGCAACCGGTCAGGCGCACAAATACAGTGGGCAGCCCGGCAGTCCGCGTTTCACCCTGCAACGAGTAGAAAACTTCGGTAATTCTCAATGTGTCTTGCATAGTCGCCACGGGCATAACAGCTAAACAGGCTGTCCGCCTCCGTCAGGCACTTCGAGGAACCCCGCCACCGCGTAGATCCCAAAAAGCGTGTTTCATAAAAAGGGCGTGAATTCTAACGAAAAAACCCGCGACAAGCGCGGGTTTCTTCGAAACAGGTCAAGCAGCCTTACATTTTCTGCAGATCGCGCTGGGCCAGCTGAGCGGCGGAAGTGCCCGGATATTGGGCCACGACCTGCTGCAGAATGCCTTTGACCTTGTCGGTATGACCGAGGCGGCGCTCTACATCAGCGAGCTTGTACAGCGAATCAGGCACTTTAGGGTGCTTGGGGTACAGCTGCGAAACCTTGGCAAAGGCCTGACCTGCACCTTGCAGATCGCCTTTGGCCAGGTTCACTTCGCCCAACCAGTACTGGGCATTGCCCGCGTATTGGCTGTTCGGGTACTTGCGCAGGAAGGCGGCAAAAGCCTGGCTGGCCTTGTCGAAATCCTTGGCTTTGATCAGGTCGAAGGCTGCATCGTAATACAGTTTTTCCTTCGCCGGATCAGCCGGCTCGCTACCCGCGGCGGGTGCCTGAGCGGCTGCCGCTCCTGCACCTGCGCCTGCCGCTGCTGCACCGGGGGCGTTCAAACCGCCACCGGTGGAAGAATTTTCAGGAGTCGCGGCTGGTGCAACGCCGGTTCCTATGCGCCGATCAAGATCCTGATATCGCTCCAGGTTCTCTTGCTTCATGCGCGCTACTTCATTTTGCAGAACTTCAATCACACCTTGTTGGCGTGAGATCTGCTCTTGCATGGATTGCAGCTGGTTGAACAGCTCGCCCTGTGCCGAGACAGGGGCCGAAACCCCTCCCCCGGCATAGGCGCCGTTCGTACCGTAACCCGCAGGCGGATAACTGGTCCCGCTATTGTTATAGCCGGCATCGTTATCGACCACAGGAACCGCAGCCCACACCGCAAGCGGTGCGAGGCTGAGAGCCAGAACAGTTACAGCACGACGGCACGTTCGCATGACGAATTACTTCCGCAGTTCGACGCGACGGTATTG
>NZ_JBIVBY010000072.1:0-1272 GCF_044746405.1 Pseudomonas sp. NPDC086251
CCGTGGCCTTGTTGTCGGCGCTGTAATGCACCTGGTCCACCCGACCACCCATCAAGCCGATCCCGCCGATGCCGTTTTGGTTGACGCCGATGCCACCCCCGCCGTAGCCGCCATCTTTATTGCGGCTGTCGGTGAGGTCTTTGGCATTGACCGTGCCGTCCACTTGCAGCTTGCCACCGCCGGCCACATAACCGCCGGTCAGGTTCATGTCGCCGCCGACATGAATGGTGCTGTCGGCGGTGCCGCTGATGCCGGACTGCTTTTCAACCCGTTGATAGTTGTCGTAGTCCTGTCCGCCCACTGCGCCGACGCCGCCGACAAAGCTGGGTACCAGGAACGCGGTATGACTGTTCACCGCCACACCGGCGGAAACGCCGCCCGCCGCCAGGGTGTGCGTGTAAGTTTGCGTATCCTGCACGCTGGTGATGTTGAGATCACCGGTCAGATCGGCGTTGACCTTGCCGGAGACATTGGCCCCGACCATGTTCAGGTCGTTGGCCCTAACGATCACGTGCGAGCCGCTGATGTCGGTATTGGTGTAGCTGGTATTGTTTTGGCTCGAATCATTATGCTTCGCGCCCACACCAACCGAGGCACTGACGGTCGTGCCTGTGAGGGGGTTCCAACTGGCCGTTTCGTTAGCGCTGATGCCGCCGACGTTGGATTTGCTGGTGCTGGTGGTGGTGCTTTTGGAGGCGTTGAGGTTGACGTCATGTTCGCCGGCATTGAGGATAATCACCGCATCCGGATTGGTGGTTTGCACCCCCGTGAGCGTGATGTCGCCTTTGGTCGAGGTCATGCTGACGTTACCGCCGACCTGATTGGTGTTTTCGGTTCTGGTCACCGTCTGACTGGACGTGCCGCCGCCGCCAATGGCGGCTCCGGCGCTGGCCGAGCCCCACGAGCCGACCGCGATCCGCTCCGCGTCACCGAGCATTTCCAGGGTGGTCAGGCCGGGCGCGACACTCATGCCTTCGGCGGCATCGGTCGCCAGTTTGCCGATGTCGTTGGAGACGTCGAGAAACACCGAGTCGGCACTGGCCGTGGCCCCGATGAAGAAGCCTTTGGCGCTGGACTCGTCGTCGCTCACGCTTTCGTATTTGGTGGTCTGGATGTCGCCGGCCTTGATGCGTAGCATGGAGTGTTCAAACCCCGGCGCGGTGTTGATGTCGGCGCCGCCGAAGTCGAAGGTCCCCTCGACCGTCACCTTGCCGGTCCCCAGGTTCAACTGGGAATTGCTTTGGGTCACACTGCTGTTGCTGTGCTCGACGT
>NZ_JBIVBY010000072.1:1367-7073 GCF_044746405.1 Pseudomonas sp. NPDC086251
ACCGGCGACGATGTTACTGCTGACCCCGGTGGCGCTGGCACTTTCTTGCATGTTGCTGTTATGCCAGGCAAAGCCGCTTTCTTCGGTGTCCTTGTGCGAGGAGGAGACCTCCTTGACATCGTTCATGATCAGGTTGGTCGCATCCACGGCCACCCGCACCGCGGCGACGTCGGCCCCGGTCAGCACCACATCGTTGCCCGCCGTGAGGTGGACCGTGGAGGCCGAGCCGCTGCCGATGATATCGCCGGTGCTGCGCGAGACCAGCGAGCCATCCTTGTCATAGGTCATGGTGGTGGTGGCGGTGATGTCGCCGCCGGCCTTGACCTGTACATGATTGCCTTTGATCGTGGCGCCCTGGTTGTTGACATCACCGGCCGCATCGATGACCAGTTTGCCGCCATCGGCGCTGGCGTAGATGCCGCCCTGGCTGCCGCCGGTGGCCTGGTTGTTGACATCGCCGCTGCTGGTGATGGTGACGTCCTGGCCCTTGACCACGCCGTTGACGTTGTTGAAGTCGGTGTTGTCGGTCGTGAGGCTGCCGCCGGCCTGGATCACCGAATCCGCTTCTTTGGTGTTGGCCATGGCTTCGAGCGTGGCCGGGCAGTAATACACCTTCGGCACCAACACCAACACGCCATCGACCACTTCCGGTTCGTACCAGACGATGTCCAGTTCCAGGCTGTCATATTGCTCCTGGGTCAGGGGCACGCCCACGGTGAGGCCCAAGCGCTCGGCTTCAACCCCGGCGTTGTCCATGAGCATCTTGGTCATGTCGGTACCGGACACCCCGTAGGTCACGGTCATGTAAGTACCCGACGTGGCCTGGATGGTCTGGTTGATCATCATGTTGTCAAAATACGCATCACCGATCACCGACACCGGTGCGTCGGCGTGATAACCCACGCTCTCGAAAAAGTACGAGGAACCGTAAAACTGGCTCTGGTCCACGTACTCGATGCGTGTTTCATACAGCGGCACGATCGGGGTCATCGTGGCGGAGCCGTTGGCGCCATTCTGTTTGGCTTCCAGGCCAGCCGCGGCAAACGCATCGGGGTCGAAAGGCGCCGGCTTGGTCGATTGTTGAAACAACAAATCGTTGTTGACCAGGTTGTCCTGGACGTAGCTGGGGTTCATCGCGTTTTCGAGCTCGGACAACGGCGCCTTGGGGTCGAAGGCATTTTTGTAGGCATAGTCACTGTCGAAATCACCGGCAATGGCCGTGGTGTCGTTTTTCCCGATACTGACGTCGACGGTTTTTTGCTCGACGAGCCCGCCACCGTTTTCAAAGGAGCCACCGGTGTGCACGAAGTTGCCACCGGAGGCAATCTCCGATTGGGTGGAGGCATAATAGGACTTGACCGGGTCCGGGCTTTCGCCCTTGACATACGCGTCCCAGCGCTTGGACAGGGTGTCATAGTCCTGGGTCCGCCAATCGGCGCCCAGGGTCGCGGCCATGACCTGATTGAACTTCGGATCGTCGATGTTCTTCAGCGCGTTGACGGTGTCGCCATCATAATAGTTATAGGCGCCCCAGATCTTATGTTTGTCATCGCCGGTAAAGACTTCGTCCAGCATGGCCCACATGCTTGGGTAAGTCGCCGTCGTGGGATCGTTCCACGCCAGCTTATCCTTGACGGTGATGGTGATGGTGCTGGGGGTCTTCAGGTAGGTCGACAACGCCAGGTCGTCGTGTGAGGTCATGTTTTTCAGGTTGCCGTCGATGGCCATGTTACCGCTGGCGACAATCAGGCCGTCCTGGTTGGTCACGTTCGAGCCGGTGCCCTTGTTGGCGCCCTGGTTGATCGCGACATTGCCGCCACTTTCCATGACCGCCTGCTTGGTGGTGCGGTCAGAGCTGTAGGTCGGCAGGTCCATGGAGATCCACATCTCGTCATAGCGCGCATCGTGGTACCACTTGTAATACCCGGACGTGGTGGTCGGCGGCCCCTGCACCAGCCCGCCGGTGCTGATGCCCTGGTTGGTGATGTTGGCCGCTTCCAGGGTCAAATCACCGCCGGCGCTGATACGCCCGGCGTAGTTGAGGATGTCATGGGCGGTCAGCGAGATGGCATCGCCGGCCATGATCAGGGCATCTTCCAGGTTGTTGATCGCCGTACCGGCCTTGAGGACGATGTCATCGGCCGCCCAGATCAGCGAGTGGGTGTTGTTGACAATCGACTCGCTGGCAGTCACATACAGGCTTTTGCCGGTCACGATGGCGTCATTGTTTTGCACTTTGCCGCTGGCATTGATCTGAATGCTGCCGGGGTTGTTCAGCGCGTCGTTGACCGTGACGTCGTGGGCGTTGAGGGTCAACAATTGCGCGGCCACGGGGGCTTTTTGCGTCGAGGACAGGGTCAGGTCACCGCCATGCTTGATGGTCAGGGTGGCGGTGTCCTGGGAGGCAATATTGCCCGTGTTGGTATAGGTGTCGGTGGCAATGCTGACATCCTTGCCGGCGAGGATTTCGCTGCTCGAGGCGGCAAAGTTCTTGCTGTCGACCGTGACGCTGTTGGACGCCTTGATGGAGCCGCCGCTGGTGTTTTTGAAGTTGTTGCTGGCCGTCAGGGTGAGGTCATCGCCCAGCAGTTTGGCGCTGTTCTGGTTGGTGATGTCCACCGCTTGCACAGCCAGGGTGGAGCCGGACATGACCGCACCGTCGGTGTTGGTCACCGAACCATTCAGCGCCTTGACCTGCACGCTGTCCTGACCGACGATCGTGGCATCCTTGGCGTTGAGCACATTCTGACTGGCATTGATCGCCACCTGGTCCGCGGTAATCGCCGCGGCCTCGGTATTGGTCACGTTGGTGCCGGTGATGCTGACGCTGGCGTCACTGTCGATCAGCGCCCCGCTGGCATTGGTCACGTCGCCGTTGGCCGAGATCTTGACCTCGTTGGCGCCATAGATGATGGCATCGGTATCGTTGGTCACCGAGCCCTGGCTGTTGAGCGCCACCCCGGTCTCGGCATACACCAGGCTGCCGGCGCTGTTGTGCAGGTTACCCAGGCTGTTGATGGCAATCGAATCGCCATAGACGATGGACGATGGACCGGAAAAATCCACATCCCCGGCACTGTTGATGACCAAGTCGCTGGCCACGATCATCGAGTCGTTGTTGACCACCTTCGCTGCATCGATCGCCACGTCACCGCCGATGATCTGCGCCCCGTTGGTATTCGACACCGTGCCACCGGCATTGATGTTGACCTGGGTGCCGGCGGTGATCACCGAGGCGTCGTTGACCACGTCGCCGGTGACGTCAATATCCACCAGCTGCGAGGCGCCAATGGTCGCGCCGTTTTCATTGGTCAACGAATCGCCCTTGAGGGTGATCACCTCGCCGGAAATGGCCACGCCCGCGCCGTTGGTCAGCGTACCATCGGTCAGCAGGTCAACCCGCTTCGCCCCGTAGACGATGCCGCCGTTGCTCAGCGATTCCTGCGCCTCGATATGGGCCGTATTCTCAGCCCGCACCAGGGTATTGGCGCTGCTGGTGTAGCTGTTTTTGGCGACGACGTTGACGTCATGGCCGGCGGTCATCGAGCTGCCAACATTGGCGATGACGTCAGTCGCCGTGACGTGCAGGTCCTTGCCCACGACAATTTTGCCCGCGCTTTCCAGGGTGCCGGTGATTTGCAGGGTGGCGCTGCCGCCGGCGCTCATGGTCGAGTCCCCGCCCAGCGACAACGCGTTGAGCACCACCAGCAAGTCGCCACCGCTGTACATTTCGCCATCGGAACTCAGGTGGACGGTGCTCCCCGGCGCCTGCTGCACCTGCAGGTTCTTGCCGCCGCTGATCGAGCCGTGCACGCCGTTGCTGCTGTCATTGCCCAGCGTCAGGTTCATGTCGCCGGCCGCGCCCAAGCCGGCATCGTTGGTCAGGGTCCCGGCCTGGACATTGGCATCGCCGCCGGCCAGAAAACCGATGCACAAGGTCTGGTTAATGCCGGTGCACAGGTTTTCCAGCACATCGGCGACTAGATTCAAGTCGCCCTTGGTGGCCACAATGCCCTTGTTCACCAGGTGCTGCGCGGTGATGTTGATGCCGCTTTTGCCGGTGTCCTGGATCACCCCGCCATCGTTGAGGAAGTTATCGGCCTCAATCGAGACGCCGTTGGCCGACAGAATCATGGCCGTGGCGGACAGGGTAAAGCTGGTGCTGTAGTCCGTCTCGTTGATCTTCACCATCAACTGGCCGTTGTGCAGCATCAGCGGCTGACTGGCCGGGAACGGATTGCCCGCCGAGTCCACGGCCACCAGGGTACCGCTCAAGGTGAAGTTACCGACCTTGATCGTGATCGCGCTCACCGAGCCGGTCCCGGCGGCCTGGGTGGCAATCAGGTTGGCGCTCTGAATCAGCAGATCACTGGCGGTAATCTGCAAGGTCTCGCCTTTGATGTCGTTGCTGACCGTGATGCCATGGCCGGCCTGCAGGGTCACCGCTTTTTGCGCGTCAATGCCCTGGCCCGCCGTGCCATTGCCGATGGCAATCGAACCGGTGGTGTCGATCCCGACCTTGCCGCCGGCCACCAGCGTGGCCAGGCCCACGTCGCCATTGGCCGAAATGGCAATGTCAGCGCTGGACTTGATCAGCCCCTGGTGACGCACCCCGGCCCCACTTTCGGTACTGGTCAGGGAAATATTGTGGCCGTACATCGCGCCGGCCAGTCCGCCGTCAATGGCAAATTCCGGGGTGTTGGCGCCGGAGGTGCTGTTGACCGTCGTGGTGCGCGTCGCCGCGTTATAGGTGTTCAGACCCGCCACCAGGCTGATGTCGGTCTTTTGATCCGCCGAGCCCACCGCGCCTTGCAATTCGATGCTGCGCGCCACCACGTCGAAGTAGGTCAGGCCGCTGGTGTCGACCCCGCCGGCTTCGATTTTGACCTTGCCACCCTCGACCAGAAATTGCAGGCCATCGGGCGAATCCACGGCTTTGCCGGTGGTGGTGGTCAGGCTGTTGGCATTGATCGTCGACACGCCATTGAGGCTGATGCCGTTCTGGTTGGAGATGATCAGGTCCGCCGTGCCGCCGAACACCTCCAGGGCGCCGGACAGGCTGCTCGGGTTGGTGCCGGTGACATCGACCAGAATGGCGCTGGCCTGATGGTTCAGGTTGGGGTTGTTCATGGTGTACCCGCCAATCTGCGAGACACCGTCGGTCATGCTGTTGTTGAAAATGACGCCCGGCTGCACCACGTCAAAACTTTGGAACTGGTTGTGGGACAAGCCTTTGGCGTTTGGATCGACAATGTTGATCACCGGCACGCCGTTGGCCGAGGACGACATCCCCGGGGTGTTGGCCCCGCCATTGGGGTCGACCACCATGTCGGCGAAGGTTACGCCCGGCAGCAACGCGGCGGTGGCCAGAATGCGCCACAACATGGCGCCCTTGAGCCCGCCACGGCGGGCGTCGGGGCGAATCACCGTCAGCAGGCTGGCAAACAGCGACTGCAACTGAAAGCCCGGCGCGCAAGGGGCGGCGTGGCCCAGAACCTGGCCGCCCTGGCGACCTTTGCCGGTGGTGGTGGTGATTTCGGCCACCGGGATCAAAAAGCCCAGGGGTTTGCTGAAGATCAAACGAAAACAATGGCGGTTCATGTGTCACCTACAAAGTGAAGCGGGTTACTCGCATTAATAGAAAATACTGACGCTGACATACGTGATGTAAGGCGAGGTATTGGATTGGATAAAGTCAGGGGTAAT
>NZ_JBIVBY010000073.1:0-6730 GCF_044746405.1 Pseudomonas sp. NPDC086251
CGATGGCGGCGGGCCCCCGGAGCAATGCCGGAGTGAGGGCATGCCGAGCCTAAGCGAGGCACCGAATGGAGGGGCAAAGCGTTTTGGTTCCTTTTGGGCGTTTGCAAAAGGGACTCGCTGTAAGAGCGAAACCGCCAGCCGCCATAACCGCAGCAACGGATATGCCCCCAATCCCAAAACATTAAAAGTAAGCCATCGAGCAGGGCTTTATTGCGAAGGCAAAAGTTTGAATCAGATCGAAACATTCCAGCGAATCTGCGTAATCCCCAATCGCTGAGCCTGCACCCGCGCCGTTTCGAGACTCGCATGTGCAGCAATTTGCCGCCCCGCCTGCGGATAAGCATGCGCAGAAGCCGAATGGATGGCCTCGACATCTGAAAACTGCACCGCCAACTTGAAAAAATGCTGTCGCACCCCGTCAAACAGATAATGCACCGCATAAGGAACGAGTTCACTCATGTATTCCTCCAGAGGTCGGCAGGACATTGGCTCAATAGTCAAATAGAGACTTCAGAGAGATCTGCGGCGCAAACAACGTGCCGAAAGATGAAGGCTGAAAAAACAGGAGGCTCAACTGAGCCTCCTGCTATTGAGAGTGTTTCGCCATGAGGTTCGTTCAGTTCTTTTGCCGAACAGACCCTGCATATGCTTTCAAACGTCGTCCAACTGCCCAAAATCGGGGTGTGCGGCTCGATAACCCAAGGTCTTGTCGATCCAGGCGTTCAGCTCGTTGACCATGACCGGCGGTTTGCCGGGGTAACCTTCGAGGGCTGAGCGCAGGAGATTGTTAATATCGGCGATTAAACGCAGGTTTCTGGTGTGTATGTATTGGCTGATAAAACAGTCGAGCTGGAAGTGTTCTGTCGTCGATAGATAAACGCACGCCAGACCACCGACTTGATTAATTGCATAATCGTCGCGCAATTGGGTTCTCTGCAGGGTTTGTAGTTGCTGGGATTTCCGTACTTTGTTGACTCTTTGGTCAACGGGGTGGTGCCGAAGGGAAACGCGGCGCGCATGCTATCCGTAGTTATTCTAAATGTATGTAGGGTGGCCCCGAGTGTCAGACAAGCGGTTGAAGCACCACGATTGAAACTTATGCAACTGTCTCTGTGTTGAAACACTGTGTGTAACGTTGAAGTGTTAAAGGCATATATATCACTGCAACGTCTGCATGACTGTCGATATTGATAATCTCATCATTCAGCGCCCGGTCCGGCTGGCGGTCAGGGCCACGTTGTCGAGCAACGACGGCTATATTGAGAAGTCCGGTCCGCTGCAGCGTTGCTCCATCGACCAAGAAGGACTGGCCGAAAAGGATCACGCATGCGTTGAAACCGGGCCTGATCCAAGGAGAAGGCAGTTTTCTGATTCATCCAAGTTGAACAAACAATCTCTTTAAACCCTCCCGGCGTCACGCCATGCCTGGATGCGTTTTAAAGCCAGTTTTTTTGAGTTTTCAATCAGGAGATCATCATGAAGCAGCTCGACAAAGTACTTTATACCGCCAAGGTTCATACCACGGGCGGACGGGACGGCGCATCACGCAGCTCCGATGGTCGTCTCGACGTCAAGCTTTCCTCGCCGGGTGGCCCGGGCGACGGCACCAACCCTGAGCAGTTGTTCGCCACCGGCTGGTCCGCCTGCTTCATCGGTGCGCTGCAAGTGGCGGCCGGCCAAATGAAGATCAAGCTTCCGCCTGACCTGAGCATTGACGCCGAAGTTGACCTGGGCACCAACGCAGGCGGTTACCTCGTGCAGGCTCGCCTCAACATCAGTCTGCCGGGAATGGATCGCGAAACGGCTCGGGCGCTGGTGGATAAAGGGCACGAACTGTGTCCGTACTCGAAAGCCACACGAGACAACATCAACGTCGAGATCAACCTGGTCTGAGCTGACGCTTAACGCGGATACGGTTGTTTGTCAGCGCAAGGGTGAAGCGCAATGCTTCCCCCTTGCGTGATGACGGACAGACCTGATTGCGGGTTATCTGTTGAACTGGTCCGTGTAGCTGCCGCTCATGACATCGGACGCAACTCTATCGGAGCCCACGCCAACGCGTGATGCATACGCAAGACGAGAGGCGCCCACACGTTCAGAACCGTCGGCAGCCAGCCGATTGGTGCCTATGCGATCCGAACCATCAGAGGCGACCTGACCAGCACCGACATGATCCGAGCCGTCGGAAGCGACCTGACCGGCGCCGACATGATCCGAGCCGTCGGAAGCGACCTGACCAGCACCAACATGATCGGAACCGTCGGAAGCCACCTGACCAGCGCCAACATGATCCGAGCCGTCGGACGCTACCTGACCAGCACCGACATGATCCGAGCCGTCGGACGCTACCTGACCAGCACCGACATGATCGGAGCCGTCGGACGCCACCTGACCAGCGCCGACATGATCGGAACCATCAGAAGCCACCTGACCCGCACCAACATGATCGGAACCATCGGAAGCCACCTGACCGGCGCCAACATGATCAGCCCCATCCGAGGCCACCGCTGGGGCTTCTCCGGCCCAGACGCCTGTTGCGACCGTTGCCGCGACGGCGAATGCAACGCCTGAAAAAAACTTGAATTTCATGATCTTCTCCACCACCCGTTGGTCACGAAGCAATCGAGCGCAGCCCGGCAATTGGTCCTGGCAACACGATTCATTCGGTTCGGGATTACAAACGTTGACGATTGGCACGGGCGCACCGCACAGGCGCACGGGTGTCGACGTTGTACATAACGCGCGGAAAATTAACTCAAGCAGTATAGGCCGCCCGCCTGGCCTCCGACACTGCTTCACGACCGCCCGTAACCCGGTCCGAGGGACGGTCTACGCTTCGCTATTCTTCACCACACGGACCGCGAGGCTGTCGAATGTCTGGCCGGCGGCACGAGGGCCAGAAACAAAAGTCTGGCGACACGGTTGCAGGGTGAACAGAGGATGCAATGATGAAGATGTTACTGATGGTCGAATGCCCTAATGAACCCTTCAACTCGCTGGTCAAGGCCGGGAAGGTGGGCGAGGTTATTGAGCGCATCCTGGAAAGCATCAAGCCGGAGGCGGCGTACTTTACCGAGCAGGATGGAAGGCGCGGCGGGATCTTTCTGGTCGACGTAAAAGACTCCTCCGACATCCCCGCGTTTGCGGAACCCTTTTTTCAAAACTTCAACGCCACCTGCAAATTCCGCATCGTGCTGAGCCCCGAGGACCTGCAAAAAGCCGATCTGGAATCCCTCGGGCAAAAGTGGGCATCCAGTTAAGCCATAACACAACCCGTGTAGCAGCTGCCGAAGGCTGCGTTCGGCTGCGCAGCAGTCGTGAAATCAGAACTTGCGGTGAGTCAGACAAACCGTATTTACAGGATTGACGACTGCTGCGCAGCCGAACGCAGCCTTCGGCAGCTGCTACACGAAAAAGTGCTGCGGCGGAAATGGCGTATGGACCCGTTTCTCGGATCTGACCGAGCGGGGCAAATGTGATGTAAATCCGCCTCATCGAGTTTCAAAAACCGCAACTGCCCATGCCTCTGTGCGACAACCCTTATCCCTCTACGAAAATTACTTTCGCCTCGTTTGATAATCACGCCTCGAAATGTTTTAAGAGTTTCACAAATTTTCGACGTGACCCTCTCGAGGAGTACCGCATGACCCTGTCCTTCGGCTATTGGCTGCTGGTGTATGCCGCCATCGCCATCATTGCGCTGATCGTGCTGATCGCCCGTTACCGACTCAATCCGTTCATTGTGATTACCCTGGTCTCGATCGGCCTGGCCTTGCTTGCCGGGATGCCGGCGTCCGGGGTGGTCGGCGCGTACGAGGCCGGTGTCGGCAAGACCCTGGGGCACATCGCGCTGGTGGTGGCGCTGGGCACCATGCTCGGCAAGATGATGGCCGAGTCCGGTGGCGCCGAGCAGGTGGCGCGCACGCTGATCGACCGCTTCGGCGAGAAAAATGCGCACTGGGCGATGGTCTGCATCGCCTTCCTGGTCGGCCTGCCGCTGTTCTTCGAAGTCGGTTTTGTGCTGCTGGTGCCGATCGCCTTTACCGTGGCACGGCGCGTCGGCGTGTCGATTCTGATGGTCGGTTTGCCGATGGTCGCCGGGCTTTCGGTGGTGCATGCGCTGGTGCCACCGCACCCGGCGGCGATGCTGGCGGTGCAGGTCTATCAGGCCTCGGTGGGGCAGACCTTGCTCTACGCGATTCTGATCGGTATTCCGACCGCGATCATCGCCGGTCCGCTGTACGCCAAGTTCATCGTGCCGCGCATTCAGTTGCCGGCGGAGAACCCGCTGGAGCGGCAGTTCCTCGACCGCGAACCGCGCGACAGCCTGCCGGGTTTCGGCATCACCATGGCGACCATTCTGCTGCCGGTGGTGCTGATGCTGATCGGTGGCTGGGCCAACCTGATTTCGACGCCGGGCAGTGGGTTTAACCAGTTCCTGCTGTTCATCGGCAACTCGGTGATCGCCTTGCTGCTGGCGACCTTGCTGAGCTTCTGGACCCTCGGCCTGGCCCAGGGTTTCAACCGCGAATCGATCCTCAAATTTACCAACGAATGCCTGGCGCCGACCGCCAGCATCACCTTGCTGGTCGGCGCCGGTGGCGGCTTGAACCGTATTCTGGTGGACGCCGGCGTCACCGACCAGATCGTCAGCCTGGCCCAGGTCTTCCACCTGTCGCCGCTGCTGATGGGCTGGCTGTTCGCCGCGTTGATGCGCATCGCCACCGGTTCCGCCACGGTGGCCATGACCACCGCCTCGGGAATTGTCGCGCCGGTGGCCGTGGGCCTGGGCTATCCGCATCCGGAGTTGCTGGTGCTGGCGACGGGCGCGGGCTCGGTGATTTTTTCCCACGTCAACGACGGTGGCTTCTGGTTGATCAAGGAATACTTCAACATGACCGTTGCCCAGACCTTCAAGACCTGGACGGTGCTCGAAACCATCATCTCGGTCGTCGCTTTCGCGCTGACCGTGGGCCTTTCTTACCTGATCTAGCGCGTCGAGCGTTGACCGCTCGACTACTTCCGATCGCTTGCGAAATTCAATGCTCATGGTCACCCATCGGGCGCGACATTGTGCGCGCCGCCGTTGGGTACCAGTGGCGGATTGCGGTCGGTGAACAGTCAAAAAAAACATAAAAAAATCACCCTGGAGCACCGTATGTTGAAGCGAGCAATCCCCACCGCAATCCTGATGGCCACCAGCTCCCTGTGCGCACAGGCAGCAGACTCTGCCTCACATGGTTTTCTGGAGGACAGCAAGGCCAGCCTCTCGATGCGTACCTTGTATTTCAACAGTGACAACCGCGACGGCAGTGCCGACCCTTCGAAAACCGAGGAGGCGGCGCAAGGTTTTGTGCTGCGCTATGAGTCCGGATTTACCCAGGGCCCGGTCGGGTTCGGGCTCGATGCGCAGGCGCTGCTCGGCGTGACGCTGGACAGTGGAGCGGGGCGCCACGTCGGTAGCGGCATGATCCCGACTGACGGCGACAGCGCGGCTGATGCCTGGAGCAGCTTCGGCCCCACCGCGAAGATGCGTATGGCAAAGACCGAGTTCCGCTACGGCACGCTGCTGCCAAAACTGCCGATTCTGCTGTCGAACGATGCTCGGGTATTGCCGCAATCGTTCACCGGTGCGCAGATCACCTCAAACGACATCGATGGCCTGATGCTGACGAGCGGTGTGCTTGAGCACGCGGTCGGTCGCGCCTCAACTGACCGCACCGGTCTGTCGGTGGCGGGCAGCACCCAGGACAGCAACAAGTTCTACTTCGCCGGGGGTGACTACAACCTCACCAAGGACCTGAAGGCCCAGTATTACTTCGCGCAATTGGAAGACTTCTACAACCAGAACTTCTTGGGCCTGACCCATGTTCTGCCCATCGACGGCAAAAGCTCCTTTACCACCGACCTGCGTTACTTCCGTACCACGTCAACGGGCGCAAACAGTTCTGCAGCGGGCAGGGCCCAAGGTTATCGGGTATCGGGTTACACCGACGACAACAACGGTGAAATCGACAACACCACCTGGGTGGCGATGATCACCTATGCCAACAGTGGTCACGCGGTGTCGCTCGGGCATCAGCAAGTGGGGGATGGCAGCAACTTCGTCCAGCCCAATCAGGGCAGCCTGGTCGATAAAGGCGCGGGTGGCGGCAGCGTTTACTTGCCTACCGACCGCATGATCCAGAGCTTTGCGCGTGCGGGTGAGCAGACTGATTTCGGTCAGTACAGCTTTGACTTTGCGCCTTTGGGCGTGCCGGGTTTGAAAGCCACCATCGCGTATTTGAAGGGGACGGACATCAAAGCCCGGAACGCGGCGGATCAGTCTGAGTGGGAGCGTGATATGACCCTGGATTACGTGCTGCAATCGGGCACATTCAAAGGTGTCGGTTTCAGCTTGCGCAATGGCAAGTCGAATACGGACGCTGGACGTAACGTGGATCAGAATCGCTTTATCATCAACTACACGCTGTCGTTGTTGTAACCGACTGGAGGGTGATTCCTGCTTTTGTTTATTGGGGGCATATCCGTTTTTTTGGTGATGGCCGCTATGGGTTCCGCCCTTACGGCGGGTCACTTTCGAAAAGCGCGAAAGTAACCAAAGCGCTTCTGCCCTTTCGTTCGGTGCCTCGCCTAGGCTCGGCATGCCCTCGCTCCGGTCCTGCTCCGTGGGCCCGCCGCCATCGGCCATCCCTGGCCGGGGGCGGCTAACCCGGCATCCCTGCCGGGT
>NZ_JBIVBY010000074.1:0-6204 GCF_044746405.1 Pseudomonas sp. NPDC086251
AGCCTTGGTTTCTTCACATATCTCACGAATGGTAGCGCCGCCTTTACCGATGACATCACGGATTTTGTCGGTGTCGATTTTCATCGCGATCATGGTCGGAGCGTTTTCCGACAGCTCGGTACGCGACTGGCCAATGATCTGGTTCATCTGACCGAGGATGTTCAGGCGCGCTTCCAGGGCTTGGCCCAGAGCGATTTCCATGATCTCTTCGGTGATGCCTTTGATCTTGATGTCCATCTGCAGCGCGGTCACACCTTTGGCGGTACCGGCTACTTTGAAGTCCATGTCGCCCAGGTGGTCTTCGTCACCCAGGATGTCGGTCAGGATGGCGAACTTCTCGCCCTCTTTAACCAGACCCATGGCGATACCGGCAACCGGTGCCTTCATCGGAACGCCGGCATCCATCAGAGCCAGCGAAGCGCCGCAGACCGAAGCCATGGAGCTAGAACCGTTGGACTCGGTGATTTCCGACACAACACGAATGGTGTACGGGAACACGTCGGCAGCCGGCAGCATGGCTGCAATCGAACGACGGGCCAGACGGCCGTGACCGATTTCGCGACGACCAGCGCCACCCATGCGGCCACACTCACCTACCGAGAACGGAGGGAAGTTGTAGTGCAGCATGAACGGGTCTTTTTTCTCGCCTTCCAGGGTGTCCAGCAGTTGTGCGTCACGGGCGGTGCCCAGTGTTGCAACAACCAGGGCCTGGGTTTCGCCACGGGTGAACAGCGCCGAACCGTGGGTCTTTGGCAGAACACCGACTTCGATATTCAAAGGACGTACGGTCTTGGTGTCGCGGCCGTCGATACGTGGCTTGCCGTTTACGATGTTTTCGCGAACGGTGCGGTATTCGATTTCGCCGAAGGCCGCTTTCACTTCGCTGGAAGAAGGCTGGCCTTCTTCACCGGACAGCTTGGCAACCACCTGGTCTTTCAGCTCACCCAGGCGAGCGTAACGGTCGGCCTTGATGGTGATGGTGTAAGCCTGGGAGATCGCGTCGCCGAACTCGGCACGGATAGCGCCCAGCAGAGCAGTGGCTTCAGGCTGTGGAGCCCAGGTCCAGGTTGGCTTGGCAGCTTCAGCGGCCAGTTCTTTAACGGCGTTGATCACCACCTGGAACTCGTCGTGAGCAAACAGTACCGCGCCCAGCATCTGGTCTTCGGTCAGCTCTTTGGCTTCCGATTCAACCATCAACACGGCTTCCGAAGTACCGGCAACGACCATGTCCAGGCTCGACGCTTTCTGTTGTTCGTAAGTCGGGTTCAGCAGGTAGCCGGTGCTTTCGTGGAACGCGACGCGGGCAGCGCCGATCGGGCCATCGAAAGGAATGCCGGAGATCGCCAGCGCAGCCGAAGTACCGATCATCGCAGCGATGTCCGGATCGGTCTTCTTGCTGGTGGAAACGACGGTGCAGACAACCTGCACTTCGTTCATGAAACCTTCTGGGAACAGCGGACGGATCGGACGGTCGATCAGTCGGGAAGTCAGGGTTTCTTTCTCGGAAGGACGGCCTTCACGCTTGAAGAAACCGCCAGGAATCTTACCGGCAGCGTAAGTCTTTTCCTGGTAGAGAACGGACAGAGGGAAGAAGCCCTTGCCTGGATCGGCTTGCTTGGCGCCGACCACAGTCACCAATACGCTGACGTCGTCGTCAACGGTGACCAATACTGCGCCGGAGGCCTGACGGGCGATACGGCCAGTCTCGAGGGTAACGGTCGACTGACCGAACTGGAATTTTTTGATTACCGGGTTCACGGTGTCCTACCTTCTTTTGTGGCTCTTGGGGAACTTGTCTTCTTGCGAAATTCTTGGGCAATGTCGGGAATCGGCCCAACGCCTGTCCAGGGTAAAACGACTATCCAGATAAAACTTGAGGCTGGGAGCCTGCCATGCGCCTGCGGGAAACCCGCTGACGCACAGCAAACAACCAACCTCATAGCGCAATCGCTGATTAGCGACGCAGACCCAGGCGACCGATCAGAGCCTGATAACGACCCAGATCCTTGCCTTTCAGGTAGTCCAGCAGCTTACGACGCTGGTTTACCATGCGGATCAGACCACGACGGGAGTGGTGATCTTTACCGTTGGCCTTGAAGTGACCTTGCAGTTTGTTGATGTTGTGGGTCAGCAGTGCAACTTGCACTTCTGGCGAACCAGTGTCACCAACAGCTTGCTGGTAGTCAGCAACGATTTGAGCTTTTTCTTGAACGTCGAGAGCCATGAGGCAATCCTTTTATCAGGAAACTGTTTCAAAGAAACAGTTTCAACAGGCCAGGGACAAATCCCTGTATCTAAAAATGAGTAGTGACCATGCCTGCTAACAGCCACCCTCGCCAACCTGCTGTTACACAGGCTGGTTTCGGTCATTCCGACCGAATCAGTCGACGCGGCGCGATGCGCCCGTCTTCGCTCACTTCGCCGATACCGATGAAGCGACCGTTGTGATCCTGTACCCGTACCATGCCGAACTTCGGTGCATCCGGGGCGCGTACTGGCTGGCCGTTGAGCCAGTAGAACGAGCTGTGCTCCGAGAACTGCAACAGTGGCCAATCCAGCAGGCCGCTGTCCGATGGCATCAGGAAGCGGTCAACCGCTTCGTTGCCGCCTTCGGCATGTACCGCTTCCAGCTCTTCAAGCGTGACCGTCTGCGCCAGCGTGAAAGGCCCGGCCTGGGTACGTCGCAGTTCAGCAACGTAAGCGCCACAACCGAGTTGCTCACCGATATCCTCCACTAGGGTGCGGATATAGGTGCCTTTGCTGCAATCCACCGCAAGCCGCGCAGTATCACCTTCAAAGGCCAGTAATTCCAAGCGCGCAATAGTAACAGAACGCGGTTCGCGCTCCACTACTTCGCCTGCACGGGCCAGCTTGTACAGCGGCTGGCCATCACGCTTGAGAGCCGAGTACATCGGCGGTATCTGACTGATTTGACCGCGAAAATTCGGCAGTACTGCCTCGACATCGGCGCGACCAACGGTCACCGGGCGTTCCTGCAAAACGTCACCCTCGGCATCCGCCGTGGTGGTGGTCTTGCCGAGTTGCGCCAGGGTTTCATAAGCCTTGTCGGAATCGAGCAGGTATTGCGAAAACTTGGTGGCCTCACCAAAGCACAACGGCAACACGCCGGTGGCCAGCGGATCGAGACTGCCGGTGTGCCCGGCCTTCTCGGCGTTCAGCAACCAGCGGACCTTCTGCAACGCCGCGTTGGAGGTAAACCCCAGCGGCTTGTCGAGCAGGATGATGCCGCTGACATTACGACGGATACGTTTGACCTGAGCCACCGATTACTCCTTGGCGTCTTCGGCTTCAGCCGCAACCGGGTGCTGATTATCTTCAGCCACCGCACGCTCGATCAGGGCCGACAGGTGCGCGCCACGCACGACGCTTTCGTCGTAGTGGAAATGCAACTGTGGAACGCTGCGCAACTTCATTTCACGGGCCAACTGCATGCGCAGGAAACCGGCGGCGGAGTTGAGCACCTTGATGCTTTGCGCGATGTCTTCGGCAGTGTCCTGCCCCATCACGGTGATGAAAATCTTCGCGTGACCGACGTCACGGCTGACTTCAACAGCGGTAATGGTGACCAGGCCGACGCGCGGGTCTTTGACTTCACGACGGATCAGCTGTGCCAGCTCACGCTGCATCTGATCGCCGATACGTTGGGTACGGCTGTATTCTTTTGCCATGTCTTGTTACCTGTTACTGCCCCACGGTGAAACCCGAGGGGTCTGAAAGCGGCAAACGCCCGGCCTGACAAAAGCCAGACCGGGCGTTGCGTTTAGAGTCCTGACGCGGAGCCGCGCATTTGCATGCGCAGGCCCTGCGTGGCCCTTGAAGTGCGCGAGTTAGAGGCTGCGAGCAACCTGAACCTTCTCGTAAACTTCGATCTTGTCGCCAGGCTTGACGTCGTTGTAGCTCTTCACGCCGATACCGCATTCCATGCCGGCACGTACTTCGGAAGCGTCATCCTTGAAGCGGCGCAGGGATTCCAGCTCGCCTTCGAAGATAACGATGTCTTCGCGCAGTACACGGATTGGACGGTTACGGTGAACAACACCTTCGATCACCATGCAACCGGCGATCGCGCCAAACTTCGGCGAACGGAACACGTCACGCACTTCAGCGATACCCAGGATGTTCTCGCGAACATCGCTGCCGAGCATACCGGTGAGGGCTTTCTTGACGTCTTCGATGATGTCGTAGATCACGTTGTAGTAACGCATATCCAGGCCTTCCTGCTCGACGATCTTGCGAGCGCCAGCATCGGCACGCACGTTGAAGCCGAACAGTACAGCGTTGGAGGCCAGTGCCAGGTTGGCGTCGGACTCGGTGATACCACCGACACCGCCACCGACAACGCGCACTTGCACTTCGTCGTTACCCAGGCCGTTCAAGGCACCGTTCAACGCTTCCAGCGAACCACGGACGTCGGATTTGAGGACGATGTTGAGCGTCTTCTTCTCTTCCTGACCCATGTTCTCGAAGATGTTTTCAAGCTTGCCAGCGTGAGCACGGGCCAGTTTGACTTCGCGGAACTTGCCTTGACGGAACAGAGCCACTTCACGGGCTTTCTTCTCGTCGGCAACCACGCTCATCTCGTCGCCAGCGTCCGGAGTACCGTCCAGGCCGAGGATCTCGACAGGGATGGAAGGACCGGCTTCTTTGATTGGCTTGCCGTTCTCGTCGAGCATGGCGCGAACGCGGCCATAGTTCGAACCGACCAGCACCATGTCGCCTTGGCGCAGGGTACCGTCTTGAACCAGAACGGTTGCAACCGGGCCACGACCTTTGTCGAGACGCGATTCAACCACAACACCACGACCTGGGGCCGAAGGCGTTGCTTTCAGTTCCAGGACTTCAGCTTGCAGCAGGACAGCTTCGAGCAACTCGTCCACGCCAGTACCGACTTTCGCCGACACCGATACGAACGGGGTGTCGCCGCCCCACTCTTCCGACGTCACGCCGTGAACCGACAGTTCGCTACGGATGCGATCGAGATCAGCGCCCGGCTTGTCGATTTTGTTCACTGCAACCACCAGCGGAACGCCAGCAGCCTTGGCATGCTGAACGGCTTCAATGGTCTGCGGCATTACGCCGTCGTCCGCTGCAACCACCAGAATCACGATGTCGGTCGCCTTGGCACCACGGGCACGCATTGCGGTAAACGCGGCGTGACCAGGGGTGTCGAGGAAGGTGACCATGCCGCGTTCGGTTTCAACGTGGTACGCACCGATGTGCTGGGTGATACCGCCGGCTTCGCCAGCAGCTACCTTGGCACGACGGATGTAGTCGAGCAGCGAGGTCTTACCGTGGTCAACGTGGCCCATTACGGTCACGACTGGTGCACGGGAGAACGCTTCACCTTCAAACTTCAGGGACTCGGCCAGGGAATCTTCCAGGGCGGTGTCGCTGACCAGGGTCACTTTGTGGCCCAGCTCTTCAGCAACCAGTTGGGCAGTTTCCTGATCCAGTACCTGGTTGATCGTCGCTGGAGTACCCAGTTTGAACATGAACTTGATGATTTCAGCAGCCTTGACCGACATCTGCTGGGCAAGATCGCCAACAGTGATGGTCTCGCCGATCTTCACTTCACGCACGACAGGGCCGGTTGGGCTCTGGAAACCGTGGGCGTTGCGTTTCTTCAGCTTGGCCTTGCCGCGACCACCACGACGGAAGCCATCGCTTTCTTCGTCGGTAGTACGCGGGGCAACGCGTGGCGCAGGCGCTTTTTCCTTGACCGAAGCACGATGCGGAGCGTTTTTGCGCTCACCATCGCCACTGCCACGACGATTGTTATCGTCGGCACGTGGTTTGTCCGGACGGCGCTGTTCGTTCTGCTTGTTGCGAACGTCAGCAGAAGGTGCTGGAACAGCGGCCACAACCGGAGCGCTTTCACGCACTGGCTCGGCAACCGCAGCAGGAGCTGCGACCGCGTCGTTAGTAGCGTTCTGCGCAGCAGCAGGCTGGCGACGCGCTTCTTCTTCGGCGCGACGCTTGGCTTCTTCTTCAGCCTTCTGACGAGCAGCATTTTCTACTGCGCGACGTTCTTCCAGTTCGCGTTTGCGCTCGGCTTCGATTTCTTCCGGGCTGCGCGGTACGCAGACTTTCTTCGTGCGTACTACAACGCTAATGCTTTTGCTGCCAGCAACCCGCAGGGTGCTGGTGGTTTTGCGCTGCAATGTAATCTTGCGCGGTTCTTCC
>NZ_JBIVBY010000075.1:0-4599 GCF_044746405.1 Pseudomonas sp. NPDC086251
CTCAGCAGTGAAACGATGCATCGCCGATGGTAGTGTGGGGTTTCCCCATGTGAGAGTAGGTCATCGTCAAGATTAAATTCCGAAACCCCTATCTGTGTACGCAGGTAGGGGTTTTGTTTTGTCCGCAGGAAAGTGGTCTGTACAGTTTCTATGCAACGGCTCGGGGCATAGCTATCATGCGGGCCTCATTGTGAGGCGAGACTTGCATGCTGACGTTGTTAAAGCTTCTTAAAGATGGCCGATTCCATTCAGGTCAGGCCCTGGGCGTTGCCCTGGGCGTCAGTCGTAGTGCCGTATGGAAGCAGCTTCAGCATTTGGAGGCTGAGCTGGGCTTGTCCATCCATAAGGTGCGTGGGCGTGGCTATCAGTTGGCTGCACCGCTAACCCTGCTTGATCCTGCGGAGATAAGAGGTCGGGCGCCTTCTTGTGATTGGCCTGTTCTGGTTTTCGATTCAATTGACTCCACCAATGCTGAAGCATTGCGCGCCGTAGAGCGGGGCCAAGCCGCGCCATTTCTGGTGCTCGCCGAGCGCCAGACCGCTGGTCGCGGCCGACGTGGTCGGAAGTGGGTGAGTCCGTTTGCGGAAAACATCTATTACAGCCTGGTACTGCGTATAGAAGGCGGGATGCGTCAGCTTGAAGGCTTGAGTCTTGTTGTTGGGCTCGCCGTCATGCAGGCATTGCGCAAGCTCGGGGTTTCGGGTGCGGGATTAAAATGGCCCAACGATGTTCTGGTTGGGCAGAAGAAGATCGCCGGAATATTGCTCGAGCTGGTGGGGGATCCTGCCGATGTGTGTCATGTGGTGCTGGGTGTTGGCATCAATGTGAACATGCAGATGACTGATGAGGTTGATCAGCAGTGGACATCCATGCGGCTGGAGTCAGGCAAGGTGTTCGATCGCAATCACCTGGTCGCGGAGTTGGGCATCATGCTTCAGGCTTATTTAAGTCGTCATCAAGTCGACGGATTTTCGGCCATCCAGGCAGAGTGGGAGCAAAATCATCTATGGCAAGGGCGGCCTGTGTCGTTGATTGCCGGTGTTAACCAGATAGATGGCGAAGTGCTCGGTATCGATAATCAGGGGGCTCTGCGCTTGAAGGTGGATGGTGTGGAAAAAGTCTTTAGTGGCGGTGAGCTTAGTCTGAGGTTGCGTGATGATTCTTGAGCTCGACTGCGGAAACAGTTTCATCAAGTGGCGCGTGCTCGACGCGGATGCCCGGCGGGTGGTTGGCGAGGGTGTCGTTGATTCCGATCTTGCGCTGCTGGAGAGCTTGATGGCCCTCGAGGGCCTGGCTCTCAAGTTTTGTCGGTTGGTCAGTGTCAGGACTGCCGAGGAAACCGCTGCATTGATTGCTCTGCTTGAAGATGCTTTCAGTGTGTCAGTCATGTGTGCGGTCCCGGCTCGCGAAATGTCCGGGGTTCGTAATGGTTATGAAGAGTTCGAGCGGCTAGGGCTTGATCGCTGGCTGGCGATGCTCGGAGGTTTTCATCTCGCAGCGGGTGCGTGCCTTGTGCTCGATTTTGGTACTGCAGTAACTGCTGACTTCATCTCCCGGGATGGGGGGCATATCGGTGGCTTCATATGCCCGGGAATGCCGCTGATGCGAAACCAGTTACGTACCCATACCCGCAAAATTCGATATGGAGATCTCGCGGCGGAGCGCGCCCTGGAAAGTCTCGTTCCCGGCCGTACAACCGTTGAGGCGGTCGAGCGAGGGTGTTTGCTGATGCTCAGAGGCTTTGTCTTGACTCAGTTAGAGTTGGCGCGCAGTTACTGGGGGGAGGAATTTGATGTGTTTCTCACTGGTGGTGATGCGGACCTGGTCTCGGAGGTCGTCCCCGAAGCTCGTGTGGTCCCGGATCTGGTCTTTGTAGGTCTGGCTATGGCATGTCCCTTGTCCTGAGGTTTTTATGCGTTGGTTGTTCCTGCTGCTGCTTGTCCTCAATGTGTTCTATTACATCTGGCACCAACAAGAGGCTCCTCTTCGTGCGAAAGACGTAACGCCGTTGAGTTTGTATCGGGGATCGCAACAGGACATTCGCTTATTGAGCGAGACGACTGACGCGACTCGCGATAAGGCGAAATCTGCCCCAGCCGACAGTGGTTGCCTCTACCTGGGCGGTTTTACGCGTCAGGAAGCCGCTCAGGCGGTTGAGCGGCGGCTGAGTGGTATGGATATCAAGTACCAATCCTTGCCGAAGGATCCCTCGGAGTCTGCGGGTTATTGGGTGCGTGTGGCACCAGAAAGCCGACGCTGGCTGGATGACTCGCAGCTGAAAAACCTTTCCAGAGAATTCAATGAGTTAAAACATAAAATAATGCCGTGCGAGGGGGTTGCACCCGCGGAATAGTTTGCATAGAATGGCGCCCGCTTCGCAGTGAACACCTTTAACGGTTAACACTTCGAAGCGACGTCAACGCAGCTAACCTCAGGTTTTTAATGAGAAAATGCTTGACAGAAGGCTGGCATGATATAGAATGCCGGCTCGCTTAGGAGGGGTTCCCGAGCGGCCAAAGGGATCAGACTGTAAATCTGACGTCTACGACTTCGAAGGTTCGAATCCTTCCCCCTCCACCATTTTTAGCGAGAGCTGCAAGCTCGCGGGTATAGTTTAGTGGTAGAACCTCAGCCTTCCAAGCTGATGATGCGGGTTCGATTCCCGCTACCCGCTCCATGTTTGCAGATCCTGCGCAGTGTTACGCTCTTGTAGCTCAGTTGGTAGAGCACACCCTTGGTAAGGGTGAGGTCAGCGGTTCAAATCCGCTCAAGAGCTCCATATAACAAGGCAGATATGAAAATATCTGCCTTTGTTTTAATGGCTTGTTTGACTTGCTCAATTCTTCTCCTCGGGGTGATTTTGATGGCTAAGGAAAAGTTCGAACGCAATAAGCCGCATGTCAACGTCGGCACCATTGGTCACGTAGACCATGGCAAGACCACCCTGACAGCTGCTTTGACTCGCGTCTGTTCCGAAGTTTTCGGTTCGGCAAAGGTTGACTTCGACAAGATCGATAGCGCCCCTGAAGAAAAAGCTCGTGGTATTACCATCAACACCGCTCACGTTGAATACGATTCGGCCGTGCGTCACTACGCACACGTTGACTGTCCTGGTCACGCCGACTACGTAAAAAACATGATCACCGGTGCTGCTCAGATGGATGGTGCAATTCTGGTTTGCTCGGCCGCTGATGGTCCGATGCCGCAAACCCGTGAGCACATCCTGCTGTCCCGCCAGGTTGGCGTTCCGTACATTGTTGTCTTCCTGAACAAGGCTGACATGGTTGACGACGCTGAGCTGCTGGAACTGGTCGAGATGGAAGTGCGCGATCTGTTGAGCACTTATGATTTCCCAGGTGATGACACTCCGATCATCATTGGTTCGGCGCTGATGGCGCTGAACGGTCAAGACGACAACGAGATGGGCACTACCGCCGTCAAGAAGTTGGTCGAGACTCTGGATAGCTACATTCCGCAGCCTGAACGCGCTATTGATAAGCCGTTCCTGATGCCGATCGAGGATGTGTTCTCGATCTCCGGTCGCGGTACTGTTGTGACTGGTCGTGTTGAGCGTGGCATTGTCCGCATTCAGGAAGAAGTTGAGATTGTTGGTCTTCGTGACACTGTCAAAACTACTTGCACTGGTGTTGAGATGTTCCGCAAGCTGCTCGACGAAGGTCGTGCTGGCGAGAACTGCGGCGTTTTGCTGCGTGGTACCAAGCGTGATGATGTTGAGCGTGGCCAGGTTCTGGTCAAGCCGGGCACTGTCAAGCCGCATACCAAGTTCACTGCTGAGGTTTACGTTCTGAGCAAGGAGGAAGGTGGTCGTCATACGCCATTCTTCAAAGGCTACCGTCCACAGTTCTACTTCCGTACGACTGATGTGACTGGTAACTGCGAATTGCCGGAAGGTGTTGAGATGGTGATGCCAGGTGACAACGTCCAAATGACAGTCACTCTGATCAAAACCATCGCAATGGAAGATGGTCTGCGTTTCGCAATCCGTGAGGGCGGTCGTACCGTCGGCGCTGGTGTCGTAGCGAAGGTTATCGAGTAAATTGTTGTAATGTCTTTTTCGGGCCGGCATAATGGTCGGCCTGATTTTGTTTTAGGTCAGTAGCTCAATTGGCAGAGCGACGGTCTCCAAAACCGTAGGTTGGGGGTTCGAGTCCCTCCTGACCTGCCAGATTCACTTGGTGTGTCTGGCTTTCTTTTCACAGGATCTTCATAGATGACTCCTAAAGCTGAAGCTCAAGGCTCTCGCTTCGATCTGCTCAAGTGGCTAGTAGTAGTCGCTTTGGTGGTTGTTGGCGTTGTTGGCAATCAGTATTACTCTGCTTCGCCGATCCTGTACCGTGTACTAGCATTGCTCGCCATTGCTGCTGTAGCTGCCTTTGTAGGCCTGCAGACAGTCAAGGGCAAGTCTTTCTTTGTACTGGTTAAGGAAGCTCGCACCGAGATTCGTAAAGTCGTGTGGCCAACTCGCCAAGAAACCACGCAGACCACACTGATTGTTGTGGCTGTTGTTCTGGTTATGGCGTTGCTGTTGTGGGGGCTTGATTCCCTGCTCGGCTGGCTTGTTTCCTTGATTGTCGGCTA
>NZ_JBIVBY010000075.1:4609-5262 GCF_044746405.1 Pseudomonas sp. NPDC086251
TAAGGGTGTCCCGTGGCTAAGCGTTGGTACGTTGTGCATGCTTACTCCGGTTACGAGAAGCATGTCATGCGCTCGTTGGTAGAGCGCGTAAAGCTGGCTGGCATGGAAGATGGCTTTGGCGAAATTCTGGTTCCCACTGAAGAAGTGGTTGAAATGCGTAATGGCCAGAAACGCAAAAGCGAGCGCAAGTTCTTCCCAGGTTATGTGCTGGTTCAGATGGACATGAATGAGGGTACTTGGCACTTGGTCAAGGACACTCCTCGGGTGATGGGTTTCATCGGCGGTACCGCTGATAAGCCAGCACCAATCACAGATAAAGAGGCAGAAGCGATTCTGCGTCGCGTTGCTGATGGTAGCGACAAGCCGAAGCCGAAGACTTTGTTCGAGCCAGGCGAATCGGTACGTGTCAACGATGGTCCGTTTGCCGACTTTACCGGCACGGTCGAAGAAGTTAACTACGAAAAGAGCCGGATCCAAGTGGCAGTGCTCATTTTCGGTCGCTCTACTCCGGTAGAGCTAGAGTTCAGCCAGGTCGAAAAGGTCTAGCTGAGCAAGCATCCCAACCCCGCAGCCCTAGGCTGTGGGGTTTTGTCGTCACTGGGATAAACGCGCAAGTAACCGGGGAGCCTTTCGAGGCGTTCGAACCCGTTTTT
>NZ_JBIVBY010000076.1:0-5213 GCF_044746405.1 Pseudomonas sp. NPDC086251
TAGCTACTTTGTTCATGGCAACAATCTCCGATGAGCCCCCGGTGAAAGCTTAGTGGGCGATCACAGGGGGCGGCGGGGGTAGCCATTTCATTAGGTGGTTGCGCAGCGCCCGGAAACTAAGGTCGGGCGCGCAGTTGTTGCTGCAGATTCTGGATCTGCGCTTGCAGGGTGTTGATGTTGCGGGTGACCTGGCCACGGAAAGCGTCGAACTCGGCAATGTTGGCGGCACCGGCGGCCGGCGTCGGGCGGTTGTCCTGTTGGCTTTTGAGGATAACCACTTCCTGTTCCAGACGTTCGATGGCTGCGCTCGGATTACCTTGTTTCTTCAGCGCGACAATATCGGCGCCGAGGCTTTTCAGTTGGGCATCGAATTGCTCAGTGTCCGCCGGAGCGCTTTTCAGCACGGCTACATCGCTGTTCAAGACTTTGACCTGCGCCTGCAATTGGATGGTGGCGGTCTGTTGCTCAGTGCCCTGGGCGGTGATCTGCGCCAGGCGCTTGTCCAGTTCGGTGGTTTGCGCGCTCATCTGCGCCAGACGCTTGTCCAGCTCCGACGTCTGGCCGACAACACCTTGCTGCTGTTTACTTTGATCCAGGAGTTTGCTTTCCAGCTGTTTGATTTGCAGCTTCAGGGCTTCGCTGTCGCTGGTGACGTTGGTCTGGCTGGCGACCACCTTGCCGGAAATGTCCTGCAAGCGCCCCGCCGCGTCCTCACTGATACGCGCGAAGCTTTCCTGGGTCGCCACCAGTTGCTGTTCCATCAGCGAGATCTGCTGGAAGCTCCACCAGGCAAGGCCGGCGAACGCAAAGAGCAACGCGCCGACCAGCGCCCACAACGGGCCGGTGCTCGGGCCTTTGACCTTGACCACGGGCGTGGTCCGCGAATGCACGGTGGTACGAGCGGTGGGCACAAAATCATCGTCATCGAGGCTGTTGGCACGCAGGCTCGGTACATCGTCGAAGTCGTCGTTGGCATCGTTACGCATGGACATTGAGGCAACCTTTGTGGAACGCGGTGATGGCGTGATGCGGCGCAGTATAAACCCCATAGCCGCACCGATTGACCCTCAGGCCCGAACTCGGTTCAGTCGGCGTGGTCAGTGAAAGTCCTGGGCCTTCCACCAGCCGCAGAATTCATCGAGGGCGGTCCAGAGACTGACTTTCGGATCGTAATCCAGATAATGCCGGGCGCGGCTGATGTCCAGGGTGAAATTTTTGTTCATGACCTGCATGCCCAGGCGCGACAAGGTTGGCTCGGGGCGACCCGGCCACAGCTTGCACACCCCTTCGTTGAACGCCGCAACGGTGTAGGCCAAACCGTAGGAACGGTAGCGCGTCACCTGTGGGATATCCATTTTGCGCATGACGTAATTGACCACGTCCCACAACGGAATCGGCGTGCCGTTGCTGATGTTGTAAGCCTTGCCCAGCGCCGAACCGCTGGCCAGCAAACTGCTGAGCAACGCTTCGTTGAGGTTTTGCACGCTGGTGAAATCGACCTTGTTCAGGCCATTGCCGACAATCGACAAGCGCCCTTTGCGCTGCATGTTCAGCAGGCGCGGGAAGATGCTCATGTCACCGGCACCCGTGACGAAACGCGGGCGCAGGGCCAGGGTTTCGAGCCCGAACTCCTGGGCACCGAAGACCTTTTGCTCGGCCAGGTACTTGGTCGCGGCGTACGGGTGCTTGAAGCGCTTGGGCACTTGTTCTTCGGTCAAACCCAGATGATCGCGACCATCGAAGTAGATCGACGGCGACGACAGGTGCACCAGGCGTCGGACCCGTTGCTTCAGGCAAGCCTCGACGATGTTTTCGGTGACCTGGACATTGCCTTGATGGAAGTCCTGATAACGCCCCCACAGGCCGACCGCGCCGGCGCAATGGACCACGGCTTCGACGTCGGAACACAGGTCACGCGCCAGTTCCGGGTCGCTCAAGTCGCCCTGGATGAACTCGGCGCCACGGCGCACCAGATGCTCCACGCTCTCGGCCCGGCGACCGTTGACCCGTACGTCCAGGCCCTGCTCCAGGGCGAAACGCGCAAAGCGCCCGCCAATGAAGCCGCTTGCGCCGGTGACCAGAATCTTCATGAATTGCTCCGAATATTTCGTTTTGCGTAGTGCGTGAGGTCTTGACGCTGCCCGTCAGTCCAACGGCACCAGCCATTGCCTGGACGAGCGCACCAATTGATCGGTGAGCAGGCCCAGCAATTGGCCGCCATTGCGCCAATGATGCCAGTACAGCGGCACATCGATCGGCTTATCTGGCAAAAGCTCCACCAATACGCCGCGCTCGAGTTGCTCGCGCACCTGCAATTCAGGCACCAGGCCCCAACCGAGGCCCGCTTCCGTGAGGCGAATGAAGCCTTCGGACGATGGGCACAAATGGTGTTCGAATCCGCCATCTACACCGAGGGACGCCAGATAGCGATGCTGTAGGAAATCGTCCGGGCCAAACACCAGGGCTGGGGTTTTCGACAACAGATCGGCGCGCACGCCTTCTGGAAAATGCCGGGCAATGAATGCAGGGCTGGCCAATGCTCGGTAGCGCATGGCGCCCAGTAACACGCTGCGTGCACCGGCCACCGGACGTTCACTGGCGCAGACGCACGCCGCCACTTCACCGGCGCGCATGCGTTTGAGGCCAACGGTCTGGTCTTCCACCACCAGATCGAGCAGCAGATGTTGTTCCGCACAAAAATCGCCCACCGCCACCGCCCACCACGTGGCGAGGCTGTCGGCATTCAGGGCGATGCGCAGACGTTCCGGTAAGCCTTCTTCGTCCAGTGCTGGCACCAGTGTTTGCAGATCACGCTCCAGCAAACGCACCTGCTGCACATGGTTGAGCAGCCGCCGGCCGATTTCGGTAGGCGCCGGCGGGGTCACCCGTACCAACACCGGTTGTCCGACCCGCGCCTCGAGCAATTTGATCCGCTGGGAAATCGCCGATTGCGACAAACCCAGCACCTGCGCAGCGCGTTCGAATCCGGCCTGCTCGACCACCGCGGCCAAGGCAGAAAGCAATTTGTAGTCGAACATCAGATTTCCTAATGAGCGATCAGCAGGATTGGTTTATCTTATACAACGCCACACCGGAGAATGGCCAGCAAGAACTCTTGAACAAGGATCACCGACATGGCTGGCGAAACTTCATTGGCAACGCTTCTTAAAAGCATGAGCCCGCAACTCAACGCCGGCGACTACGTGTTCTGCACCCTGCGCGACGGCATGTTGCCCGCCGGCGTTGAGATTGTCGGCAGCTTCCGCGAGCAGGAAGGCCTGACTGTCATTCTGGAACGTTCCCACGCCGAGAAGGCCGGTTTCAGTTTCGATTACGTCGCGGCCTGGATCACCTTGAACGTGCACTCGGCCCTTGAAGCCGTCGGCCTGACCGCCGCATTCGCCACTGCATTGGGCCAGGCCGGGATCAGTTGCAACGTGATCGCCGGCTATTACCACGACCATTTATTCGTCGGCCAGGCCGATGTCGATCGCGCCCTGCACGTGTTGCGGGACCTGGCGGCCAACGCGGAGTAAAAAATCTAATGTGGCAAAGTTATGTAAACGGCCTGTTTGTGGCCGCAGGGCTGATCATGGCGATCGGTACTCAGAATGCATTTGTGCTGGCCCAAAGCCTGCGGCGTGAACATCACCTGCCGGTGGCAGCGCTCTGCGTCACCTGCGATGCGTTGCTGGTGGCCGCCGGGGTGTTCGGGCTGGCAACGGTGCTGGCGCAAAACCCGACGCTGTTGGCGGTCGCCCGTTGGGGTGGCGCCGTCTTTTTGATCTGGTATGGCGCACAAGCGCTGCGTCGGGCCTGCTCGAAACAAAGCCTGCAACAGGGTGAAAACCAGACCGTGCGTTCATTGCGTGCCGTGATGCTCAGCGCCTTGGCGGTGACGTTGCTCAACCCGCACGTCTATCTGGACACCGTGTTGCTGATCGGCTCCCTCGGCGCCCAACAAACCGAGCCCGGCGCTTATGTGGTGGGCGCGGCCAGTGCTTCATTGCTGTGGTTTTTCACCCTGGCGCTCGGGGCGGCATGGCTGGCACCGTGGCTGGCTCGACCCAGCACCTGGCGAATGCTCGATCTGTTAGTGGCGGTGATGATGTTCACGGTAGCGTTGCAGTTAATCGTTGCCGGGTGATTTATTCCAAAAGGCTCTGGAACCTCTATTCCACACAGTTGTTGCGTGGTTATGCCGCACCCCCGGTGCTATGATCCGATCCGATGCGCCGCAAAGAGTACAAACTCCCCGGCGCTTGTCTGGCCGCCCGTGATCGGCCTTGCGCTCACCGCAACTGACCTGATTAGGAGAATCATCATGGCTTTCGAATTGCCGCCGCTGCCTTACGCACACGATGCCCTGCAGCCGCACATTTCCAAGGAAACTCTGGAATACCACCACGACAAGCACCACAACACCTACGTCGTGAACCTGAACAACCTGGTGCCTGGCACCGAGTTCGAAGGCAAGACTCTGGAAGAGATCGTCAAGTCTTCCTCGGGCGGTATCTTCAACAACGCTGCTCAGGTCTGGAACCACACTTTCTACTGGAACTGCCTGGCGCCAAACGCCGGCGGTCAACCAACCGGCGCACTGGCTGAGGCCATCAACGCTTCTTTCGGTTCGTTCGACAAGTTCAAGGAAGAGTTCAGCAAGACTTCCATCGGCACCTTCGGTTCCGGTTGGGGCTGGCTGGTGAAAAAAGCTGACGGTTCCCTGGCCCTGGCCAGCACCATCGGCGCCGGCAACCCGCTGACCAACGGCGACACCCCGCTGCTGACCTGCGACGTCTGGGAACACGCTTACTACATCGACTACCGCAACCTGCGTCCGAAGTACGTAGAAGCGTTCTGGAACCTGGTCAACTGGAAATTCGTGGCTGAGCAGTTCGAAGGCAAAACCTTTACTGCTTAAGATCGACGCCAGTCAAAAAAACCCGGCTTTTTAGCCGGGTTTTTTTATGGGTCAGGGGAAGCCTGGTGTATCGATGAAAATTGGGGGGTTAGTCGGTTTGCTCGCGAAGGCGGCCTAGTAGCCGACCATTTTCCTTTGGGTGTACATATCCGTTTCTGCGGTAACGGCCGCTGACGGTTTCGCTTTTACAGCGAGTGACTTGGAAAAGCCCCAAGTAACCAAGGGCTTTTGCCCCGCCATTCGGTGCCTCGCCTAGGCTCGGCATGCCCTCACTCCGGCATTGCTCCGGGGG
>NZ_JBIVBY010000077.1:0-4636 GCF_044746405.1 Pseudomonas sp. NPDC086251
ATCACCTATCGGCAACGACTCGGTATTCCCACCCTCCTTCACCACAGCATAACTGCATTCGCTATGGATCGGCAGGGTGACCAGCTCAAGACAACGCTGGCAAACCATTTTGACTTCGGTGTCGATAAAGCTGTGAATTACCACAGACTTACGTTCATCTCGTTCAAAAACGAATTTAGCCTGCACCGTACCGACAGTGTCGGAAAGCGGGTCGCAGAGTCTCTCCAAATCGGCCAGCAGCAGTTCACCTTGAAGGGTGGTGCCACGATCAGCCAATTTGCGCGGGTCAACGTGAGGTGGAATCGGGTCATTCAACATAGGCGCAGCATTATAGGGATGCACCCAGCCATGTCAAAGGAAATTCAGCCCTGTCCGTCACTTGCAAGCCTCCGCTAGAATTCGCACCTGTCTTTTGGAGATGCGCATGCTGCCTTTATTACTCGCTTCTAGCTCGGTTTACCGCCGGGAATTGCTGGCCCGCTTGCAGCTGCCGTTCACCTGCAGCTCGCCGGATATCGATGAAAGCCATCGTCCGGGCGAGTCTGCGATTGAGTTGGTAAAACGTCTCGCCGAGGAGAAAGCCCGGGCGCTGGCCGGCAGTCATGCCGCTCATCTGATTATCGGCTCCGATCAGGTTGCGGTGCTGGGCGATCGGATCATTGGCAAGCCGCATACGTTTGAAAAAGCGCGCGAGCAGTTGATGGCGGCCAGTGGTGCCAGTGTTACGTTTCTGACGGGTTTGGCGTTGCTGAATAGTCAGACGGGAGCGTGTCAGGTGGATTGTGTGCCGTTCACGGTGCATATGCGTACGCTCGATCAGGCGCGCATCGAGCGTTATCTACGCGCTGAACAGCCCTATGACTGCGCTGGCAGCTTTAAGGCGGAGGGTTTGGGGGTGAGTTTGTTTCAACGCACCGAAGGGCCTGACGCTACCAGCCTGATCGGTCTGCCGTTGATTCGGCTGGTGGACATGTTGCTGGTCGAAGGCGTGCAGATACCTTAAAGATCAAAAGATCGCAGCCTCGTTTCACTCGACAGCTCCTACAAGGGATACGCATTTCAATGTAGGAGCTGTCGAGTGAAACGAGGCTGCGATCTTTTGACTTAAAAAACCGGCAAAAGCCTGTTTTTTTATCAGCCAGAAAATCAGCGCAACGAAGGCCCCTGGAAGCCCATCCACATCGCCAACTGCGCAGCCACACTGGCACCGAGCTTCTTCGAAAAGCGATCAAACGGCGATTCCTGAACCGTGAAATCCACCAGCTCTTTCTCGCCAATCACATCACGCGCCACCGAGCTCGCATTGCCCAGGCCATCGATCAGCCCCAGCGGCAGTGCCTGCTCGCCGTTCCAGACCAACCCGGAAAACAGTTCCGGATGCTCCTTGTCCTTGAGGCGATCACCACGACCCTGCTTCACACTGTTGATGAACTGCTGATGAGTGGTATCAAGCACACTCTGCCAGAACTGCGTTTCTTCAGGCTTCTGCGGCTGGAACGGATCGAGGAAGGTCTTGTGCTCCCCGGAGGTGTACGTACGCCGCTCGACACCCAGTTTCTCCATGGTGCCGACGAAACCGTAACCGGCCGCCGTCACACCAATGGAACCGACCAGACTCGCCTTGTCGGCGTAGATCTGATCCGCCGCACTGGCAATGTAATAAGCACCGGAAGCGCCCAGGTCCGAGATCACCGCATACACCTTGGTGTCCGGATGCAGGCCACGCAAACGGCGGATTTCGTCGTAGACATACCCCGACTGCACCGGACTGCCGCCCGGGCTGTTGATGCGCAGGATGACGCCCTTGACCTTCTCGTCCTCGAAAGCCGCACGCAGGCTGCCGACGATGTTATCGGCGCTGGCAGGCTCCTTGTCGGCGATCATGCCCGTCACGTCGATCAGCGCCGTGTAGTTGGCGCTGCGTGTGGCGGCTTTTTCCATGTCCATCAGCGGTGTGAACAGGACCAGCGCGCCAAACAGGTACACAAAGGTCAGCAGCTTGAAGAAAATCCCCCAGCGACGGGACCGGCGCTGCTCCTGCACACTGGCCAGCAGGGTCTTTTCCAGCAGCTTCCAGCTTTTCTCGTCACCGCTCTCTGCGCTCGCCTTGGCGGGCGCTTTCCATTCGTCGGTCATGACATCTACCCCAGCAAAAACCTATTAAGCCCGCTGATTCAGCCAGGCATGCAATTCTGAAAAACGATCAATCGCCAGTGCCGGCTCGAACAGCTTCAGCGCCTCGATGGATTGCGCGCCGTAGCTGACCGCCACCGAATCCATACCGGCGTTGCGCGCCATCTGCAAGTCGAAGGACGAATCGCCGACCATCAATGCCTGCTCCGGACGAACCTCGCAATGGGCGAGAATCTGCTCCAGCATCAGCGGATGGGGTTTGCTGGCGGTTTCGTCGGCCGCACGGGTGATGTCGAAATAATCTTCCCAACCGTGAGACTTCAGCACCCGATCCAGCCCGCGACGGGCCTTGCCGGTCGCCACTGCCAAGCGATAGCCCTCGGCGCGAAACGCCTCCATCGACTCGACAACCCCTTCGAACAACGGCGAAGGTACGGCTTCCGAGGCGATGTAGTGATCGGCGTAATGTTCGCGAAAAGCGATCAGTTCGGCATCGCCAATCTCCGGATACAACGTGCGAATCGCTTCCGGCAGCCCCAGGCCAATGATGCCCTTGACGGCAAAATCATCGCGCAACTCGAACCCGGAGCGCTCGGAGGCGACGTGCATCGCCTCGACAATCCGACCAATGGAATCAGCGAGCGTGCCATCCCAATCAAAAATCAGCAGTTTGTAATCAGAGGGGTGCACTCAGGCGCTCCACGGTCTTGGCCCACATCTCGTCGACAGGCGCCTGCAACTTCAACTCGCTGCCATCCGGCAGGGGCACCGTCAGCATGTAGGCGTGCAGGAACAGGCGTTTGCCGCCCAGGTCGCGAATTTCCTTGCTGAAATCGTCATCGCCGTACTTGGTGTCGCCAGCGATGCAGTGCCCGGCGTGCAACGTGTGCACGCGGATCTGGTGAGTCCGGCCGGTGATCGGCTTGGCCTCAATCAGGGTCGCAAAGTCGCCGAAGCGGCGCAGGACCTTGAACACGGTCACAGACTCCTTGCCCTCCTCCTCGTCGACCTCGACCATGCGCTCGCCGGAGCGCAGATTGCTCTTGCCCAGCGACGCACGGACTTGCTTGATCGACGCCGCCCAGTTACCGCGCACCAGCGCCATGTAGCGCTTGTCGACGCCATCGCCACGCAATGCCGTGTGCAAGTGGCGCAACATGCTGCGCTTCTTGGCGATCATCAACAGGCCGGAGGTATCACGGTCGAGACGGTGAACCAGTTCGAGCTCCTTGCAATCGGGACGCAACTGACGAAAGGCTTCGATCACGCCGTAAGTCAGGCCGCTGCCGCCGTGAACCGCGATGCCACAAGGCTTGTTGATCACGATCAGCGCCTTGTCCTCGAAGACAATCGAGGCTTCGAGGCGCTGGAGCAGGCCTTGAGCCAGCGGCACCGGCTCGTCGCGTTCAGGCACGCGAACGGGCGGCACGCGCACGATATCGCCCGCCTGCAGCTTGTATTCGGGCTTGATCCGGCCTTTGTTCACTCGCACTTCGCCTTTGCGCAAAATGCGGTAAATCAAGGTCTTGGGCACGCCTTTGAGCCGAGCGAGAAGGAAGTTATCAATACGTTGGCCGGCATATTCCGGCGAGACCTCCAGCAGTTGTACGGCTGGGGTCGAAGGGGCAGTAGTCGTCATGGTGCGGATGATAACAATTTTTTATGGAATTGAAGCACTTAATCATTGCTGCTATAGTCGCGAACGCCGCCAAAAGTGGCCTGGACAGCGGACTAACGGTCAAAAACCGGCCCTGACCAACGCAATTCACGAGGACGTGAGGCCGTCCTACGGGGCTTTCGCTACGTAACGGTAGAGTTTGCAGCTGTAACGAGCGCAGGTGACATGAGGCCTGAATCATGCCGCAAAGCAGAGTTTTCACTCGCCTTCCGAGCAAATATTCACGGCCAGTTCACAAAGTGCAGTCAGCTACGAACAACCCCGAGCGAACGCTTCGGAAACAACGCCTAAATTAGCCATGATGCGTGACCTCCCCTTTCGGAGCTCACGGTAAATGCCAACCCGCTGCGGATTCTGCGCGCGGCAGCACCCGAATTATCAGGGATACGTGTAGGGTGGAGATGCACAACCGTCGGACTGTGTAGCACTAGGCTTATATTTAGACGCTTCATCTCGTCCACAGTCGCCGGTTGATTCCTCCTCCTGACTGAGTGCTTAAGTAGCCACAGCAAGCAGGACGCGTACGTCGCGACGCTGGCCCACATTGGCCGGACATCGCTAGACACTGGAGTGTCCAACCACACTCCTGACGCACCTGACACCGACCGTGAGAAGTCGTGTGTGCCGAACGCCGTTTCCGGCAGCCCGGAAACCGACGGTACTACATGAAAAGAATGCTGATTAACGCAACTCAACCCGAAGAGTTGCGTGTTGCACTGGTAGATGGCCAGCGCCTCTATGACCTGGACATCGAATCCGGTGCACGCGAGCAGAAAATGGCCAACTTCTATACAGGCCGGATGACTCGCATCGAACCACGCCGTG
>NZ_JBIVBY010000078.1:0-3461 GCF_044746405.1 Pseudomonas sp. NPDC086251
TATTACGCCTGGTGGCTAGTAACGTAGTCGATTGCAGCTTGTACAGTAGTGATTTTCTCAGCTTCTTCGTCAGGGATTTCGGTCTCGAATTCCTCTTCCAGAGCCATCACCAGCTCAACGGTGTCAAGGGAGTCGGCACCCAGGTCTTCGACGAAGGAAGCAGTGTTGACCACTTCTTCTTCTTTAACGCCCAGTTGCTCAGCAACGATTTTCTTGACGCGCTCTTCGATGGTGCTCATACCTTGTTTTCACTCCTAATGGACAAATTCAGGCAGCTGGCCAGTGGGTAAGTGTATAGAAAGACTTTTCAGTTTTTCAACTGAAAGCTTCACTCCTCAAACCCTGCGGCCTTCTGCCTATAAAATAGATTGCAGCTTTATAACGGATTTTAGACAGCTCGTATGACATTTTTTTGAAGCAATCCGTCACATTTAACTCATGTACATCCCGCCGTTCACCGGGATTGTAGCCCCAGTAACGTAAGCCGCACCGTCGGATGCAAGAAAAGCGACCACAGACGCGATCTCTTGAGCTTGCCCCAAACGGCCCAGCGGAATCTGTGTCACCAAGCCTTCACGCTGTGATTCAGGCAGTTCGCGGGTCATATCGGTGTCGATGAACCCAGGAGCCACCGAGTTTACCGTAATCGAACGCGAACCGACTTCACGCGCCAGCGCACGGCTGAAACCTTCCAGACCGGCCTTGGCGGCAGCGTAGTTTACTTGGCCTGCGTTGCCCATGGCACCCACAACCGAGCCAATACTGATAATTCGTCCCCAACGGGCTTTGGTCATACCGCGCAAAACGCCCTTGGACAGGCGGAACAGACTGTTCAGGTTGGTATCGACGACGTCATGCCATTCGTCATCTTTCATCCGCATCATCAGATTATCGCGGGTGATACCAGCATTGTTGACCAGGATCGCCGGCGCTCCGAATTGTGCCGTGATGCTCGCGAGCACCGCCGCAACAGATTCGTCGCTGGTGACATTGAGCTCCAGGCCAGTGCCTTGAATACCGTTTTCCTTCAGGGTAGCGGCAATTCGCTCGGCACCCGAGGCGGACGTCGCGGTACCCACGACGATAGCGCCCTGACGACCCAGTTCCAGGGCGATAGCCTGGCCGATACCGCGGCTCGCACCGGTGACCAGTGCAACTTTACCTTGCAGACTCATGCAAGCTTCTCCTGATTCAGGCCAACGCTGCGCGGGCGGCAGCGAAAGCGTCTGGGGTATTGAGGTTGGATGTCGATACGCCTTCGGCGCAACGCTTGTTCAGGCCAGCCAGCACTTTGCCAGGACCGCATTCGACCAGCTGGGTCGCGCCCTTGGCGGCCAGCGCCTGGACCGACTCGACCCAGCGTACAGGCTTGTAGAGCTGCTCAAGCAGATCGCGCTTGAGGGTTTCCAGATCCGCCGGCACGGCGGCGCTGACGTTCTGCACAACAGGAATCTGCGGCGCCTGCCAGTCGATCGCCGCGATCGACTCAGCGAAACGCTCGGCCGCTGGACGCATCAGCTCGCAATGGGACGGCACGCTGACCGGCAACGGCATGGCGCGCTTGGCACCACGGGCCTTGCAGCCTTCAATGGCGCGCTCGACCGCAGCCTTCGCACCGGCGATGACCACTTGGCCCGGGGAGTTGAAGTTGACCGCACTCACCACGTCGCCTTGCGCCGCTTCGGCACAGGCCGCCAGCACGTCGGCGTCTTCCAGGCCGAGGATCGCGGCCATGCCGCCCTGCCCGGCCGGAACGGCTTCCTGCATCAACTGACCACGGCGCTCAACCAGCTTGACGGCGTCGCCCAGGCTCAGGCTGCCCGCCGCTACCAGGGCGCTGTATTCGCCCAGGCTGTGACCGGCAACATACGCCGGACGCGCACCGCCCTCGGCCAGCCACAGACGCCACAAGGCGATCGAGGCGGTCAGAATGGCCGGTTGGGTTTTATCGGTTTGATTGAGTTGCTCTTCCGGCCCTTGCTGGGTCAGTGCCCACAGGTCGTAACCCAGGGCATCGGAAGCTTCTTTGAATGTTTCGAGGACAACAGGATGTTGTGCGCCCAACTCGGCCAGCATGCCGAGGGACTGCGAACCCTGTCCTGGAAAGACGAATGCGAGGGAAGCAGACATGTAACGAGCCCCTAATGATCTTGTCGTCGGAAAATTTGACGCCCCGCTTGGGGGACGCAAGAAACTGACAGTTGGATGGCCAATTGAACTGAGCGGTCACATTTAAGCATTGTCCGACGAAAACGCCTAAAGCAACAAATCCTCCAGACGACCGTGAATCCGCTCCGGCAGGTTTTCCTGAATTTCGATCAGCGCGCGGGAAATAGCACTCTGGAAGCCCTGGACCCCGGCAGAACCGTGGCTTTTCACTACGATCCCCTGCAAACCGAGGAAACTCGCGCCGTTATGCCGCGCGGGTGCCAGATCGGCTTGCAAACGCTTCATCAGTGGCAGTGCCAGGGCTCCGACCATTTTTGACGCGAGGTTTTTCTTGAACAAGGCTTCGATGCGCCCGGCAATCATGGTCGCCAGGCCTTCGCTGGACTTGAGCAGGATATTGCCGACGAAGCCGTCGCACACCACCACATCCGCTTCGCCACGGTACAAACCGTCACCCTCGACAAAACCGATGTAGTTGATACCACGGGCACTTTGCAGCAATGTTGCAGCGAGCTTGACCTGCTGATTGCCCTTGATGTCCTCGGTGCCGATGTTCAGCAGCGCCACGCGCGGACGCACGATGCCCAACGTTTCCGCCGCCACCGAGCCCATCACCGCGAACTGCAATAAATGCTCGGCGCTGCAATCGACATTAGCGCCTAGATCGAGCAACTGGCAGTAACCCTTCTGCGTCGGAATCGCCGCAACCATCGCCGGCCGATCAATGCCCGGCAAGGTCTTGAGCACAAACCGTGACAAGGCCATCAGCGCGCCGGTGTTGCCGGCACTGACACAGGCCTGGACCTTGCCGTCACGCAGCAATTCAAGCGCCACGCGCATCGACGAATCAGGTTTGCCGCGCAACGCCTGGGCCGGCTTCTCGTCCATCGTAATGACTTCGGACGCTGGCACAATCGACAGGCGCGCGCGATCCACAGCCGATTGGCCAGAGAGCAATTCTTCAAGAAGTGAGGGTTGACCGACGAGGGTCAGGTGCAGCGAGGGCGTAGCAGACAGACAAGCAAGGCTGGCCTGAACAATGCTGCGGGGACCGAAGTCCCCGCCCATTGCGTCAATCGCGATGACTTGAGCAGACAAGGATTACTCGTCAGCGCCCTTGTCGATCACTTTACGACCACGGTATACGCCTTCTGGCGATACGTGGTGACGCAGGTGAACTTCACCGGTGGTTTTTTCTACAGACAGGGTGCTAGCCTCGAGAGCGTCGTGCGAACGGCGCATGTCACGGGCAGAGCGGGATTTTATGTTCTGCTGCACAGCCATAATTGATT
>NZ_JBIVBY010000079.1:0-1336 GCF_044746405.1 Pseudomonas sp. NPDC086251
TCAAATTGCTTGGGTGTTATATGGTCAAGCCTCACGGGCAATTAGTATTGGTTAGCTCAACGCCTCACAGCGCTTACACACCCAACCTATCAACGTCGTAGTCTTCGACGGCCCTTCAGGGGACTCAAGGTCCCAGTGAGATCTCATCTTGAGGCTAGTTTCCCGCTTAGATGCTTTCAGCGGTTATCTATTCCGAACATAGCTACCCGGCAATGCCACTGGCGTGACAACCGGAACACCAGAGGTTCGTCCACTCCGGTCCTCTCGTACTAGGAGCAGCCCCTCTCAAATCTCAAACGTCCACGGCAGATAGGGACCGAACTGTCTCACGACGTTCTAAACCCAGCTCGCGTACCACTTTAAATGGCGAACAGCCATACCCTTGGGACCGGCTTCAGCCCCAGGATGTGATGAGCCGACATCGAGGTGCCAAACACCGCCGTCGATATGAACTCTTGGGCGGTATCAGCCTGTTATCCCCGGAGTACCTTTTATCCGTTGAGCGATGGCCCTTCCATACAGAACCACCGGATCACTAAGACCTACTTTCGTACCTGCTCGACGTGTCTGTCTCGCAGTCAAGCGCGCTTTTGCCTTTATACTCTACGACCGATTTCCGACCGGTCTGAGCGCACCTTCGTACTCCTCCGTTACTCTTTAGGAGGAGACCGCCCCAGTCAAACTACCCACCATACACTGTCCTCGATCCGGATAACGGACCTGAGTTAGAACCTCAAAGTTGCCAGGGTGGTATTTCAAGGTTGGCTCCACGCGAACTGGCGTCCACGCTTCAAAGCCTCCCACCTATCCTACACAAGCAAATTCAAAGTCCAGTGCAAAGCTATAGTAAAGGTTCACGGGGTCTTTCCGTCTAGCCGCGGATACACTGCATCTTCACAGCGATTTCAATTTCACTGAGTCTCGGGTGGAGACAGCGCCGCCATCGTTACGCCATTCGTGCAGGTCGGAACTTACCCGACAAGGAATTTCGCTACCTTAGGACCGTTATAGTTACGGCCGCCGTTTACCGGGGCTTCGATCAAGAGCTTCGCGTTAGCTAACCCCATCAATTAACCTTCCGGCACCGGGCAGGCGTCACACCCTATACGTCCACTTTCGTGTTTGCAGAGTGCTGTGTTTTTAATAAACAGTCGCAGCGGCCTGGTATCTTCGACCGGCATGGGCTTACGCAGTAAATGCTTCACCCTCACCGGCGCACCTTCTCCCGAAGTTACGGTGCCATTTTGCCTAGTTCCTTCACCCGAGTTCTCTCAAGCGCCTTGGTATTCTCTACCCAACCACCTGTGTCGGTTTGGGGTACGGTTCCTGGTTACCT
>NZ_JBIVBY010000079.1:1432-3114 GCF_044746405.1 Pseudomonas sp. NPDC086251
CCTGAAGCTTAGAAGCTTTTCTTGGAAGCATGGCATCAACCACTTCGTCACCCAAAGGGTAACTCGTCATCAGCTCTCGGCCTTAAGATCCCGGATTTACCTAAGATCTCAGCCTACCACCTTAAACTTGGACAACCAACGCCAAGCTGGCCTAGCCTTCTCCGTCCCTCCATCGCAATAACCAGAAGTACAGGAATATTAACCTGTTTTCCATCGACTACGCTTTTCAGCCTCGCCTTAGGGACCGACTAACCCTGCGTCGATTAACGTTGCGCAGGAAACCTGGGTCTTTCGGCGTGGGTGTTTTTCACACCCATTGTCGTTACTCATGTCAGCATTCGCACTTCTGATACCTCCAGCAAGCTTCTCAACTCACCTTCACAGGCTTACAGAACGCTCCTCTACCGCATCACCTAAGTGATACCCGTAGCTTCGGTGTATGGTTTGAGCCCCGTTACATCTTCCGCGCAGGCCGACTCGACTAGTGAGCTATTACGCTTTCTTTAAAGGGTGGCTGCTTCTAAGCCAACCTCCTAGCTGTCTAAGCCTTCCCACATCGTTTCCCACTTAACCATAACTTTGGGACCTTAGCTGACGGTCTGGGTTGTTTCCCTTTTCACGACGGACGTTAGCACCCGCCGTGTGTCTCCCATGCTCGGCACTTGTAGGTATTCGGAGTTTGCATCGGTTTGGTAAGTCGGGATGACCCCCTAGCCGAAACAGTGCTCTACCCCCTACAGTGATACATGAGGCGCTACCTAAATAGCTTTCGAGGAGAACCAGCTATCTCCGAGCTTGATTAGCCTTTCACTCCGATCCACAGGTCATCCGCTAACTTTTCAACGGTAGTCGGTTCGGTCCTCCAGTTAGTGTTACCCAACCTTCAACCTGCCCATGGATAGATCGCCCGGTTTCGGGTCTATTCCCAGCGACTAGACGCCCTATTAAGACTCGCTTTCGCTACGCCTCCCCTATTCGGTTAAGCTCGCCACTGAAAATAAGTCGCTGACCCATTATACAAAAGGTACGCAGTCACCCAACAAAGTGGGCTCCCACTGCTTGTACGCATACGGTTTCAGGATCTATTTCACTCCCCTCTCCGGGGTTCTTTTCGCCTTTCCCTCACGGTACTAGTTCACTATCGGTCAGTCAGTAGTATTTAGCCTTGGAGGATGGTCCCCCCATATTCAGACAAAGTTTCTCGTGCTCCGTCCTACTCGATTTCATGACCAAGAGATTTTCGCGTACAGGGCTATCACCCACTATGGCCGCACTTTCCAGAGCGTTCCGCTAATCTCAAAGCCACTTAAGGGCTAGTCCCCGTTCGCTCGCCACTACTAAGGGAATCTCGGTTGATTTCTTTTCCTCAGGGTACTTAGATGTTTCAGTTCCCCTGGTTCGCTTCTTAAGCCTATGTATTCAGCTTAAGATACCTAACTTATGTTAGGTGGGTTCCCCCATTCAGACATCTCCGGATCACAGTCTGTTTGCCGACTCCCCGAAGCTTTTCGCAGGCTACCACGTCTTTCATCGCCTCTGACTGCCAAGGCATCCACCGTATGCGCTTCTTCACTTGACCATATAACCCCAAGCAATCTGGTTATACTGTGAAGACGACATTCGCCGAAAATTCGATAATACTCAATTAAGAGCAACTCACAAATTTTACCTTAGCCTGATCC
>NZ_JBIVBY010000080.1:0-3113 GCF_044746405.1 Pseudomonas sp. NPDC086251
CCCTGACAACTGGTGAAATTGATCGTTATCATGTCACGGGAAAACAAATTAGATAGTTCTGGCGCCTCCATAAAACAACCCAGATCGAAACAAAGGGGCTGCCTGATAAATATTGCAAGTTTATGCTAGGAATAACTCGGCCCCCCCCCCTGTATGTGGCAACAATTGTCACTGCCTAAGACTTCATCATTACGAACTCCTCGAATCACCTAGTCTAGCGAACAATGACCACCTACTTTATTTATTATAGAAAGTTATTATGTAAAGCGTTACGGCAAAAAACAAGTTTACCGTCAGTGGCGGCGCAAAAATAATTAAAAATCGTTATTTTTAATAGCCTCAAAACGCTTGGGAGCTGACCATCGCGACGGTCTTCCACCTGATGTTGGCCGTACACCGTTAATCGACCAAAATCTGGATTGGTTTCGGCTTTGTGACAAGCACTAGAAGTCGGGCTGCATTAATGCCAGATATGAAAAGCACCGCAGCCTAGGTTCTAATTTCATCAAGCTCCACAGCCTCCCCAAAGTTGGTAAATACAGTAGCCAATAAATATTGTATGGCGTCACGTCAATAAGTGATATTGGGGTTTTTCCTACATACCGTTAGAAGAAATGTTGTGACCATACGCACCCGGAATGTCTGCAATGTGTATCGCCACCAAGAACATTCATTCAGGGTAACGACCAATTCATTTAAGGAGTGCATAAATGCGAAATGCGTGGATAGCTGTAGTCGTATCGTTGTCGCTGGCCGGCTTGGCTCATGCCGATCTTATCAAGGGGACCCGAGCGATGATTCCAGCCGAGGTGCCACTGTGTAATATTCTCAGCATCGATGCACAAATGACGGTATTGGACGCAGGCGTTTCAAAGCCGGTGAAAGGCTGCATCCTGAATGCGAAGCCACAAGACGCTATTCTTCTGATGAACTACGAGAGTTCCAAAATGGGTAAATATAGCCGGTGGTATCTCATCGATTCGGAAGAGGAAGCCTTCATTCCCAACGCTATGGTAAAGGAAGCCTAGTCGCCTTCATGAGCCAGTAATGCGCGACCACTGTTCCATTTTAAGATCCGATGACTGATTTCCGGTCATCGGATTTTTTATGTCCGGCTCACGCGAGACTATCTTCCCTGGCTCTGCCACACAGCTCGCTCGATTCCACCGGTTGAGTTTCGCTGGGGCCCGCCTCCCGCCGGCCAAGCTGTTCGGTGCCTAAGCGCTCACCCGCAATCGTTCACAGCTAGACTGCCTGCTTCAGGGTTTACCTACAGACATCTAGGACGAAAGCTTGAACCATGCCGCGCTGGCGTGAATCCCGCTTTTCCATTTGCCTGAGGACACGAGATTGGCTTTCATCAACAACCGAAAACCTTTTTTTATGCGTACGACCTGCTCAGCCTTTAGCGTCGTTATCGTATGAGCAATCTTCTGGTTCACTGGAGAAAGCTAATCGCTTACGAGCTGGACGTTCAGTTGCGGAACAAAAAAGGATTATCCATCACAAATAAAATATTGTGCTTTCTGATCGTCGCCGCAATGATTACCGGCATCCTTGAAACCGAAAAAATCGTTACGGCTGGTCGGGAGACTTTGTTTAAGGCAGCTGAGCTAGGATTCGCCATGGTTTTTTCGGTTGAATACCTGTTGCGACTGTGGGCGTCAGCAGAAAACCCAAAATACAAAACCCGGTTGCATTATGTCTTCAGTCCCTTGGCATTGCTGGAGTTGGCCATTGTGCTGGCCAGCTGGCTGATTGCCATTGGTTCGGCGGGGTATTTGGTCCGCGGGGCGCGATTGATCAGAATTACGCTCATCGCAAAATTGGGGCGTTACTCAAGTGCTTTGCATAACATTCGCCTCGCGATACGCGCAAGAAAAGAAGAGCTGTTAATCAGTTTGTGTGCCGCGATACTCCTGATGCTGACGTCATCCATGGCGCTTTATATTGTGGAGAGTGATGTGCAGCCTGAGCAGTTTGGTAGCATTCCCAGGGCCATGTGGTGGTCGGTCGTCACGCTTACCACGGTGGGGTATGGCGATGTGTATCCACTCACTACCATTGGTAGGTTCTTGGCCGCCGTCACGGCAATGAGTGGTATCGGCCTTATCGCCTTGCCAACCAGCATACTGGCCTCGGCATTTGGCGAGGTCATAAAAAAAAAGAAAACCACTGAATTTAGCGCGTCGCACGCCAGAGCGTAATTGATGGGACATCTACCCGATAATTACCCACTCTTCCCCCTAACTTAGAGCGGTGAAGACGACCATTAAATATGCGGTGTTTTTAGCAGCGGTGGCTCATTACTGCTCAGTTGAATTTTATTGGTATCGATAACAGGGGTTGATATATCTTCTAAACTTGAAGCGGTCTCCTTAAAACAAGGCGGGTGGGGTGAATCAGCCAAACAATTAAAACGATGCAAGGCGATGCCTGGTAGATAAATAAGGGGGGCGTGCCGAGAATATGACAAAGCATGAGCGATCATTCTTCCTCTTCTGACTGTGGCCAAACATAAAGACAAGCTCGATCATGTCCTCCTATGGTACTGCCTACAGTCTGTGTATCAAGCCCCATGACGAAGTAAGCACGCAGGATTGGCGTGGTCAGAAGCTATTTCTCACGCTATGGATATCGTCGCGATACCCCCAATTCGACCAATTTCAGGCGCGGGAACAAACTTAATTAATCTTAATTTGATCTCGATTGCGGCGTGCGGCTACCGCATCAGGGCGAGCCTGGAGCGGCGGGAGCTGACCACCCACCTTGTCGGGTGCGGACGCCTTGGAATGCTCAGAGATACCGCGCCAACCAAGAAGGTTAGGCGTCTAAAAAATAACAATTTTTAATTACCCTATCATGCTTGTTAATAAGATATTAGCGCGCTACTGCAGCGCTTTTTTACCCATGAGTTTGCAAGTTGGCAGCATGTCCACAATTAATCGCTGAATCATGCCAAGCATGAGCTTAACGTCTCATTGGATCCTTGCTGCCTATCCCGTTCAGCCGATGATGGTGTGTACCGAATGTACTTCAGCATGACGATTGTTGTCCCGAGTATTAAAGATATCCCCGACGTCAAACACGGTTTTCGCGGATGGGGCACTAAT
>NZ_JBIVBY010000081.1:0-1679 GCF_044746405.1 Pseudomonas sp. NPDC086251
AAAGACTATCCCCACGCCGCCTAGTTTTTGTGTGCGGCGGGGGGTACGCGCTCCACGTTGCGCCCAACCCCGCCCCCACCCCCCCACCGGAGGCACAGTCGGCGGCGCCGCCGCCAACCTGAAGGAAAACGTTGAAGCCCTGATCGCTGATCTGAAGCGTATCAAGCCAGCTTCCTCGAAAGGTATTTACGTCAAGCGCGTTACCCTGAGCACCACCATGGGTCCAGGTCTGGTCATCGACCAAGGCTCGCTCGACGCGTAAGACACAGGTTGGCGCAAGCGATTGCGCCAATTGAAAGATTGGGGTCCCTGCCTGGCGGGGGCTATCCAAGACCGTAGGCGACGCAAGTCTTAAACCTCAAGCCTACGCAGATGGTGCTCCCGGTTCCTTACCGAATCAGACACCAAAACGACATCCGGCTCCGGTTGGATGAAACGGTAACAAGCAGGAGTTAAACCCGTGGCAATTAAACTCGAAGACAAGAAGGCCATCGTCGCTGAAGTCAACGAGGCTGCCAATGTTGCCCTGTCTGCTGTTGTGGCTGATGCCCGCGGCGTGACAGTAGGCGCTATGACCGGACTCCGTAAAGAGGCTCGTGAAGCTGGCGTTTACGTACGTGTTGTACGTAACACCCTGCTCAAGCGCGCCGTTGCTGGCACTCAGTATGACGTGCTCAACGACGTGTTCACTGGCCCGACCTTGATTGCATTCTCCAAAGAACATCCGGGCGCTGCTGCTCGTATCTTCAAAGAGTTCGCAAAAGGTCAGGATAAGTTCGAGATCAAGGCAGCTGCGTTCGAGGGCAAGTTCCTCGCAGCTAATCAGATCGACGTACTGGCAAGTCTGCCGACCCGTGACGAAGCAATTTCTCAGCTGATGAGCGTGATTCAAGGCGCAACCAGCAAATTGGCTCGTACTCTGGCGGCCCTTCGCGACCAGAAAGAAGCTGCTGCAGCCTAAGGCTGAGCGACTCCTTTCAGCGTTTATTGTTTATTTCGATGGCCGCGTAGGCTGTCACCCCAATACAGGAATTTATAGTCATGTCTCTGACTAACGACCAAATCATCGAAGCAATCGGCGAAAAATCCGTTCTGGAAATCGTTGAGCTGATCAAGGCCATGGAAGAGAAGTTCGGCGTTTCCGCTGCCGCTGCTTCCGCTGGTCCAGCTGCTGTCGCTGCCGTTGTTGAAGAACAAACTGAATTCAACGTCATGCTGCTGGAAGCTGGCGAGAAGAAAGTTAACGTGATCAAGGCAGTACGTGAACTGACCGGTCTGGGCTTGAAAGAAGCCAAGGCTGTAGTTGACGGCGCTCCTGGCATGGTTCTGGAAGCTGTTTCGAAAGACGCAGCTGACAAAGCCAAAGCCACTCTGGAAGAAGCAGGCGCTAAAGTCGAGCTGAAGTAAGCATCGACTTTGCGTCTCCAGCCCGAGCGTTAAGCGAAAGGCTGATGGCTGGTGGCTCTTGCCACCGGCCTTTTTCCGTTATTGGCAGCCGACTGGGTCGGTGCTGGTAACGCGCTGTAACCACCCGATGCGGTGGCGCAAACCATGGGGTTTGCACGATTTTCTGGCTGCTCCCGTCGGGAGGGGCCAAACAAGCAGGTGACCAAGCTGGGGAACGCTGATGGCTTACTCATATACTGAGAAAAAACGTATCCGCAAGGTCTTTATCAAGT
>NZ_JBIVBY010000082.1:0-1436 GCF_044746405.1 Pseudomonas sp. NPDC086251
AACCTTCATCTACCAGCACCTGTGCCAGGTCTTCGTCGACTTCCAGCTCGTCGATGAAGTTGCGCAGGATGTCGCCGGTTTCTGCTTGCTGCTTAGCCTGGATGTCCGATTCGGTCATCACGTTCAGGGTCCAGCCAGTCAACTGGCTAGCCAGACGCACGTTCTGACCACCGCGACCGATGGCCTGAGCCAGATTGTCTGCGCCAACGGCGATGTCCATTGCATGGGCATCTTCGTCAACGATAATTGCCGCCACTTCAGCCGGCGACATTGCATTGATCACAAACTGAGCCGGGTTATCGTCCCACAGGACGATGTCCACACGCTCACCGCCCAACTCACCCGACACTGCCTGGACGCGCGAACCGCGCATACCGATGCAAGCGCCTTGCGGATCGATGCGTTTGTCCTTGGAGCGGACCGCGATCTTGGCGCGCGAACCCGGGTCACGGGAGGCAGCCATTACTTCGATCAGGCCTTCAGCGATTTCCGGCACTTCGATGCGGAACAACTCGATCAGCATTTCCGGCGCGGTACGCGACAGGATCAGCTGCGGGCCGCGGTTCTCGGTGCGGATTTCCTTGAGCAGCGCACGCAGACGCACGCCAACCCGGAAGGTTTCGCGAGAGATGATGTCTTCACGAGCCAGCAACGCTTCAGCGTTGTTACCCAGGTCGACGATCACGTTGTCGCGGGTCACTTTCTTCACGGTGCCGGAGATGATTTCACCCAGGCGCTCGCGGTAAGCGTCAACAACCTGAGCGCGCTCGGCTTCGCGAACTTTCTGCACGATGACTTGCTTGGCAGTCTGTGCAGCAATGCGGCCGAACTCGATCGATTCGATTTTTTCTTCGACGACATCACCCACCTGAGCGCCAGGATGCGTTTCTGCAACCTTGCTCGGCCAGGTTTCGATGGCCGGATCGTCCAGGTCAGCTTCTTCAACGACCGTCCAGCGACGGAAAGTCTCGTAAGCACCGGTGTGGCGATTGATTTCCACACGCAGATCAACTTCGTCCTCAAAACGCTTTTTGGTAGCAGTGGCCAGGGCCAGCTCCAGCGCTTCAAAAATTACGTTTGCCGGTACGCCCTTTTCATTGGATCTCATGGTCTTCTACCTGCACCACGACATCCTGCTCTTCTACACCGCGCAGAAGGCCCTGAAAGTTGCGTCGTCCTTCAAAAGGCGAGCGCAGCTTGATCTTCACTTGTTCACCGGCAAATTTTGCAAACTGCTCAATAGTGAACAGCGGGCGTTCCATGCCAGGCGAGGAAACTTCAAGGGTATATTCAACGGCGATTGGATCTTCAACGTCCAGGACACCGCTGATCTGACGGCTGACAATGGCACAATCGTCCACCAGCACGCCGCCTTCCTTATCAATATAAACGCGCAACATTGAGTGGCGACCTTGAGCCGAAAACTCAATACCCCA
>NZ_JBIVBY010000083.1:0-1432 GCF_044746405.1 Pseudomonas sp. NPDC086251
TGTAATTGGATGGACTCGCCCAAGCCGAGGCGTCTGTGCGCCACGGTGGCATTCTTATAGAAGCCAACGACAGCGAGGGCGAGGCCATGAAAAAGCATAGTGCGATCAACCAGTCTTTGTCAGCCGATGTGACGGCATGCACCACCGTGGCGGTGGATCTTGCCAAAAGAGTCTTCCAACTGGCCGGGGAGGATGCCCTCGGTCAGGTGTTGTTGGAGGAGCGCATCACGTCACGGGAGGCCTTTCAGGCCTTTCTTCAGAAGCTTCCAGCGAGCGTGACGGTGTTGGTCGAAACCGGGCCGGGCGCTCAGGCCTGGGCGCGATTGCTGCAAACGCAGGGTAATCCCGTGCGCATCCTGCCGGCCCAGTTGGTCGCCAATCATCGCAGCGGTCCGAAAAACGACCGCAACGATGCCTTGGCGATCTTGCGCGCAGGCCGCGATTGCAAGATTTCAGCCGTACCGCTCAAGAGTGCCGCGGCGCTGGCGATGCAGGCTCTGCACAGGGCTCGGCAGGGCTATGTGCGGCGACGCACGGCGGTCGGCAATCAGATGCGTGGTTTACTGCTGGAACACGGGGTGGCCATGGCGCAGGGTGAACTCGCGATCAGCCAGCTCGTGCCTCGGGTACTGGAAGATGCCACCCAGCCGTTGCCCGATTTGCTGCGCGAACTGATCGCCGAGCTGCTGGGCGAATGGGAGCAGTTGGGCGAACGCGTCAACGTGCTGACCGGTCGCCTGGAAACCGCGGCGAAGGCGGACGAGACGGCGAAGCGGCTGATGACGGTGCGCGGTGTTGGCCCGATCATCGCCACGGCGCTGTTGGCCAAGCAGACCGCGCCTGAACGCTTCGCCAACGCCCGCTTGTTCGCCGCCTACTTCGGCTTGGTGCCCAGCCAGCACAGCAGCGGCGAGAAGACCCGGTTGGGCAAGATGAGCAAGCAGGGCGATGCTTACTTGCGCAGCCTGATGATCCAGGGCGCTCACGCCGTTTTAAGACAGCTACGACCCGATTCACAGCAGCCGGACGACCAACGTCTCCAGCGCTGGCTAGACCGTCTGGGTCGCAAGGAGGCGGCGGTGCGACTGGCCAACCGCAATCTGCGCATCCTCTGGGTGCTGCTGCAAAACGACCAGACGTATCGTCGTCAGCCGGGCACTGCCCAGGAGGCAGCGATGAGTCACTGATCACCGAGTTCTGCCACCGGGGCGTTAAGCCGCTCCAACCCATGCTGAAGAACATTGACCCCAGGTCAGACCGTCGCGGATTGATGCCTAAGCTGCTACTGGCCCTTGAGGCCTTCCTGTAATCGGCATACCGCGAGCTTACCCAATGTTGGCCAGAAGCCGTTGCAGGCTTCCTCGAACAGGCCTGATACATAGATGCAACCGGGTAGCAGTGTTCAAAAGCGGGTTGAATGCGGGGGCGAGTC
>NZ_JBIVBY010000084.1:0-1373 GCF_044746405.1 Pseudomonas sp. NPDC086251
GGGAGTGTCATAAATTTTGTGTTCGGGCATAACATGTTGCAGAGGTGCATGTATGCCGACCAAAAAGAAACCGGCCAGTAAGGCCCAGCGTGACCTTCCATCCATTCCCAAAGAGCTGATCGACCAGTTCGTCAGCGGCCCGATGAGTGCCGAAGCCATTCAGGATGCCTCGATGGCGTTCAAGAAGGCGCTTATCGAGCGAGCCCTTGATGCCGAGTTGGGGCACCACCTTGGTTATCCTCAGGGCGCGGAGCGCCCCGAGGATTCGAGTAACCAGCGTAACGGCCGAAGCGGCAAGACCGTGCTGACCGATGACGGCCCGTTGCGCCTGGATATTCCCAGAGACCGCGATGGCAGCTTTGCTCCGATCCTGATCCCCAAACACGAGCGCCGGTTTACAGGCTTCGATGACAAGATCATTGCCATGTATGCCCGCGGCATGAGTGTTCGCGAGATTCGTGCATTTCTCTCCGAACAGTACGGGACTGACGTCTCCCACGACTTCATCAGCTCGGTCACCGACGCTGTTCTGGAGGAAGTCGGTACTTGGCAACAACGGCCACTTGAGCCTATGTACCCGGTCATTTTCTTCGATGCGCTGCGGGTCAAAATCCGTGACGAAGGCGTGGTTCGCAACAAGGCCATCTACTTGGCCCTGGGCGTGCTGCCCGACGGCACCCGGGATATTTTGGGGATCTGGATCGAGAACACCGAGGGGGCCAAGTTCTGGATGAAAGTCTTCAACGACCTAAAAACCCGAGGCGTCGAGGACGTTTTGATCGCGGTAACTGACGGCCTTAAAGGCATGCCGGAAGCTTTGAGTGCGGTGTTCCCTAAGGCAACGCTGCAGACCTGCATCGTCCATTTGATCCGCAACAGCCTTGATTACGTGGCGTGGGACAAACGTCGCGAGCTGGCCAAAGCCCTGAAACCGATCTATCAAGCGCTCAATGCTGAAGTCGCCGAACAAGCTTTGGCGGCCTTCGAGACAGGACCTTGGGGCAAGCAATATCCAACGATAGCGGCAGCATGGAGGCGAGCCTGGGACCGAGTCATCCCATTTTTCGTGTTCCCGCCGGCCATACGAAAAGTGATCTACACCACCAACGCCATCGAAAGCATCAATGCTCAGTTGCGCAAAATCATCAAGACAAGAGGTCACTTTCCAACCGACGAGGCAGCGACGAAACTGATCTGGCTGGCGCTGCAAAACATCACTTCCAATTGGGGCAGTGCAGCCCATGACTGGAAAAGCGCCATGAATCAGTTTGCGGTTTTGTACGGAGATCGATTCATCAGACCAAACTGGTGAAATGAAGGCCTGCCTAACGGCAGGCCGTTATCGGCCCGCACACAAAAAATCTGACACTCTC
>NZ_JBIVBY010000085.1:0-1359 GCF_044746405.1 Pseudomonas sp. NPDC086251
TGAAGCGACCAAGGGCATCAACAGTTATTACCTGACGAGCGATGGCGGCACCATGAGCTACCGCACCCGGATTCGCACCCCAAGCTTCCCGCACCTGCAGCAGATCCCTTCGGTGATCAAAGGCAGCATGGTCGCGGACTTGATCGCGTACCTGGGTAGTATCGATTTCGTTATGGCCGACGTGGACCGCTAAGCATGAATAGCACGCTTATCCAGACAGACCGTTTCGCCCTGAGCGAAACCGAGCGCTCGGCCATCGAGCACGAGCTGCATCACTACGAAGACCCGCGCGCGGCGTCGATCGAAGCCCTGAAGATTGTCCAGAAGGAACGTGGCTGGGTGCCTGACGGCGCGCTCTACGCCATCGGCGAGATCCTCGGCATTCCGGCCAGCGACGTTGAAGGCGTGGCGACGTTCTATAGCCAGATCTTCCGCCAGCCTGTCGGCCGCCACATCATTCGCGTTTGCGACAGCATGGTCTGCTACATCGGCGGCCACGAATCGGTTGTCAGCGAAATCCAGAGCAATCTGGGCATCGGCCTGGGTCAGACCACCGCCGACGGTCGTTTCACCCTGCTGCCGGTCTGCTGCCTCGGCAACTGTGACAAGGCGCCGGCGTTGATGATCGACGACGACACGTTCGGTGATGTGCAGCCTGCCGGCGTTGCCAAATTGCTCGAGGGCTACGTATGACCCTGACTTCCTTCGGTCCTGCCAACCGCATCAAGCGGTCGGCCGAGACTCACCCGCTCACCTGGCGTCTGCGTGATGACGGCGAAGCTGTCTGGCTCGACGAGTACCAGGCCAAGAACGGTTACGCCGCGGCGCGCAAAGCCTTCGCCGACATGGCTCAGGACGACATCGTCCAGACCGTGAAAGACGCCGGCCTGAAAGGTCGCGGCGGTGCAGGCTTCCCCACTGGTGTCAAGTGGGGCCTGATGCCCAAAGACGAATCCATCAACATCCGCTACCTGCTGTGCAACGCGGATGAAATGGAGCCGAACACCTGGAAAGACCGAATGCTGATGGAGCAACTGCCCCATCTGCTGATCGAAGGCATGCTGATCAGTGCTCGCGCGCTGAAAACCTACCGCGGCTACATCTTCCTGCGTGGCGAATACACCACCGCCGCCAAGCACCTGAACCGTGCCGTGGAAGAAGCCAAGGCAGCCGGTCTGCTGGGTAAAAACATCCTGGGCAGCGGCTTCGATTTCGAGCTGTTCGTCCACACCGGCGCCGGGCGGTATATCTGCGTTGAAGAAACCGCACTGATCAACTACCTCGAAGGCCCCCGAGCCAACCCGCGCTCCAAGCCGCCCTTCCCTGCTGCCGATGGAGTGTGGGGCAAGCCGACCTGCG
>NZ_JBIVBY010000086.1:0-1351 GCF_044746405.1 Pseudomonas sp. NPDC086251
CCCCTCACCTTCGAGCCCACAGGTGCGCTTGCGCCCTTAACGAATACTCAGGGAAAGCCCGACACGGCTCTCTATATCGCTTTCGCTGGACGCAAGCATGCATGTCCCTGCATGTACTTTAGCGCCTGTGGAGGTTGTTGATGCAAACGCTCCTGTCTCAGAAATTCACTGCTTATGTCGGAATAGATTGGGCAGATACCAAGCACGACGTGTGCTTGCAGGTCGCGGGGGAAACTCGGCAGCATTTCTCTGTCATCGCCCATACGCCCCAATCGATTGATCGTTGGGCGAAAGCGTTGTTTGAGCGCTACGGCGCTCCGATTGCGATTGCTCTTGAGCTGAACAAGGGCCCGTTGGTGGCAGCCCTGCAAAAGTACGAGTTCTTTTGCCTGTTTCCCATCAATCCGAGCACCTTGGCCAAACACCGTAAAACCTTTGTCCGCAGCGGTGCCAAGGATGATCCGACCGATGCTCAATGGGCGCTTGAGTTGTTGCTCAGCTATCCCCAACGATTTCCCCAGTTGATGCCGCAAAGCCCGGCCATGCGTAGTTTGGCCAGCCTGACAGAACATCGGCGGGCACTGGTTGATGAGCGAGTAAAGGTCAGCAACCGCTTGATCTGTACGCTCAAACAGTATTATCCATTGGCCCTGGAGCTATTTAGCAATCATGACACCGTGCTGTTCTGTGACTTTCTGATGCGCTGGCCCACGCTTGAACACCTCAAGCGTTCTCGTCAGAGTACTTTTCTCAAGTTCTTTAGCGAGCACAACGCTCGTCACCCTCAACTCAATCAAGCGCGCTGGGAAATCATCACCCGCGCGATGCCTTTGACGCAGGACCCGGGGGTCATACGTCCTTCGCAGTTGTACGCCACCGCCTTGGCGTCGCAACTCAAAGGGCTCATTTCCACCCTCAAGGATTTTGATCGCGAGATCGAAGAAACGGCCAACAGCTTGGCCGATTACCCGATCTTCAAGGCACTCCCTGGCGCCGGCCAACAGCTTGCACCGCGCCTGATGGTGGCTTTTGGTGAACAGCGCGAGCGATTTAGCGACGCCAATGCGATGCAGCGCTATGCCGGAATCGCACCCGTTACCCAGCGCAGCGGCAAGAAGAAAGTCGTGTATTGGCGCTTCCGATGCTCAACCTTCTTGCGTCAGACCTTTGTCGAATGGGCCGCTCACAGCATCCCTCAATCAACCTGGGCCGAGGCTTACTATCGGCAGCAGCGGGCGAAAGGCTGCTCATACCAGGCGGCCCTGAGAGCACTCGCTTTTAAGTGGATCAGAATCGTCTATCAGTGCTGGAAAACCCGCACCGTCTATGACGAAAAGGCTTACTTGCAGGC
>NZ_JBIVBY010000088.1:0-1067 GCF_044746405.1 Pseudomonas sp. NPDC086251
GCCGCGATGTCACCAGCGCCTACTTCCTAGATTTCTACACCGCCGCTAGCCTGCAATTGCACCAAACGACCCACGCGCTCTCACATCCCTTTAACCGAGTTGATCACGCCGTCGCCGGAGGCCAACACGCCCGAGTAAACGCGGACGAAGGTCAAGGTACCCACGAATGGGTCGGTAGCGATCTTGAACGCCAGAGCCGAGAACGGCTCGCTGTCGTCTGCGTGACGCTCCATTTCCTTGGTCTCGTCATCCGGGTCAGTACCCTTGATGGCAGGAATGTCGGTAGGAGCAGGCAGGTAGTCGATAACGGCGTCGAGAACCAGGGGAACACCCTTGTTCTTGAAGGAAGAACCGCAAACAGCCAGAACGATCTCACCAGCGATAGTACGCTGACGCAGAGCGGCCTTGATTTCCGCGTTGGTGAGTTCTTCACCTTCGAGGTACTTGTTCATCAGCTCTTCGCTGGCTTCGGCCGCAGCCTCAACCATGTTGCCGCGCCACTCGTCAGCCAACGCCTGCAGTTCAGCAGGGATAGGCTCGCGACGTGGAACCATGCCTTTGTCAGCGTCGTTCCAGTAAACAGCTTCCATGGCGATCAGATCGATCTGACCCTGGAAGTTGTCTTCGGAACCGATAGCCAACTGGATTGGCACCGGGGTGTGACCCAGACGCTGTTTGATCTGACCGATCACGCGCAGGAAGTTCGCACCAGCACGGTCCATCTTGTTTACGTAAACAAGACGTGGAACGCCGTATTTGTTGGCTTGACGCCATACGGTTTCCGACTGAGGCTCAACACCCGAGGTGCCGCAGAACACAACGACCGCGCCGTCGAGAACACGCAGGGAACGTTCAACTTCAATAGTGAAGTCAACGTGGCCCGGGGTGTCGATGACGTTGAAGCGGTATTGGTCCTTGTGCTGCTTCTCGGAACCCTGCCAGAAGGCGGTAATAGCAGCAGAAGTAATGGTAATACCACGCTCCTGCTCCTGCACCATCCAGTCTGTGGTCGCGGCGCCGTCATGCACCTCGCCCATCTTGTGACTTTTGCCAGTGTAAAAAAGGAC